>UQLZ01000105.1 GCA_900541935.1 uncultured Prevotellaceae bacterium | reverse complement strand
TGCTCTCGGTTTGTATTATCTTTTGATAAGATAAACTGCACCTTGGGATAAAAAATCAAGTAAACTTGTTTTTTCTCCTCTCGGTTTGTATTATCTTTTGATAAGATAGGATTCGGTTCGGCATTGTCAAGTTGAAAACTGCGTTTTCACTTGCTACTGCACTCACCTTTCACTATCTTTGTACCAAATTAGGAAAATTATGTCTGAGTTTGGTCTTGATAAGTCGGAGAAGTTGTGCCATCGTTCGGCTGTAGATGCTCTTTTTGCAGGGGGTGTCTCTTCTGTTGCGTATCCGTTGCGAATGGTTTGCCGTGTGAGTGACCGTAACTATGGCTCTGATGTTCAGTTTCTTATTACTATTCCCAAGAAGCGAATAAGGAAGGCTGTTGGGCGAGTTCTTATGCGTCGCCGTATCCGTGAGGCTTATCGTTTGAACCGTTCATTTATTGGAAACCTTGGAGGAAAGAAGGTTGATATTGCTTTCCTTTATATATCTAATGAACTTTCTGATTATTCGCGTGTAGAGCGGAAAATGCAGAAGTTGCTCTCTTCTTTAACAGTTATATTGGATAAAAAAGATGAGACTCTTTAGCATCTTTCGTTCAGCAATGGTCGGTTTGCTCATTCTTCCAATAAAGTTTTACCGTTATTGTATTTCTCCGCTATTTCCGCCGGTATGCCGATTTACTCCAACATGTAGCCAGTATGCGATAGAGGCACTTCGCAAGCACGGTCCTGTTAAGGGTTTGTGGCTGGCAGTAAAGAGGGTTTTGCGTTGCAATCCGTGGGGCGGAAGTGGTTATGACCCTGTTCCTTAGATGATTATTGATTGCCATACTCATTGCTTGACGGCAGAGAATGCGGTTGTTTCGTGTTCTCCTGATGCTTTTTTGCCTGTCCCAGGTATTCTTTATTCTGTTGGCTATCATCCGTGGGATGTCTTTGGTGATTGTGATTGGGATATGCTTGAGGTAGCGGCAAGGCATCCGCAGGTCGTTGCTATTGGGGAGTCTGGTCTTGACCGTTTGCGTGGCGGGGATATTGAATATCAGGAGCGTGCATTTGTAAAGCATGTTACTTTATCTGAAATGCTTGATAAGCCGCTGATAATTCATGAAGTAAAGTCTGTGGATAGTATTCTTGGGTTGCGAAGAGATTTGCGCCCAAGTCAGAAATGGGTGCGTCATGGGTTTAGAGGGAATGCGAATGTTGCCAAAATGCTAACGGATAAAGGGTTATATCTTTCTTTTGGTGAGAAATTTCAGTTTGAGGCGGTAAAGAATGTTTCTTTAGACCGGTTGCTCATTGAGACTGATGATTCAAAGCTTCCGATAGGCGCTATTGCAGAAAAAATAGCAACCGCAAGGGGAATCTCGGTGGATGACCTCCTTGCGGTTGTTGTGGAAAATATCCGTAATGTTTTCGGTTAGTACCGTTCGAGAACGTCGTAAAACACAAAATTCGGACTTTCTGAGAAGTACATATATCTTCCCTGATAATCGTAGTAAACAAACATAGGGTTATAGTTTGGGTTTCTAAATCTAATATAAATAGTGTATTCATCAGCATCCCAAGTAAAAGGCAGGATTATTTCAGTTCCATAGTCGTCTATATATGAAAGTTCACCTTCTCCATTTCTCCAGAATGTGTAGATGTCGGCATAGTTAGGGTTTATAGGGTGTCCATTTGATTCAATAAGCACCCAGTCGCCGGAGAAATCCGGAATAGAAGGCCCATAATAATCGTCTTCGCAACTGTTTAAAGAGATAGCCATAACGGCTAAGAATATACTGAATAATATTTTTTTCATAATTGTGTTGGTTTAATGGAGTTATCAAAGATACAAATGATTTTGAATTTTTGCAAGATAAGAAGGATAAATTGTGTCAAAGTGATTATAATTTGAGAGAAAATAAGAAAAAAAGTAGTCGATAGGTAGGATTTACGTTAAATCGTGTTTAAAAATTGATTAATGTCACTTATTTTTAGAAAAAGATATATACCTTTGTCGTGAAAACAAAGAAAACCCTCTTGATTTAGGTTTCCAAGAAGGTTATAAAGGATTGGTTTATGAAAAAAATGATTGTAAAGGTTGTAAAATGGTATTTGGTTACAACCGCCGAGGCTTATGATTAGTCCGGTTTACTTGGATTATCAGATTATGGGTGCACCGAGAGGATGCACCTGTTTTGTTTTTTTTGCTCTCGGTTTGTATTATCTTTTGATAAGATAAACTGCACCTTGGGATAAAAAA
>UQLZ01000104.1 GCA_900541935.1 uncultured Prevotellaceae bacterium | reverse complement strand
CGCACCTGTGATTACAATAATTCTACCTTGATTCATCTATATTTTACCTCCACAAATTACGATTTTCTTAATTCTACAAACTGGAATTTGAGTCTCTGTAAAGCTGGAATTAACCCATACAATTATTTTAATTTAGAGGTTCTTACGCAATTATCCGTATTTTGTAATTTTTCAATACTGGAATGCCAGTGTAAATCAGCATTCTCCATTTTTATTAAAGCGAAAAACGTAAAATTGCGGAAGAACCAATTTAGATATTCACAATTTTACTTGCCACAGTATCTCGAAAAACACTGTCATGTTCTACCAGGAGCATGGTCGGGGCAAACTCCGTTATGAGTTGTTCAATCTGCATACGTGAGTACACATCAATAAAGTTGAGCGGTTCATCCCATACATACAAGTGTGCCTTTTCACAAAGGCTTTTCGCAATTAGGACTTTCTTCTTTTGCCCGCCAGAAAAGTCTTTAATATCCTTTTCAAACTGTACACGCTCAAAGTCCATTTTCCTAAGAATTGCCTTGAACAAACTTTCATCAAGGTTGTTTTCTTCTGCAAACTCGGAAAGGGTTCCACATAAATACGATGTATCCTGTGGCACATAAGAAATTACAAGCCCAGAGCCAAGTGTTACTGTACCCGTATAATCTATGGACTGCCCGACTACCAACTTTAACAGGCTACTTTTGCCACTGCCGTTCTTTCCATCAAGCACAATGCGTTCTCCCTGTCTTATTTCAAACGAAACGGGTTCACAAACTGAAATGCCATCATAATAAACTACTACATTCGATAATGATGCAAGCAAATCTGTATGGTAATTAAGCGGTTGTATCTTGAGGGCTTCTGCGGTTTCCATATTTTTCAGCAATGCTGATTTTTGTTCGATTGTCTGTTGTTGTCTCGCTTCTATAGATTTTGAACGCTTCATCATTTTGGCGGCTTTATGACCGACATAACCTTTATCTGCTGCCCCAATTTTGGAAGCTTCTACACGTTCAGACCATACTGCAGCGCGTTTTGCCGACTGCTGTAATCGTCTGATGTCCTTTTGCAAACGTTCGTTCTGAGCCAGTTCAAATTCTTGCTGTCGCTCAAAATTTGACATCCATGATGAAAAGTTTCCTCTTTGCACTTCGATATTCGCTCGGTTAATCGATAGAATATAGTCAACACAATCGTCAAGAAAGCGACGATCGTGAGAAACTAAGATGAATCCCTTTTTCTTTTTCAGATATGCCGCCACACTTTTTCTCGCTTTGGCATCCAAATGGTTGGTAGGTTCATCAATCAGTAGGAAATGCCCTTCATTAAGAAAAAGAGCGGCAATCAAAACCTTTGTCTGCTCTCCGTTGGAAAGTGTTTCAAAAGGTCGCCAAAGCACATCGACATCAACATCAAGATAAGAAAGTTCTCGCATAAGTTCCCATTCTTCCGCAAGTGGGCAAATCTCCTGCAATATATCCTCTGTAATACGATTCTTATCTGAAACGGGATAAGGAAAATAATCAAACTGTACGGATGATAGGATTTTTCCACTATACTCATATTTCCCAAGCAGAAGATTCAGAAAGGTTGTTTTACCTCGTCCGTTTCTGCCCACAAAACCAAGCTTCCAATCGGTATCAACCTGGAAACTGACATTTTCAAAAACATTATCATAACTTGTCGGATATGAAAACGTAAGGTTTTCAATTTTAATCATTGACATAAATATTATCCTCCTTTGCATGTCATACGATACAAAGTCGGTTCGGTGAATGTTTACTACGTATAGATTTCACCAAAAGGAACCGACACTATACGGAGTGAATCATGTGTAACTATCTGTTCTGCACTATTCATAAAGCACCTCCAAAACAAAATAAGAGCCACAAGAAAGTTTATCCTTGCAGCTCGTCATAGCATAAAATAACACCACTAAGCAAAAGTGGCAACAGCACTATATTGAGTAAGATAGACATATAACTTTCTTGCAATAGACACAATAATGCCAAAGTATAGCACTACCGCATATTTTGATTTT
This sequence comes from uncultured Prevotellaceae bacterium, assembly GCA_900541935.1. Taxonomy (GTDB): domain Bacteria; phylum Bacteroidota; class Bacteroidia; order Bacteroidales; family Muribaculaceae; genus Limisoma. The sequence goes on along the minus strand of UQLZ01000104.1, from coordinate 290 downwards.
ATTTGCAAGAAAAGTTAATCATCTTCCCACCTCTTTCTAAATTTCAAAATATTATACCATAAATCGCAGGCAAATACAAGTGGTTATAAAAATTTAACAAATCGCTTATAATACAATCATATAACTTTACGCATTCCTTACTGACCGTAAAATTCCGATTTATTGCTGACTTTATTATACTTTATTGCCTATCGAAAAGATAGCATATTTTATGAAACTTGTCGGCTGGGAACAGCTTGCAACGCAAGGTGTCCCCAGATGGCAAGTCCACAAAAGGGTAGCTGGCGGCA
>UQLZ01000103.1 GCA_900541935.1 uncultured Prevotellaceae bacterium | reverse complement strand
AAAAAGAATATAGCTCGTTTCTAAATCGTTAGCAGTCACATTCTTTAAAATACTCAACTCGCTGATATTCAATAAATAAAAGAATTTACTGTGACTCGATACATGGAATGAAAATGGCTTAGTGATTCCTGCCTTCTTCAACCATGCTTTAAGGGGATGGTTAATCATGCTGCGCTTCAATCCCTTGAACACGATACCCGTGCTTGGTTCACCACATAGTTCGTATGCCTCGTTGCTGATAGGCAAGGTTGCCTCGGTCTGAGTCTTCTGGGTACGAATACGCAAGCAATAGCCTTGGTCGGGAGCTATCTCGAAGTCTTCCCAACGCAATTTTAAGATGTCGCTGATTCGCAATCCTGTGAGGCAAGCAAAGAGGGAGGCAGACTTCAGTACAGGTATATCGCAAGGAGTAGCTGCCAACTGCTTTACTTCATCGAGGGTAAGAAACTCCTTCTTTACATCTTGTGGCTCAATCTTGTCCAGATAGTCATTGATGTTCTCACGCAGCCACTTGTCACGATAGGCGATTTTTAAGAGACCACGGAAAGTAGAGTAGTAACCTGCTGCAGAGTTGAGAGATACCTTTTGTTTTGTTCGATTCAACTGATTTGCATTCAGAAGATACTCTCTGAACTTTTTGCAAAGTTCCACTGTCACATCCCCAAATGTACAATGACCTTGAACAAATTTGAAGAAATGCTTGTAGACACATGTCCACTTGTCATCTTTCTTATGTGTCATCTTCTCAAAGTATGCCAAAAAATCAGCTTTCTGTCGTGTTTTGTCCAAAAAACCAAATTCTTCATTGATGAGTGATTGGGTTCTGATACAACGGATGGCCTCTGCTTTGTTGAGCATATCTGTATTAAACTCACGTTCCATCTCATTCTTTGGATGAGCATAGATATAGATACCTAAATATTCCCTGCGACTCATTTGCATAGTCTCAGGGTTGCGTACTGGTGGATAGAAATCCAAATAAAGAGAAATACGGTCGTTTTTAATCGCTCTTTGGCGAAGAGAAACTCTTGTACATGTATTTACCATGATGTTTACTTTTTATAATGTGATACTTATGTTTCATATATGATCCCGTATTAAGAGATCTTTGAAATCGATTGCAAAATAATAGAGTTATGTAATGGGGTACAACTTAACCTTTTGATAACCGCTAAATAACCTTAGGCTTGCCGATAGCTTTCTCTAAATCTCGCTTGGAAATCTTGATATACTTGCCAATCTTCACCTTTTCAATAGCGTATTTCTTGATACGCTTATAAATCTGGTCCTGACTTAAACCATACAACTTCATGGCCTCCGGTATTGTATAATAAAGTTGGTCTTCTACGGATTCACCTTTTGCCAATTGTACATGACGCTTGGAATACAGAACATTGTTACCTTCCATTTTTCTTGGAATAGCATTGTGACTAACGAAACTATATACGGCTGTTTTCGTCATACAATATTTCTGTTGAATGTCCATAACAGTCATCCATTCACTGATGGTTGGATCTGGAGACAGGTGTGCAAAATAATCATCCACCTCTTTCTTGTTCCAATATACTCTTCCTTGTATGGATATTCTTGAAATCTTGACTTTCTTGACTATCTCATAGATGGCGGTCTCGTAAGTGTTGTGGACTTCTGCAATTTCCTTGGCAGAGTAATATTCTGGAACAGGTAGCTCTCGGTTTGCATGAACTGCTTCTTTTGAAGCACTTTTTTTTGTGGTGTATGGCAAACTATCAACAAGATAATCTATATCTCGCTTTCTGATTAAAGATAAACGAGAAGTAATCTTGGATGCTCGCAACTTACCACTATACACCATATTATATATGGTCTGTCTGCTTAGTCCCAAAAGTATAGCGACCTCTTGAATAGTGAGGTATTCTTTCACAAGGATTTCAGACATGGATTTCTCGGAAGCTTTTCGGTGGCTCATTGTCTCAGCCATCTTTACTTTCTCCTCACGTTTTGCTGCCTTATAGGCATAACTGTTGCATTGCTTGGAGCAATAACGAGTTGTGGATTTTGATGCATAGAAGCTCTTCCCACAATACTCGCAAATTTTTAGAATTCTTTCTTTGCTTGCTGTCATTTGTACGCTTTTTATACTTTTTTACTTAATTTATTGTAGAAAAAGTCGTCTGTCATTACTCCGTTTATTTTCAATAGTCTTATATCATCGTCCATCATTGTCCAAAACTCTCGGCAATCTTGCACTCATTTGCCAAAAATGGAGTCTCAAATTATTACTTTTGAAAAGTGGAGGTACAAGAGCGGTACAAAAAGGTGCTAAAAAAGCCTTACCATTGATTATAACCAATAGTAAGGCTAAAAAGAAAGGTGCTCATTTTGAGCACCTTAACTATCATTTGTTGTCGATATTAATCGTTGTTTATCACGACTTACTTTCCGATGCAAATAATGAATGTCATTGATTCTCAATCGGTTAAGAGTTAACGCGCTATTTTTGAGCCGCTTTCTTTCTGAATGAAAAGAATGCTTATTATCAGCTACTTACGATTTTCGTATTTTCACTAC
>UQLZ01000102.1 GCA_900541935.1 uncultured Prevotellaceae bacterium | reverse complement strand
TCGGGGAGTCACAGCAAAATCTTTTATTAATTGAATGTCAATGAGTTAAGTGCTTTGAAGGATGTAACTGCTAACGATTTAGAAACGAGATATATTCTTTTTCTTTCTCAACTTTGCAATATACAAAGAACGCTTTAATTACGGTGCAAAGATAAAATTAAAATCTGGAAAAACTATTTTTTTCTCTCAAATTACAATTTTTTAAGAGGTGAACATTGATTGCCTATCTCTTTAGAAAATTACAACTTTACTTTTAAGCCAAAACCTAAAAACAGAGCCATAAAGCCTCTAAAATAAGCATAAAAAGTCGGATTTGTAGTATCTTCGGCTAAAATCATCTTATAATATGCTAATTTTTTGCTTTTTATAATAGATTATCGCAATAAATTATTATTTTTGTAAGGTGAAATGCAATAAAAATATGAAGTTAAATCGCATAAAGGCAGTTTTAGAGGAGAAAGGAATAAGCCAAACTTGGCTTTCCAAGAAAATGGGCAAGAGTTTTAGTACGGTCAATGCCCTATGTGTGCAATCGTACCCAACCCAACCTTACAACGCTTCTTTAAATTGCACAGATATTGTCTGTGGATATGAAGGAACTTATCTCAGACGCGAATGAACGTAGTACTAAATAAAAGACAAGACATAATGGAACAGTCACAATATAACTTTTTGTTCTCGTTCATCTGGAACATAGCCAATGATGTACTTGTGAACGCTTTCAACAGAGGCGATTACAAGAAGGTCATTCTGCCTATGTTGGTGTTGTGCCGCATTGACGTGCTGCTTGAACCGACAAAGGATGCAGTTATACAGATGAAAGAACAACTTGACAACAAGAGCTTCCAGAATGCCATCAATGAAAGAGTTTTCCAACAAGTGTATAGCAAAGTATCACAAGGACTATAAAACAAGAAAGAAATGAGCAAGACTATTATGAAATATTTATTGGCTTTATGCCTTATTTGTAATGTTGGCAATGCGTTTGCACAACATCGTTATTATTGCGAGGTAAAGGGTATTGAGAAAGACCTTTCTTCTGGTTTGAAAATAATCTTCGACTTCGGGACAAAGGCTTCATATAATATTTGGGGAGACCTCAGCCGCAAATTGAAATTTGTGGATGAAAATGGCGAAGAAATCAAGTTTAACAGCATGGTAGATGCAGCAAATTATATGGTTGACAAGGGGGTGGAACTTCCAACAAGCTTACTCTTCTGCCTATGGCGGAAAACCTGTGATACATTGGATTTTCTACAAAGATGCAGATAATATGGATAAAGCCAGAGAAGGTATTATGACCAAGACGGAATATCAGAAACTAAAGAAGTGAAGCTATGACAGAAGAAGAAAAGAAAACGTTGGTTGATGCGGTGAATTGCAAGTATCCACATCAGAACCTAACGGAGATTTACTACAATATAGGTAGAGCATTGCCTTTTACTGCCCAAAGATTCCCTGACGGAAGAGTTTAAGACTGGTATCGTAATCAGTATGTGGAGGTTGTACGAGTTGAACCACATGGAAGAGGTGGTAAGTTTGGAAATGTATTTGGTTTTTATTACCGTAATGGTGAAAGAGCTGATGCTTATGAGAATGACCCAGAACACAGTTGGTGTACAAAGGATGATACCGAACCGCAACCAATACCATGTTGTGGATGTGGCTCATGGATGTTGTTGGACATCATAGGTGAGAAGACTACAGAATCAGTTAAGGTTCTCGGTCTTGATGACAAGATTGGCTTTGGTAAATATAAGGATATGACTTTGAAAGAGGTCATCATTAAAGATTGGCAGTATGTCAAATGGGCGATTATAGATTCCCAACACTTCTATACCGATGTTGATAAGGTATTGGAATATCATATGGAGAATAGACCAACACTTGGTCCTAACGATATAATGAGCTTCGGGAAATACAAGGGAAAGTCCATTGAGGAGGTTTGCAAAACAGACCGACAATACCTTATATGGCTTTCACAAAACAACGATTCTTTCAATCTTGATTGGGAGAAATTCAAGTAATCAAATTATAATGTAGCTATGAAGAGATTTATGTTAATATTTTGCTCCCTGCTTATAGCATTCGGAGCAACAGCACAAAGTAAGTTAGGTTCGCAAACTTCTAAGATTGCGAAAGATTCGACCTTGATAAAGATACACGACCTATTGGAAGACGTGGATTTCCGCATACACGGTCTTGACAGATACAAACTCTATCCAACAGAGAACATCTACAACTTTCTGCAATTAGACACTAGTACGGGTAAAATAGATGTTGTGCAATGGTCGTTAGATGATGGAAAAGAAGGTTCTGTTACCCTTAACGATGAAGATTTGTCTCTTGAAACAGGGTGTGGAACATTTGAATTATATCCAACAAAGAATATGTATCAATTTCTCCTTTTAGACAAGGTTACAGGTAGAAAGTGGCATGTTCAATGGGGATTTGAAGCAAACAAAAGATGGATTAAACGAATATATTAGCTTTGGCAGAATATGGCAATAATTTGTTTGATAGTATTCTTTGCATCGGCTATCTTCATTAAATTGAAGATGCCAATGTGGAAAGGTAAATAT
>UQLZ01000101.1 GCA_900541935.1 uncultured Prevotellaceae bacterium | reverse complement strand
CAAAAAACATGATATTTGCTGGCTAAAAGCCCTACAGTTCATCAGCCTGGGGCAACGCCCCAGGTATGCAACACACCTAAAAAAGCGCTCTGCAGGAGCAAATGGTTTATTGATTGTGCTTGTAGAGAGTTACCTCAAAGTCTTATGGCTGTTAGGTCAATCCCATACTAATTTTCTAATGAACCCTTATTACATACAACAAATGCATCACATAGGAGCCAAAGTTCTTTAGACCCGCAATAACGATATAAGCCAATTTTTATTAAAGAAAACAACCCCTTTTTAGGAGCGACGAAGTGTCACTCCCAACAACATCACGGATAGTCAATGATTAATTACATTCTATTCCCGCTTGACGGGCAAAATGCAACTCATCACACACAGACAATTTAATATCAATTATTTAAAAACACACTTCTCCACTATTCCATTGACGACAAGATTCCACTCGAAATTGCACGACGAACCAATTCGGCACTATTACGAACTTGCAATTTTTCAAGCAAATGACGGCGATGTGTCTCTACGGTATTTGGCTTAACACCCAATCTAGCTCCTATCTCTTCAGTATTATATCCGTACGCTATCAATCGCAGAACCTCAACTTCTCGCATGGATAGGCTCATTTCTTCCGCATTCTGAGTGTTGATAGATTTCATCAGCAACTGGGCTCCCGAACTGTAATATGTTTCGCCTGCAAGAAGCCTGCTAACAGCTTCAACAAAATCCTGAGCCTGGGCACTCTTGAATACAACCCCCTCTACCCGTCGCTCTGCCAATCGCTTTACCGTCCATATCTCGTCATGAACGGTATTGACAAGTATCTTTGCTTTAGGCTGATTTAACCGAATATAGTCTATCAGATTAAAGCCAGACATATCTGGCAACTCCAAATCAACAGTCACCAAATCAAGACTCTGTCCTCCAAGCGTTTTAACCGCATTCTCTCCTGTATCTGCCGTCAATATTTCAGCTTCTGGAAAGGACTGCTTTAGTATATGATAAATGCCTCGTAACACTAACTCATGGTCATCAACAACAAGAATAGACTTTCTTGCGGACATATTTTGTGTAAGTTTCTCTTTCATAGTGCAAAAATAAAGCAATTATCGTATATTGTAATCACGGTTTTCCGTGACTGCTTCACCGAAAAGAGCAACTAATTTTCATCTCCAGCGAATAAGGCAGACCATCCGCCTTGCCTCCTATTGCCGCAAGGCGCTCCTTAATAGAATCAACACCTATACCTTTTCCACACGGAGAACCTTCACGAACTTCCCCATCGTGACTAACAGAAAGGATTACCTCATCCTTATCTAACGACAAGCAAATATTTATCCTACCAGGCTTGGAATGATGCAAAATATTGCCAACCAATTCCTGACAAATGCGGTACAGGTTATATGAATATAGGGTAGGAACAACTTCCCAACCATCCTGCGGACTGCAAATATAATTGAACTCTATTGACGGGTAAGCAGAACGCAACTTTACTACCATTCCTCCAATAACCTCTCCCAATCCGGCATCCTCAAGCGACGGCGGCATCATCTCGTGGGATATGCGACGTACTTCAGAACGAATTGATTCAACTTCCGACAACAATTCCTTACGCTCCATATCCGTCTGGAGAAGCATTTCAATCCCGTAAAGGTCATTGCAAATACCGTCGTGGAGGTCCTTTGCCAAACGTCCACGCTCCTGCTCAACACCATTGATATGGCTTTGAAGAAGTTGCATCTCAGCCTTACGGCGACGGTTGCGGACATACAGCACACCAACAACAACGACGGCTACCAACACTAACACAACCCCTATTGCAATCGTCAGCCACATATCAGAACGAGCCTTATCGCTCTCAACCTTAGCAAGAGCCAACTCTTTTTCCGAGGTCTTGAAACGGGCATAAAACTCGCTCAACTGCCTGTCGGCATCTGCTCCTCTAAGGCTGTCTGCAACCGAAACAGCATGCTCATAGCATACCGACATACTGTCTGCCATACCAAGCCCCTTATAATTACGCGCCATCCGAAGCCACAATTTATCATGTGGCATAAACGTTGGCGACTTAGACTGAAGGCTCTGCAGATACTTCTGCACATTCAGACTCTCGCGAAAGCGACCCATAGCGGTCAGCACAACATGCTTCTCTTCCAAAAAACCCAAACCTTCTACCGACGTTGTCGGGAACTGGGATGACAACTCTTCGCCTCTTCTCAAATAATAATTAACCGAATCCATATTACCTGACCGCAAATGCAAATCAATGGCATGCCCTATCGCCTTCAGTTCATGGCGAACAAGACCCCTGCTCCGCGCATCTGCCATTGCCTGGTTGAGAAGTTCCAAAGCCTTTCCCTTTTCTCCAAGAAGATTATATATAGCACCAGCCGACGAGTTTGCGTACATAATAAGGTCGCCGTCTGTAGCCTCCTTTGACGCAACCAATGCCCTGTCTGCGTACCCTTTAGCCTCATCAAGACGCCCGGTATTTGCATAAAGTATCGCAATGGAAGCAAGAAGGTGCGTACGCTCATCTGGATACTCGCCTTCTCGCATAAGCGACAAAGCATCTTTATAAAGTACAAGAGCAGAATCCGATTTTTGGGAAACTCGCATCGCAACGCCCAAGTCACTCAACGCATTAATCAACTGCAGAGTATCGTTTCGCCCAGACAGCAAATCCTTTGCTAAAGCAAAAGACTTTATAGCCTCTTCCAAATCGCCAATCGAAAAGTACGCATTGCCCTCTGTCAACTTAGCAGCAATATAAAGAGAATCTTCAAAATACGGGTAAACCTTGAAAAAATTATGACATATTATCAACGAGGAATCCGGTGAAATATCAACCAAAGAATCCGCCAAATGAACAACAGCCTCATAATCTGGAGGTCCCTGGTTCAAGCCC
>UQLZ01000100.1 GCA_900541935.1 uncultured Prevotellaceae bacterium | reverse complement strand
GAGGACGTTTAGACGCAAGAAGGACGCTGAAGAGCTTAGTTGCGGATTTGAGGTTATCGTTTGTTTTTGTTGCCACTAACGGGAAACGCATTGGCGAAGTGGCGGATAAATTGGACAAAAAGTTCAATTTAGCAGTGACGTAGCCGATGTGTTTCCACAGAAGCTAAATTATTAAAAAAAGCTGAATGTGGAACACATTCGGCGGAATAAAATGCACAAAAGTTGAGTTTGGCACTTAACCCGCCATTTTGCCAATGCGATGTTATATGCCGTATTTTTTGATAAGATAATTTAAGTCAGCTTCGTTTAAAATTCTAATGTTTGCTTTTTTTGATTGGTTTAAGTCGTTTATTTTTTGGATTTTTGACCAACCACAATCTTCACCTGCAAAAACAAAATCTACTTTACCTGTTATTCCTGATTTTATTTGTCCACCAATTTTCATTAGAAAAGTTTTTATTTCTTCTCTTTCTATTGAAAAGTTGCCCGTAATAACTATTCCTTTTCCTATTAAATCAATGTTTTCAAGTTCGTTTTGAGTTATTTGATAATTTGATAAATGCTCTTCATTTTCTTCTAAAACATCTTCACTTGGTTGATTGAAATAATTATTATTTGTTTTAGGCTGGTCATCAATTTTTCTTATTAGTTCTTGATAACTTGGATACTTGTCAGTCAATTCGCCAAATATTAAAGCACAAAGTTTTGCATCGAATTCTGGGTCGTGATGATTTGTTACTTCTAAGTCCAAACTCTCTGCTAAATCTTTTATTTTTTTAGGCATCCCAAGTTTATCTGCAAATAACATTGTGTCAATATAACTTATGACATATGGTTTTAAATTATAATGTTCATATAGATTTTTCTGATTATCCGTTTATGCACCTGTTATATTCGCAATTACTAGTCTGTCAAAGAGTTTGTCTCCAAAATACCGTCTGTTTAATTTGTAAATAAACTCGTTGAGATACAACTGTAAGTATTTCCTTTTGATTTTATGGTAGTTGCCCAGCAATGTCCGTTTTGCATTACTGATTGCGATATGCACCCATTTGAGTGTTTCCTTGGTGGTTTTGGCGTCTGATTTCTCGGTGACGTGCAATTCCACCAGATCGGAGATGTCAACGTAAGAAGTGCTTTTGTCCGAAAATACGATGGCATCATCCTCCATGCAGTCCCTGACCACGCCGTTGATTCCTTCACTTTGATGGCTATCCAGTACCCTGGCCTTGAAATAACGCACATGCTTCTCCTTTTTGCCCGTTTCGATATCTTCCAACGGGGTGCTTTCGGCCATCACCGCAACGTTCTGCTTTCCCTCGGCTCCCCGGCCACGTGTACCCTTGCCTCGCTCGATTTCCTTACTGGCCACCGAAAAGTAACCCTCATCCAGTTCTATCATCCCTTCCAGTGTATACCTTGCATCCCGGTTGCCCATCGCCCTGCGGAGTTTGTGTACCATCGCCCATACCGGTTCGTAACGCTTCAATCCTAATTGCTTCTGGAGTTCGTTGGTGGAGAATCCCTTTTTTGTGCAACTCATCAGGAACATCGTTTTGTACCACACCAGAAACGGCAGCTTGGAGCTCTCCATGATCGTACCGCTGCGCAACGAGGTGCGGAAACGGCAACCTTTGCATTCATAACTCCATTTACCCTGTAACCAATAATGGGAAGTGCCCCCGCATCGCTTGCAGACAACCCCTTCCTTATCACGCTGCTCCTTGAAATGCAAACGACAATCTTCCTCCGAACCGAAATGAGCCGTAAAACTGAATATGTTCATAATCCCTGCTTTTTGAGCGCTAATATACTAAAAATATTAGGTGTGTTTGCGGAGAATCAGATTAACAAAGATTCTGTAAAAATATTGAATCAATATCTTGTAGAATTTATGGCCGCTAAAAGAATGGATTTGATATGTTGTTGCCAGTCAGAAATTGAATTTGATTTAGGAGCTATTGATTTGCCATTCGAAATAGAATGTACAAATGGTAAATTTAAGGATATCAGCCCAAATGCTAAATCTAACTATCAAATCTGTATATCACCACACTTTGCTAAAATTCAAAGCTGGTTTAATGGTAAGATCATATTTAACCATGAATCATTGAAAAGTATTATTGAACGGATGAAGACAAGTGTCAACTATATTATAGGAACAGATGTTAATGGTGCTCCGATAGCTTCTACGGTTGCAACAGATCCTTATACTCCTGTTTTTTTTGATAAAAAAGTACAAGCGTATTATAATTATCAAGGATGCCGTATAGAAGAATTACGTATCATAAGTCCTAACTTCACCTTAAGGTGCGATAATGACCATAATGATTATGTGGTGGTGTTTTTACGTGATATTCAAGACCTTCCTTATCGCGAACAATGTATATGGAAAGGTTTTAATATTACTCCTGACGGCAGAACATTTAGCAAACTTTTTCAAAAAACGATAATTGAAGGCAAATGGAATGGTGTTGCACAGTCTATAGACTTTGTCTTTCGAGATTTGTATAAAACCTTTGTCGCTAAATGGGAGGAGAAGTATGGTTGGAAACTGTTTAAGTCATTAAATGGAATCCAGGCAGAATATTTCAATCAAATTTGTATTCTAAATAGAGATGATTATGAAGCTCTTACTGACCTTGTAAAATATTTATCACTATTGCTACAAGAAAGCCTTGATTTGGAAATGATGGAAATGATTATTCCTGCTAAAACTGAAATCAAAGAAAAAGTAGTAAATGGTGAAAAAACTAAGGAATCAACTAAAGAAAAACCCTTATCACATCTTGATAGAATTTTAGAAACACTCAATATTGAAGGCTACAATTTTATTGTATTTCTCAGGAATCTTCAATCCTTACGTTCCTATATGCTTCATCGAAATAGTAAGAAATTAGATAAAGACAAAAAAAGGGCTTTTGAGTATTTCGGCTTAAATGAAGATAAATCAAATTCCCAGTCGGTTTCAAATAATGTATTATCGCTCGGTGCAACAGCTATTTCAAATATGATAAAACAATTGTAAATACATGTGTTATTACATCAAGATCTACATCTTTCAAAATTGAATCCTTTTCTATCCGGCTTTCCCCACCCGGG
>UQLZ01000099.1 GCA_900541935.1 uncultured Prevotellaceae bacterium | reverse complement strand
AGTCTCTTTCATTTTTTGTTACTTTTTTGTGTAACGCTATGGCAGGACTAGACATTCTAAAAATTCCAAAAAGGGGTTGCGTCAAAATCTATCGGCGCAACCCCTTTTTGGGTATATTATAATTGATATAATGCAACGCACAAACAATGAAGACTAACGGAATTTTCTAAAATGAAATAACTAAAACCACGATCATAAGTTGCTAAAGAAAGGTATAACTCTGTTTAAATTTTATTCTTTAGATAAAAAATCAAAATTGCAATACTGTATCGAAAAAGAAAGCAGCCTGCCTCTCGGCAAACTGCATCTCTTTGTTTTCAGTTTTCAAACTAAAAACACTGAAAAACTCAGTAATACTACAATTTTGTGAAGATTAATTAAGGGTTATCTTTATTATATAGTCTGATTCTTTTCTCCGAAGTGAATATTATGCCTTTTATAGATTTTGTATTCATTTCTACAAGGCCCACTTATACTTATAAATAGACAATACAAATATATAAAGTATATTCTATTTACCCCCCCCCACAACATTTATTAACATTAAATTAACTTTATTTTTTACCTAACAAAAAAAGACCTGCTGTTTATTGCAAGTCTTTCTCTATCATCCTATCTTAAAAGTATGATCTTCATACCATTAACTATATAAACGCCATTAGAAAAACCAGACAAACGAGTTTCTCCAGAAGGTACTTTATATGTAGCACATCGCCCGTCTATACTTGAAACATAGATAACAGTCTCAGAATCTGCATCAACAACAATCTCCCCGTTTGAAGAATATACCTTCAATCCAGAAGAAACTGTATTTTCCACGATGCCTCCCTGCTGCTGACTGTAAATGGCCTCGAACTTTGGAACTCTGATCTCGTAAGCCTTGCCCGCTACAGAACCACTCATAGCAAATCGCAGTTTCTCCAATGTGATTGGATAAACCGCTATATCTGTCGGATCACACCAGTCTTTTACATTGAAATAATACTCTGTTTCCTCATTATTCGGAACAGATGACTCTGTTGCAGTCCATACTGATTCTATAACGCCCAAAGCATTCTTCGCAGTCGCGGTTATCTTACTGATTTTCGCATCTCCTGGATTTATTCGGATACGCAACTTCTCCGGCAAACTCCAGATAGGATATGTCTTGCTTATCTCAATATATTGTCCGCGGCCACTCTTGCCTGTATAGTTCAACTTAAAGCCTTTTTCAAACTCGCTAATCTTGATGTCTGTTCCGCCAACCTGCTTTATTGTTGCATCTGTCGGAAACTCTCTATATACAGGCATAAACTCTCCTGTTGGTACCTCAACATTGACTTTCAAATTGCCGACAAAATTGCCAACCTTGCCGGATACTACCGCTACACCATCAGAAATACCCTTCAACAAGCCGTCTGCACTTATACTCGCAATATCTGAATTGTCAGAACTCCACGAAAGTGCCGTCGGGCTGATTGGCATTTCCTTTTCCCCTACAACGGAATTTACCTCAATTGGATATTCGCGGACGTTGTCAATAAGCACGTTTGACAAGCGGAAATTGACCTTGTCACTTTCTGCAACAGTTACAGGGATAGAAGCTGACAAACCGTTGTAATTGGCTGTCAGAGCAGCGCAACCGTCACCTGTTCCATAGAACGTTGCCCCGTCATTGATTACCTCGCCTATTTTTGCATCACACGACAGCGTTACTCCCTGGACATCGGTATCAATCAACATCCCATACTTGTTGTAACCATAGAATTTAGGTGTATAAATTCCATATTTAGGAAACTCCATTGCCCAATCAACAAATCGTATCTCCGAGATATTATTATCCTCCGGTGCCTTCAGCACGGCATACAAACCATTTGAAACTGCGCGCTCGTGACCGTCGCTCGGATCATTGACAACACCCAAATTCTGGATATACATACCCGAAGAGCCTCCACCGTCAACATTAACGGCATCATAGCAACCTGCATACTTCATAATTTCAGCACCTTGAGTATATGTAGAACCACTTGAACGACTTGAACGACCGTCAATAAGCCCCCAAATCATTTTAGAGCGGTCTTCTGTATATCCAAACATAGTTCTTGGGTTATATGCATCACGAGGGTTAATAAAGCGTCCGGCCTCATACATAGTCTTACCAGCCTTCAAAATAATTACATCTCCACCACTAACCTCTTTTAAGTCAGGCTTTATATTGTAGTTTTCAAGATGAGTTTCAAACAGCATTGTTAAGATTTCACCATCTTTCAAAGCCTCAACATCAGCGACCCTACTACCTTTTGCCGACAACACAGCCTCTCCCGGCATAACCTGCATATTACCGCCAACAACAGGAGAGCCTATCACCTGCAACTTGAAAGGACTATTGATTCTCCATTTCTCTCCTTCAACAAGTTTCACCCTTATTTCCGTAGCATCCTTAGTCTTTGTCCAATGACCGCCCTTTTCATTATAGAGAACCAACTGATTATCATTTAAATCATGATTAATGTGATTCAATTCCATTTTCGTACCGTCAGCCTTAGTCATATAAAAAGTCTCAAACGGGAAATCGCACCACATATTTTTGTTATAATCCATAAAGAAATGGCCATACCTGAGAGGCTCATCCATATCATACATGGCTATTTGCCCGTCCATATAGCACGCCATATTAGGGTTACCTTTATAAGGGTCCCAAGTTATGTAGAAATCAGCATTAACACCGGCAAAATAGTAGTTATTAGGAGCAGTCTTACGCTTTGCAACATCTGAGACCCTCTCCATAGTCAGTAAGGAGTCATTTGCCAACTCCATTCGAAATTCAACGTCATCATGCCCTTTCATATCCATTGTCAGGAAATGAGTACGCATATGGGTTGCGTTTTCGTTACATTTCAAATACAGCAGAGTGTAAAAAGTTCCAGGACCAACCTTTTCATGTCTAAGAGTATCAACTTTGAATGTTTCAACAACAGGGATGCCCTCTGTTGTAACTCTGTTTAAAGTCCATTGAGTGGAAGCCATTCCTGCAAAAGAAACCGCCCCAAAAAATGCGGAAAGTAAAATTTTTTTCATCGTATGGTTTATGTTAAGTTGTTTACAAAATTAAGCAAAATCTATGAATATTTGCGTTCAAATACAATCCAACTTCACAAAAACTTAAAACAAGCCATAATTCCTGACTAGTCCTAAATAAGCGTTACAAAAATTACTACTTATTATAAGGACAAAAT
>UQLZ01000098.1 GCA_900541935.1 uncultured Prevotellaceae bacterium | reverse complement strand
AGATATAAAATAAAAAAAGGGCGGCTATCTTCCCAGACAGCCGCCATTTTTGCATTAATCCAATTTACACATATTTATCTTATGACAACTTTAAATAATTTAGAATGATAACAATCTGATACCTTAACAACATATACACCGGATGCCAAATTTTCTGTAGCATATACAGTTCCTCCTTCAATAGCAAACTTGCCAACCAATGCACCTGAGAGGTTGTAGATTTCTGCAGAACCGTCAGCAACACCGCTAACAACGATTTGACTGCCTGATACGTACGCATTAAACTCTGATGCCAAATTATCCTCTACGCCGCCGAAGGCTGTAATTCTCAATGGAACTTCTTTTGTAACTTCCTTACCGTTAGAATTTGCTGTAACAACTAAAGATGTTATACCATTCTTCAACGGGCTCACCTTTACTGCCATTCCGTCTGTTGTTGCTTCTGCCAATGTGTTGTCAGCAACAGAAACTGACAATGAAGCAAGTGCTGGCAAATTGTCCGCATCTCTTAGGAAGTCTGCTTTTGAAATAGAAAGTGGCTCTTCTTTTGAGACAACCAATTCTGCACCGAAATCCAATTCTGGGTCCTGTGTGTCTGTAAATACCGGCATTGCAGCAAACCAATAATAGCCCTGACCCTTATCACTTGCAACCTTTACTGATTCCTCAATTGCTCCTGTTGCTGTATTTACCTTATGAATCCAGTTATGAGTATAGTTATCTCCCCAACCGCTTTGAACTGTCAAAACCAACAATTGACCTGAATGCGGTTCGAAGCCTATTTGTCCGTAAATTTCCTGAGTATTGCTTTCTGTAACGCCGGCTGGCATAACAAAAGAGAATGAAGGGTCTTCCTTTAGTTCGCCCTCTGCATCGATAACGAATTTTCCTACTTTATCTTGTGACCAGTCACCTCCATAACCATAAAAAAGCGCATTCTCCTCCTGAGAAGCCACCAACAAATCGGGCTTCCACGGGTTCCATACAACCGGCAACTGATTTGAAACATTGAATTGCTTTGTTTCAAATGTTACAGGATTGATTCTTGTCAACGAAGAACCACAATTAGCCCAAACATTTCCGTCTTTTGAAACAACAAAGCCATAGTTTCCAGGAGTACTGACTTTTGTAACTATAGAGTCATCTGTAGGGTCAATAACCAAAATAACGCCTGATTCTGATGCTGCAAAAATGTAATTACCAACTCTTTGAATTAAACCAACAGTAGCACCAGTCTTTGACAAATCGGCATCCGCCATTGTATTATTTGTCAAATTCAATGCAAAAAGACCATTAGTAGTTGATATATATGCTTTTTCATCGCTTGCAAAGGCAATACAATTAACGTTTCCAGAAATTCCGCTGACAACGCCTTCTTTCTTCATCGTTACTGCATCGAAAACCACAACCTGATTATTCATTTTCGACAAAGCATAATACTTGCCACCATAGATAGTTCCAAATTGTGATGTTGCTCCAAGCAGATCTTTATCTCCGGCATTTTCCTTTTGCTCAACTGTATATACTGCTGAACCATCGTTGCCGAACCAATTGATTGAGCCGTTGTCATGTCCGAACCAACCTTCATTCTGAATAAAGAAACCTTCTTGATAGTTGGATACTTGCGCTACTGCCAACGAATTGACACCTATTAAAAGTGCTCCTAAATAAAGTAATTTTCTCTTCATATCAATAAGTTAAAAGTAAATTCCCATTCACTTGAACCTACGGGAAGAGCCTGCACAATCCTTCCAAAAAAAGGAAATTCTGCTCCGCTCATTCACCGTAAGCGTCAAGAGCATTGGTACCAGGCAGGTCTTCTGACTTCTCCGGCGTTATGTCGCTTCCTTCCCAATATATCACAGTGGCGGCGACGCCTTTCGTGGAGTTACAGCAGCGGGACTGTTCGGGACTTGCACCCGATTCCCTCTTAGTAGGATTGCTCCTAAACCTGTTACCTTAAATCAAAATCTGTCAAATGCTAAATTTTAGCATTTCTTTATTTTTTCAAAATCTTTGTTGACTTTCCATCAACATTGACAATATAAATACCGCTTTCTAAATTGCTAATGTTAACCTCATTTTTTCCAGCTTTTTGGAATGAAGTGTAACGGCATTTGCCCATAGAGTCATAAACCGCAACATTAGCATCTCTGTTAATTGTAAATGAGATAATCCCTTCTGCATTTACATATATTCTAACATTGTCGTTAGCAAGTTCGCCTACGCCTCCTTGACCATATTTCGACAAGAAAGCATTCAAAACATTCTGGTCAACCTTGACGCTTTCATCTACGCTTTCGACATTACCAACTGTCTTTATATGAGCATTCAACACCCTGCCAATCTCAGTACTGCTTTCGCCAATCCATCCGTTGAACTGGTTTGTGCCGGTATAGATTCTAACAAAATCAACTCCTGGCATCTTTACCTCATTACCGTTTTGGTCAACCGCCCAATCAATATCGATTTTGGCTCCTTCGTTGTAATTTCCTGAATCGTCTAAATTTGGAAGGTTATCAGCGTACCCATAATCATAAGCCTGCAAAACAAAATATGGGTTTTCGGCAGTACCTTGATTAACCGCATTATCAGGCAATCTTGTCCCTTTAAATTTAAGTTCTGCCTCTCCTGCCAACCATTGAGGCCAATACGGTTGCTTGTGATATTGCAATTTCACTATTTCGCCAGACTTCCCCTGATTGTCAGTCCATTTTATATTGTCATTATCGCTTGCCGGCTTAAAATACGTAATCTCATAGTTATGTGTTGAATAGCGATACTCACTTCCAGCGATTTCGAACCATTCATCATCAGGCAAGCCATTACCATTAATATCGTATGAAACCATAACGACACCAGGCTCTGCACTTGCTCCTGTATTTGAGGTATCACCAGCCTTAAAAGCATTTCCCTCAATGTATATATCTCTTTTCCCTTCAACATTAACAATAGTTGACGGAAATCCAAAAGTTACATATCCACCAAAAGCACCTAAAGAGATTATACTCTCGTCAACTGTTGTTGCCTCCAGAGCCTTTTCTGCCATAATAGAGGCGTTATCTCCTTTTGACCATTCCGGCAAGAGATTAACAAACTGTCCAGGTGCTGGGACATATTCAAAAACTTTATCGTGAACAGGACTTGTTGCCATTGCTGCTAAGCACGCAAATGATGCAAACGCTACTGTTATTTCTTTTTTCATACGTAAATATTAAGCGTCCCACTTGTGTTGTAGGACAGGTTTATACT
>UQLZ01000097.1 GCA_900541935.1 uncultured Prevotellaceae bacterium | reverse complement strand
TTTTTCATTCTACCAAATCTTTTTGCAAAAAAATTATGCTGTAAAACATATTTTTCGGGCATATTTTAACAAAACTCCGCATAACACATTATCAATCAAAGGATTTTATCAAAAGCACCCAAAGTGTTAAATATTGTAAACTAATTTTTCAGAAAAGAACAGCCCTATAAAAATCCTATAAAAAAACAGTAACATTTTTTTTAGCTCATATTTATATATGACAAAAAAGTATTACTTTTGAGCAATAAAACTATTGACTAAGATGAAAAAAATACTCATTACCCTACTTTTTGCCATGAGTTTTATGGCACCATTCGCGCAAACCAACGATTTGGAGCGCGTATCCCCGGAAAGCGAAGGCATACATTCCGAGGACATCATCAAACTTTTTGACTCAATGACCAACCTTCCTAACGTTGATTTGCACAGTTTGGTCATTATGCGTCACGGCAAAGTTGTGGGGGAAGTATATCCTGCTCCTTTCAAAGCGGAATATAAGCACACCATGTACTCCTGCTCAAAAACCTTCGTTTCTGCGGCTATCGGAATAGCCATTGACGAAAACCGTCTGCGCCTTGATGACCGCGTAGCACCATTTTTCGCCAATGAATTGCCAAAATCCATAACAAAAGAACTCGCCGACATAACCGTCCGCGACCTTTTAACAATGACATCCGGCATCACCCCCGACTGGAATATGCGAAATATCCGCAAGGACTGGGTAAAGGGCTACCTCGGGAAATCTGTAATTACACCAGGTTCAAAATTCATGTACGACTCACTTTGCACATATCTGCTATCGGCTATTGTGCAAAAAGTATCAGGCAAGACTCTGCTTGACTACCTCAAGCCACGCTTGTTTGAACCTATGAATATATGGGACGTTCAATGGGAAATCAGCCCTGACGGGTACAATACCGGCGGTTGGGGCTTGCTCATCCAATCAGAATCGTTAGGCAAGTTCGGACAACTCCTCCTTAATAAAGGAGAATGGTGTGGCCGACAACTCATATCCGAAGAATGGGTGAACCAAATGATGACAAAGCAAATGGAAGCCGGCGACGAAGACTACGGTTACCAGATCTGGATGTGCGACTATCCAGGCGCATGGAGAGCCGACGGTGCATACGGACAATACGTAATAGTAGTTCCTCAAAAGGAAATGGTTATTGTCGTTACCCAATGCTCATCTATGAACGGACTCAAAGAACGTAATATAATATGGAGAACCCTCCTCGACAAGGTTACAGATACACCTATTAAAGAAGGAAAGGATTATAACAAATTATTGAAGAAGCAAACCGAATACGCGTTTCCGACAGTTAAAGGAAAATCCGATTCATGGAAAGCATCTGCCATTAATGGAAAAACAATCGAACTATCCAAGAACAAACTCGGATGGAAAAGCATCAAATTCTCATTTAAAAAAGAAGAATTGACAGCCGAAATAACCGACGTTATGGGCAAAATCAGCACAATTGCAGCGGGACACGAAAACTGGACAACTTCCTCTCTTGGCAACTATCCGCCCTATTCAATCACAGCAATAGGCCGCTACAAAGGTTTGACAGGACCATTCCACGCAGCAAGCAGTTACGGATGGAACAATAAGGGGAGCGACCTGACAATGCAAATACATTATGTGGACTGGATTAGTGCATTGAGAATAAACTTCAACTTCCAGCAGGTTGGCAAAGTTACTATGACGGTCAAAGCCAATTATGAAGGCAAACCATTTACAATAACAGGCACATTCTGATAATGGAGTTTTTCAGTTCGGTAGAATTTTACATAATGGCATTTGTTGCAACCTTTGCAATAGTTGGGTTCCTTATGAAACCGGCATACAAAGGGTCCGCACAAACCTACTTTGCCCGAGGAGAACACAAAGAGTCTGACTCACACCCAGAAGTAGGCATTGAATACACCCTCGACGGAGAACTGATAATAACAAGGTACGGCGTCTTTACCGACACCTTAAACTGCCAATTCAATTACAGTATAAAGGTTATCGGCAACGACATAACGGTTTCAGAGAAAAAAGTTATCGACAGTTTCTACGAAGTACACCCCTGCACGGTTGACATAACGATGAAGACAAAAGCCATCCGTCCCGGGCGATACCATATAAAGATAGAGACCGAATGGAGCGACCAGTGGGCCGCAGGTAGCATACGAGTATCTGAACCATTTAAAAAGACAATGGATTTAAGACAATAGAATGGAAAAACAAAAACGACATACTGCAAGGATTTGGCAATGGTTAATACCAATCATTGCCATACTCTTTCTGTCGCTATCCAGCCAGGGAGCAGCATGCCAAAAAGCAATTCCTTCAGAAATCTGCAATCCAACAGAGAAAGCCCTTGACAACATCAACAAAGAGCGACACAACCTTGCCTACATGGTTGATAATGCAAGTACTGTAAATTTTTCCAACACACTGCAACGAAACCTGCAACAGCAGTTGAAAAGAGATAACAAAGACGAATCAAAAACATTTGCAACATACGCAAACACTCAAGTATCCACCCTTGAATACACCAACAACACAAAATACCGTAAAGGTCTGCTAAAAAAAGCATCATTCTTGACCTTTATCATACGGCACATCATAATTTAGCAAAGATTCCATTTTCAACCTTTTCGCTGGCAGAAATACTGCCACCACATTATTTATATAAATTATAAAACAATCTAAAACTACTTTACAAAAATGGAATCATATAAAGCATTAGACATCAAAGAAATAAAAGAAATAAGCAATAAAACTAACACAACATCAATAGCCATCAACGCCATTCTCCTTCTCGCTGGGCTTGGCTTGATTCTATTCGTCAATACAAGCGAACAGACTTCAAACCTTAACATCATGCGTCTATCGGCAGCATGGGCTCTTATTATCGTTGCAATCATAGGCCTATTTGCAAAAAGGAAACACCTTGTATATACTCCAACCGGCAGCGCAGTAAAAAAAATAGACAAAACCTACTACGCTTCTGACTTCGAAACCCTTAAAAGCACTTTCAAGGCTGCAACAGGAGGACAAGACTTGCCTATCAGCGGAAGCGAATCTGTAAACCTTGTATGCCTGTACTCAAAAGACAAACACTTTGCCACATATCAAGTATGCAAATACGGACTAATGGAAACAGAACTTCTCACAAACGTCAACACTCTTGAAGGAGAAAAAGCAGAGACATTTATCAATACGATACGATAAAATGACTAGTCCTAAATAAGCGTTACAAAAATTACTACTTATTATAAGGACA
>UQLZ01000096.1 GCA_900541935.1 uncultured Prevotellaceae bacterium | reverse complement strand
ACTAGGCAATAAAAAAAGGATGTGCAATGCACATCCTTTTTGTGGTTATAGTTAAATCGATTAAGCGTTAACCTTAGCCATGTGAGCGATAAGCTCAAGAACTTTGTTAGAGTAACCGATTTCGTTGTCGTACCAAGAAACAACCTTAACGAAAGTATCAGTCAAAGCGATACCAGCCTTAGCGTCGAAGATAGAAGTACGAGTGTCACCAAGGAAGTCAGAAGAAACAACTGCATCTTCAGTGTAACCAAGTACGCCCTTCAATTCGCCTTCAGAAGCATCCTTCATAGCTTGGCAGATTTCAGCGTAAGTTGCTGGTTTAGCCAAGTTAACTGTCAAGTCAACAACAGAAACGTCCAAAGTAGGAACACGCATTGACATACCTGTCAATTTACCGTTCAATTCTGGGATAACTTTACCTACAGCCTTAGCAGCACCTGTTGAAGAAGGGATAATGTTGCCAGAAGCAGCACGACCACCACGCCAGTCTTTCAAAGAAGGACCGTCAACTGTCTTTTGTGTTGCAGTTGTTGAGTGAACTGTTGTCATCAAACCGTCAGTGATACCGAACTTGTCGTGAAGAACCTTAGCGATTGGAGCCAAGCAGTTAGTTGTACAAGAAGCGTTAGAAACGAATTGAGTACCCTTTTCGTATTTGTCGAAGTTAACACCGCAAACGAACATTGGAGTATCATCCTTAGAAGGAGCAGACATAACTACGTATTTTGCACCTGCTTCGATGTGTGCTTGTGCTTTTTCCTTTGTCAAGAAAAGACCTGTAGATTCAACTACGTATTCAGCACCTACTTCGTCCCACTTCAAGTCAGCCGGGTTGCGTTCTGCAGTTACGCGGATTTCTTTACCGTTTACGATAAGTTTGCTGTTTTCTACGTCTGCTTCGATAGTACCGTTGAATGCACCGTGCATTGTGTCATACTTAAGCATGTAAGCCAAGTAATCTACTGGGCAAAGGTCATTGATACCTACGATTTGAATGTCATCTCTGTTTTGTGCGGCGCGGAAAACGAAACGTCCGATACGGCCGAAACCATTAATACCTACTTTAATCATTTTATTAAAATATTTAGAGTTATAAAAAATTACCTCTTACAATCTCTGCAAAAAACATGCCAAAAATATAACACACCGTCACATCCTCTGCATTTTCCTTTTTGCGTTGCAAATTTACATATTATTTTTATATTTAAGGCAAGTATAAGAGAAAAATTTCCTTAAATATGCTATAAATAATTCATTGATAGTTAGCGGATATTACTTGCATTACTCTTTTGTGACATATAATATGCCTTGATATCCGCTGATTGCCGCTCTAGTGAGTAGCGAAGCGTTGTTCTTGGCATTGTTGCGGAATACTTGTCAAGAAATCCTATTAGGGCTTCATTATTCTTCTTGCCTACCTCTCGCAATATCCACCCGTTGGCCTTATGCATAAGGCTTTCTTCATTGAAAAGCAACTTTTCAACAACCTCTATCGCCAATCCTATTTTGCCTTTTCTTATTAGGGATAGGTTGGAAACTACGGCGATTCTTCGCTCCCACATTTCTTCACTTTCTGACAATAACCGAATAGCGGAATAATCTCCTGTCACATAAGCCTGTTCCCCTACAATATAAGGAGCCGACAAATCTACCAAATCCCAATTATTTATCCGTGACATCTGTGAAAGATAAAATTCATGTATTACAGCCTTGCTTGAAGCATCTGCCTTCTTATACCTTTCTACAAGAGCTATAAGCGCCGAAAGACGAAACTCATGAACTGACGATTGAAGCATGAATGCATAATCTGAAAAATCCAATGTTATTGCCTTCCTTGCTATTTTACGGTTTTCGGGAACAGTAACTCCTACAAACTCGTCCCCCTCGCCATATTCGCCCTTTCCCGTCTTGAAAAAACCTTTTAGCACTGCAACTTTTTCATTATTAGATGATTTAATCAAATCCGACTGCCACTGCTCTAAACTGTATAACATTTCTTCGTGATATTTATTAAGCGAAAATAAAATAATTCCAGCAAAAATGACTACTTTTGTGCAGATTTTTCTACTTAACAACAACTCTATGGGTGGTTTCTTTGGCACTATCTCGAAATGTGGCTGTAAGACGGATCTGTTTTATGGCACTGACTACAACTCTCATCTTGGAACTAAGCGTGGCGGACTGGCAACTTACGACCCCTCTCAAGGTTTTATCAGATCGATACATAATCTCGAAAGTACTTATTTCCGGACAAAATTCGAAAAGGAATTAGACAAATTCTCAGGAAATTCGGGTATCGGAATTATCAGCGATACAGACCCGCAACCGATTACGATTAACTCTCACTTAGGAAAGTTTGCAATCGTTACTGTCGGTAAAATTTCCAACATTAATGAATTGGAGGAAGAACTACTAAGTATGGGTAAGCACTTTGCGGAACTCAGTTCTGGAAAGACTAACCAAACCGAGATGATTGCTATGCTAATCACTCTTGGAAAATCTTTCAAAGACGGCATTGAAACAGTTTTCAAAAAAATAAAGGGCTCTTGCTCTATGCTGATTCTTACAAAAGACGGTATTATTGCCGCTCGCGACAAAATGGGAAGAACGCCTGTTGTCCTCGGCAAAAAAGAGGGTGCATTTGCTGTAACAAGCGAAACATCGGCTTTCCCAAACCTTGAATATGAAATTGTCCGCGACCTTGGCCCTGGTGAAATTGTAAGACTTTCCGCTGACGGTATCGAGCAACTAAGAGAACCGGATGAAGAAATGCAAATATGCTCATTCCTATGGGTTTATTACGGATTTCCAACTTCTGACTACGAAGGCAGAAATGTTGAAAAAGTACGCTTCGACTGCGGTCTGAAAATGGGAAAAACCGACGACTCTAACGTTGACTGCGTTTGTGGCATCCCGGATTCCGGCGTAGGTATGGCACTCGGATATGCAGAAGGAAAAGGCATTCCTTACCACCGTGCTATCGCTAAATACACGCCTACTTGGCCTCGCAGTTTCACTCCTGCAAACCAGGAAATGCGAAGCCTCGTTGCTAAAATGAAACTTATCCCTAACAGAGCCATGATGGAAGGAAAAAAACTACTTTTCTGCGATGACTCAATCGTTAGAGGAACTCAACTTCAAGACAACGTAAAAATACTTTATGACTATGGCGCTAAGGAGGTTCACATGAGAATTGCCTGCCCTCCATTGCTACATAGTTGTCCTTTCATCGGGTTTACAAGTTCTCGCTCTAAAATGGAACTGATTACCAGATGTATTATCAACGAACTTGAAGGCGACCCAGATAAGAATATTGAAAAATACAGCCAGACCGGCTCTCCTGAATATAACAGAATGGTTGAAACTATCCGAAAAAGATTCAATCTTACATCTCTAAAATTCAACAAATTAGAGGATTTGATTGAAGCAATCGGACTTCCAAAATGCAAGGTCTGCACTCACTGCTTTGACGGCAGTAGCAAACTATAAATAATTCGTTAAACAAATATTTTAGAAGGAGGTGTGTCAAAATGCGCACCTCCCTCTTTTTACGCACA
>UQLZ01000095.1 GCA_900541935.1 uncultured Prevotellaceae bacterium | reverse complement strand
ATTTTGTCCTTATAATAAGTAGTAATTTTTGTAACGCTTATTTAGGACTAGTCACCCCTTAAACCATGCTTTATTGCATTCTCAACAGGTATCTGCAAAAACATTGACGGAATAATTTCTCTTTCTGGATCTATATCATCTGCTATTCGCTTAATATACTCAAAACTATCTCCCCAACGGCTACACTCGAGTTGAACATAGGCATCAACAAAATCAAGTTCCTCTGAAAGAGTTACAGTCATTTGGGATGACAACTCAACACACCGCCGTAATATCTTTGCCAAAGAATAAAGATTCTTCCTTCGCGGGTCATCCTCTTCATAACTGGATATCTCCCGGTTTAAGACATTAAAGGTAAAATGCGGGGAAAGGCAATTACGAATATTTTCCATACGCAATTTGAAAATTTTATGGATATACCTTGCCATCATTTTTTCTCTTTGATGACGGGAAAACAGATAGATTGCAATAAGCAGAACCACTAAAATCGTTGCTACCGAAAACCAGAATGTGCGGCTTCTTCTCAACTGCTCGTCTTTAACAACCAGAAGGTTCTGCTTGCTGATAAGCGTAGTGTCTTGCTTATAGCGGATATAGATATCTGCTATCTTAACTCGATACTGTGTACGGTCTATGGAATCTCTAATGGAATAATTATTTTTGGCAAGAGCATAAGCCTCCTTATACAGACCTGATTTTTCATAATATTGCTGCAAATACCGGCTTCGTATCCTATGCAACTCTGGAGGCAAAACATTTTCGGAAAAGGACTCCATAACATTTGTCGCTAACGGCAAATTATTTTGCTCTATTGCCAGTGCCATTTCAAGCGTCTTTAGATGCTGGCTGAAGACTGGAATATTCTTACCACTTAATGACTTTTCTAATGTGTCAATACATACTTCTGCAGAATCTGGCTCATGCAGCAAAATATTGATTTCCGCAAGATTGAATAATGGTACTACGCTTTCAAGAGTGCCTGATCTTGATTTCTTTATAAACTTGAATGCTTGCTTAAAACTATTATGAGCCTTGTCATATTCCCCTGTATAATAATATAAATTACCATAATTATTGTACAGGATATATTTGTCGTAACTGCTCATTTGCGGCAGGCTTTCTTTTGCCTTGTCAAGGTTCTTTTCGGCTTCCTCAAATGCTGATATATTAATATACGACATAGCCAAACCATTATAAATCAAGTCCGGCCTAACTATTTTGCCGAGAGAGTCGTTTATTTGAAGCGCACGCCGATAGCATTCTGCCGCATTAACGTACTGACCGTTCTGGTTATAGTTATCAGCAAGATTGAGATATGCCTGCGGCAATCGCTTAATCTCTTCAAAGCCTATTGCTGCCTTTAGATATTTCGTTGCCAAATCAACATCTCGGCTATAGGAATATGCAATGCCCTTGGACGTACAGATGTTCCTCATTGCAATCCTGTAACGCTCTGTTTTACCTATGGATTGCCTTGAAATGAACTTCTCTACCCTATCACAAATAAGGTGAACAGAATCGAGTTTGTACTCTGCAAGATTACAAATAGCTCGGTAAGTCTCTGCAAGGCACTGTGACATACTGTCGGCGGATGATTGCTCCAAACTGTCAACAAGTGATTTTGCCTTTGGCAAATTGCTAACTATTATATTATTAAACACACTGTCAAAACCTCTTGCCGACAAATTCTGAGATGCCTCTCCTCCACTACAGTTATATAAAGACAAAGATAGTACGGCTAAAAATATTAGACCTAAAATGTTTTTCATAATTGGGAAAAGTAAATAAAAAATGTTTTTAATGCCTTTATAGTAAAGACAATTTGAATTGCTTGATAAAGTCAAGCCCCTCTGGATGGCGCTTTATGACATCTATTAGCAAATCCCTTTGAGACCATATCTTTTCATCTGCGGTGACATCCCTAACCTTTGCACTTATCGTTATCATGTCATTCTCAAGGCGGTTTCTCATAAATGTCAGCAAATCCTGCTGCTTTTTTTCAAAAGCCTCTAACTGTGCCTGATTGTCAACTGTAAAGATATAATCTTCTCCCTTTATGTTTTCTGGCATAGATGTCTTCATTGCACTTAACAGAATTACTTCTTTTGGATTTGCCCCAATAAAAGAATTCCACGCCATCTTGAAATCTTCATAGAAATACTTCTCTGACCGCTTGTGCAGCACAGCACTTGCCTCTGCTTTGCCCTGACTGCCTGCGGCATTCTTCAATGATGTAAGCGACGGTATGGAAATGGGTTTCTTTTCTTGAACAACAGACTTAGGCTGTGCGATATTTACCGGTCTGACATCACTTTTGATGGCCTGCGACAGTGCGTAGGAAATACTTGCATCACTTGGGGTTGGGGATGTGCTTTTGCTTGGTGCCGGTGCACTTGCCACCTGTTGCACTTGAGAACTTTCTGACCTCTCTATTTTTTTTAAGCCATTTCCTTGTGTGGGAGATGGCTGACTATCTGGAGAGGATAATTGGCAAATCTTTATCAGGGTAAGTTCTACCAGCAACTGCTTGTTCGTTGCATCCCGGTATGTCAAATCACAAGTATTGCATAAATCAAGTGCCTTAAAGAAGAACTGCATGCTGCAATTGGCAGACTGCTGTCGGAATTTGTCGGCTATCTCGTCCGCTACCTCAAGCATCGGTGCAAGACTGGGAGAATGAGCCATCATCAATTCCCGCAAATGAACAGCAAGACCATTGATAAATGTTTTGCCCTCAAAACCGTGCGTTCTAACGTCCTTATAAATCAACAAAGAAGATTCAACATCCCCTTTAAGGAATGCATCCACCAACTTGAAATAATAGTCATAGTCAAGAACGTTAAGATTATCTATAACAGCCTGATAGGTTATATGTCCATTTGATGAAGCGGCAACCTGGTCAAAGATAGACAAAGCATCACGCATTGCTCCATCCGACTTTTGAGCAATGATGTTCAACCCGGCACGCTCCGCCATATATCCTTCACAGTCTGCGACATATTGTAACTGGTCTGCAATATCACTCGCTGTTATGCTTTGAAAATCATACTTCTGGCAACGAGAAAGAATCGTTGGAAGAATCTTATTCTTTTCCGTTGTTGCAAGAATAAAGATAACGTATTCAGGCGGCTCCTCAAGAGTTTTCAGGAATGCGTTGAACGCCGCAGGAGAAAGCATGTGGACCTCATCGATGATGAATACCCTGTATTTCCCGGTAATAGGCGGTACAAGTACTTGAGCAGTTATCTCACGGATATCGTCAACGGAATTGTTGGAAGCCGCGTCCATTTCAATAATGTTCAACGAACGCTGCTCATTGAATGCACGACAAGATTCACATTCATTGCATGGTTCGCCATCTTCTGTTAGATGCTCACAGTTGATTGCCTTGGCAAAGATTCGCGCTGTAGTAGTCTTTCCAACGCCTCGCTGACCGCAAAAAAGATATGAATGTGCAAGACGACCCGTCTTGACAGCATTTTTCAAGGTAGCAGCCAAAGCGTGTTGCCCAACTATTGTCTTAAACGATGACGGCCTATATTTCCGTGCAGATACTACATACTTTTCCATAGCGCAATGTTATTGATAACCCCGATGCAACAGCACCGCAGTACAAAGATAATACAAACCGAGAGGAGAAAAAACAAGTTTACTTGATTTTTTAT
>UQLZ01000094.1 GCA_900541935.1 uncultured Prevotellaceae bacterium | reverse complement strand
GTCTCTTTCATTTTCTGTTACTTTTTAGTGTAACGCTATGGCAGGACTAGACAATTTGTGGAAAGCGGGTGGTGAATATTTTTCATAGCCCGCTTTTTTTACAATTTAATATAGTGCCTTATCAATTCTAAAGTATGTAAAAGGGGCTGCATCGTTTTGATTTTGATGCAGCCCCTTGTGTTTGTTTTCTATAATTTAGAAGAAATATGTCTGTTGTTTAGGGAACAGAAGCATATCTTGCATTGTCTTTTCAGCAGTTTGTCTGTCTTTTTCAATCTTAAGGATTTCGTATCCGAGATTAAGTGTTGAAGACGGACCATTTGCAGTAACGATATTTCCGTCAACAATGCTTCTTGCGTCCCTCATATTAGCACCCACGCAGAATTTTTCAAATCCTGGGTAGCAAGTTGCAGTCTTTCCTTTTAGCAGACCTAATTGACCGAGAACAACGCCTGGAGAAGCACAGATAGCACCGATTTTACCTCCTTTTGCGTTATGAGATGTTAGAAGTTCTCTAAGAGTTTCGCATTCATATAGATTTGTTGCTCCTGGAAGCCCTCCTGGAAGAATTAGCCAGTTTGCTTCTTCGATTTCCTCTATAGTTAAATCGGCAACAACAGGTATCTGATGAGCACCTACAACAATTTTTTCTGATGTAACTGATACTGTCTTCACTTCAACTCCACCGCGGCGTAGAACGTCAACAGTTCCCAAGGCTTCTATTTCTTCAAAGCCTGTTGCTAGAAACAAATAAGATGGTTTCATATAATTATAATTTAGTTAAATATTCAAATAATGGTCTTATGGGTGTAAAAGTATGATTATTTATAATGGAAACAAAATAATTTGTAGGAATTTTTATTAAATTTGTAGTAATTGTTGATTTTATGGAAAAAAAAGAAAGAAACAGAGCATTGATTTTGGCCCTGATAGGTGTGATTGGCATAATTTTAGTCTTTACTGTTAAGGGGCCGAAAAAGGTTGAGCGTTTTGAGTGTGGCGGCGTGGTATGGGCAACGACGTTTAATATCGTTTATTATAGTGATGCAGATTTGTCGGACTCTATTCAGTCTCTGTTTCGTGACATTGAATTAAGTGTTTCGCCATTTAATAAAAAATCAATTATATCGGCAATTAACACTAATGAAAGTGATTCTGTTGACGAGTATATTGATACCTTGTTCTCTAATTCTTTGAGAATAAATAAGGAAACGGGAGGAGCGTTTGACCCAACGTTGTCGCCATTGATAAATGCGTGGGGATTTGGGTATAAGAGTGGCAACCTTCCTGATTATGCAGAGGTGGATTCTATTTTGCAATTTGTTGGAATTGATAAGGTTAAGTTGGATAATGGGAGGTTGGTAAAGCCAGATGACAGGATGACATTTGATTTCAGCGCTATAGCGAAGGGTTATGGCTGTGACGTTATTGCTGATATGCTTAGGCGTAATGGCGTTGAGCACTATCTTGTTGAGATTGGCGGTGAGATTGTAGCGAGTACTTCTGATGCCGACGGAAGTAAATGGGTAGTGTCGATAGATAAGCCGGAAGTTGTTGAAGGTGGCGTTCTGCAAAGCAGGATGCTTGACATCAGTGTGTCAGATTGCGGCATAGCAACCTCAGGCAATTACCGCAATTTCAAGACGGACTCAACGGGAAGAAGGTTTGGACATATTATTAACCCAAAAACCGGCTATCCAGAGCAGACCGAGATTCTCAGTGCAACGGTTATAGCCCCGAATTGTATGCTTGCAGATGCTTATGCAACAGCGTTTATGGTTATGGGCTTGGAAAAGTCAATGGCGTTTCTTGCCAATCGTTCAGACCTTTCCGCAGCCTTTATAGTTGACGGTTTCGATGTTGTCAAAACTCCGAATTTCCCGAAGGAGTAAGGCTTGGGGAGCGGTAAAAATTGATATTTCAAAAGATCGGGCCAAAAAGCAAGATAAGTTGTTAAGAATTGGGAATATTTGTCCCGATTCTTAGATAAAATAGCGTATAGTTGTCCCGATTATAGATTTTATTTATATGATAACAAAGAAGGAAATTTTGCAATATTTGCATTATAATCCACTGTCTAAGCGCACGGAAATAGGCAGAGCTCGGACCGTTGATTCGATTGACTGTAAAAAAGCGATGCTTATGTTTTATGAACAAAACAATATATTTGTAGTTGGCAAGAGAAAAAATATAGGAGTGCTCTCTTCTCTCACCTTGCACTATCTTTAAATAAGATAAACTGCACCTCGGAATAAAAAATCAAGTATACTTATTTTTTCTTCTCTCGGTTTGTATTATCTTTGTACCCAGATTTCGCAGGTTTCTCGAAAGGGAATTAAATGGGAATCGGGTGCAAGTCCCGAACAGTCCCGCTGCTGTAACTCCACGAAAGGCGTCGCCGCCACTGAGTAATTGGGAAGGAAGCGACAATGTGCCGGAGAAGTCAGAAGACCAGCCAGTGAAATGTCTGCAGTGCTTGCGAGGAATGAGCCAAAGACTTCTCAATGATTTCTAAAGTTATTCTTCTCGGGTGCTCTTTATAGAGAAGAATGAAAAATTATCTTTACATATTACTTGGTTCTTTTTTTCTGTTGCTGATAACGTCGTGCGAGAGGGAGGATATCATTGTTGACTCTGAATCGTTTCAAGTGACGGAACCGTCGTTTAGCGATTTGGAAGGTTTTTACCTTCTTAATGAGGGTAATATGGGCGAGAATAAGAGTTCATTGGATTATTTTGATGCTCTGACGGGAATTTATCACCGAAATATCTATGCTGAGCGTAATCCAAATGTTGTCAAGGATTTGGGAGATGTTGGAAATGATTTGTTAATCTATCGTGGCATTCTTTATGCTGTAATTAACTGCTCTCATAAGGTTGAGGTTATGAATGCAGATGATGCTGTAAGGATAACTAAAATTGATATTCCGAATTGCAGATATGCTATAGGCTTTGGTGATTATGTCTATGTCAGCAGTTATGTTGGTCCTGTTCAAATAGACCCAAAGGCTGTTAAAGGAGCCGTATTTAAGGTTGATACCAGAACTATGAAAGTTGTTGGTTCTGTAGAGGTGGGCTATCAGCCAGAGGAAATGGTGATTCTTGGAAATAAACTTTTCGTAGCCAATTCCGGCGGTTATCGAGTCCCGAATTATGATAATACAATCTCTATAATTGACCTTGACTCATTTGAGGTTATCGACGTAATTGTTCTTGATAATGCCTTGAATTTCCACCGCTTGGAGAAGGATCGTAATAGCCGTCTTTGGCTTGCTTCTCGTGGCGATTACTATGGCAAGCGTTCAAATCTTTATGTTGTTGACCCTAAGGGTAAGAAGATTGTCAAGACTTTTGAAATGCCGGTATCAGATATGTGCGTTGATGATAACAAGTTATATGCAATATGCTCGGGGTTTAGTTTCATAGAGGGTGAAGAAAGTCCGTCGTTTGTCATTATTGATATGGCAACTATGAAAGTTATTGAAAAGAATTTTATAAAAGATGGAACAGATAATTACTTTCAGCGACCATACGGGATAGCCGTTGATCCAATATCAAAGGACATCTATATTTGTGATGCTAAGATGTATGTAGTTTCTGGGAATCTGTATTGTTTTAATAAAGACGGTATTTTGAAATGGAAACAGAAGACCGGTCAGATACCGTCTTCGATAGCGTTTAAAGGAAAAATAAAAGAAGAGATATGAAATACCCATGAGATAAAAAAATCACGCCAAAGAGAATGAAAATTATTAA
>UQLZ01000093.1 GCA_900541935.1 uncultured Prevotellaceae bacterium | reverse complement strand
GCTTCAATAGCTCAGTTGGTTAGAGCACCTGACTGTTAATCAGGGGGTCGTTGGTTCAAGCCCATCTTGAAGCGCGACGATGAAAACGGGATATATTTAATATGTCCCGTTTTTTTTATATGGGAGTTTTTGCTTGAATTTTATGTTTAGTCGCTGTATATTTGTGGAAAAATATATTTTATGAAGCGAAATTTGTTTGTACTTGCAGTTTGTGCCATGGTGCTGGTTGGTTGTGGGCATATTGAGAAAGATATTATTGTGTGTGGAACATATACCGGCTCTGGCAGTTATGGGGTGTATTCTCTTGCATTTGACAATCAAACGGGGGATATTGAGTTGATTGATTCTGTATCTGCAGAAAATCCGTCTTATTTGGCTTTGTCGGAGGATAAGAAGTTTGTTTATGCTGTTCGTGAGAGTGGTGGTAATTCAGGTGTATATAGTATTTCTTTTGATTCGGAAACGGGAAAGTTCGGTGAGGTGAGTCTTTGTGATAAGGTAGGTGCTGACCCTTGTTATATAATTCGGTTGGGAGATTCTTTCGCTACTGCTGATTATAGTGGCGGCTCGGTTTCGTTTTTTGCGGCAGATGACAGTGGCAGATTGGAAAGAATTGCATTTACACAATTCTATGGCCGGGGTCAGGATAGTATTCGGCAGAAATCTTCGCATATCCATTGCGTAATGCCGTCGCCCGACGGAAAGGTGTGGGTCGTTTCTGACCTTGGAAAGGATAAATTGTACATCTATAAAGACAAAGAAAGCGTTTTGCCTGATTCTTTGTCGCTTGAGTCAGGTTTCGGACCGAGGCATATCGCCTTCACTCCTGATAGCCGATATTGCTATGTCCTTGGTGAGTTGAGTGGAAATATTGTTGCCATGAATTTTGACGGTAATGCATTGGTGCCGTTTCAAACGGTTATGTGCGATAGTCTGAATGCGAGGGCATCGGCGGATGTGCATGTAAGTGCCGACGGCAAATTCCTTTACGCTTCCAATCGCAGGCAAGGTGATGGGATAAGGGTATATCGCATAGGAGATGATGGCAGATTGGCGAACGTTGAGTATGAGCCAACTGGCAAGCATCCTCGCAACTTCGTAATCACGCCGTCGGGCAAGTTTGTCTTGGTTGCAGCGCGTGATGACAATAGGGTAGAGGTTTATGCTCGCAACGAGGAAACCGGCGAACTGACAAACATGCATAAAGACTTTCACTTGCCAAAACCAGTCTGCCTGAAGTTTGTAGGGTTAAAGCCCTGACAAGTCTATTTTGTAGAAGGTTGGAGCGGAATTTACTTTCTCCAGAAACATTACCATATATATTGGGGCGTATATTATTTTGCCAACAACCTTCAAATTGTCGTTATTGAAAACAATTGCGTTGCTTATGTCATATTCATTGCAGTTCATTATATTCGACAACGCCCGATGCGATTCATAGTCTTTGCCTGATTTGACTTCTATTGGTATGATTTTTCCGCCAATCTCAATAATAAAGTCCAGTTCACCACGCCTTTTGTTGTTGTAGTAGCATGGGCTGATATTGTGTGCAGTCAGTTCTTGGGCTATTGCGTTTTCGTAAATAGAGCCGAAGTTGATGTCTTTGTCGCCGTTTAATATTCTTGTTTGTATTCCTTCTGCGTATTGGCTTGCTAATAGGCCTATGTCGTTTTGAAACAGTTTGAACAAGTTGCGAGAACGAGCGAGTATCAGAGGCGTTTTTGGCTCTTCCACGTTATATACAGGAATGGCAACGCCTGCATTTGTAAGCCAGAGAAAACTGTTTTCGACTCTATCAAATTTGGCGTGTTCGTTAAGTCTTTTAAGAATGAAGCGCTTGTTTTTTGCGTTCAGTTCTGGTGGAATGAGGTTGAAAATCTCTTCTATATAAAGTTTGTTGTTTGGGTCGTATTGCGAAATATCGCGCTTGTATAGTCGTACGATATTCTGCTGTACAGCCATAACTTCTTGGAGGTTATTGCTTTCGATGTATTTGTCAACGGCAGCAGGCATTCCCCCGACTAATAGATAAAGCCGGAAAGCCTCCATTAGTTTTTCGTGGACGAAATTATCTACAGGAGTGCACTTGTTCCATGCTTCGCGGAGGGTTTGTATAACCGTCTCGTTTATTCCGATGCTTGATATGAATTCTTCGAAATCAAGAGGGTACATGTCTTTTACCCCCAGGAAGCCAACGGGTTCAGAGCGTAGGTCTTTTAATTCCACACCAAGAAGGGAGCCGCTAAGAATGTAGCGGAATTTACCGTCTTCAACGAGGAACTTTATAGCCGTCATTATGTTTGGGCACTTTTGTATTTCGTCAAAGAAAATAAGAGTCTCTCCTTCTATTAGCGGTTCTTTTGCGATGGTGGAAAGCCTGATGAGAATATCTTTACTGTCCTTTGCTTCATCAAATAATTTTATTGCATCAGGCATTTCGACAAAGTTTATTTCGACAAAACTTTTAAATGATTTGCCGAACTTGCGTATGGAGTATGTTTTTCCAACTTGTCTTGCGCCTGTTATCAGTAGAGCATTGCGAGAAGTCTCATAAAAATGCTTAATAAACTTGTCGATTTTTCTGTTTAGCATAATATATTGATTTAGCGTTGGTTGTGATGGCGAGTTTTATTGTTTTGCCGTTTTTCTATGGCAAATATATATAGTTTTTGCCTTTTTTCCAAGTGTTTTTGGTTTGGTTTTGCCGTTTTTCTATGGTAAAAATGCGATTTTTTGCCGTTTTTCCAGAATTTTGTGGCGTTGTGGTGATTTGAAAATATTGCTTTTTAGTTTGCATAGTCGTTTTAGTTTGCTAACTTTGTGTTTGATAGTTTGTAAAATCCTTAAAATCGAAAAATATGAAGAGATTATTTTTATTATTTACGTTGGTTGTGTTTGCATTGTGTGCTAATGCCCAGTCTGTAACAAAATTTTTAGGAATTCCAGTTGACGGTACCGAATACGCTTTTAAAAACAAACTGAAAGCCAAAGGGTTCAAGGATTCAAAGTTGATAGATGGAGCCTTGGAAGGTGAATTCAATGGAGAGGATGTTTATGTATCTGTGCAAACACAAGGAGGTAAAGTGCAAAGGGTTATAGTATCTGACCGTGATTATAGAGACGAGGGTCAGATCAGAATCCGCTTTAATAAATTGCTTGATCAGTTTTCTCGTAATGAAAAGTATTTTACAGATTACCGTAATGAATATCTTGTGGATTCCGATGATTTAAGTT
The DNA here is from genome assembly GCA_900541935.1 of uncultured Prevotellaceae bacterium. Classification (GTDB taxonomy): domain Bacteria; phylum Bacteroidota; class Bacteroidia; order Bacteroidales; family Muribaculaceae; genus Limisoma. Next base: position 667 of record UQLZ01000093.1, on the reverse strand, counting down.
ATGAGATGTCAGTCAATAATAAGCAATTTCAGGCAGCTTTTTATCAGAAAGCAAATGAAACATCAACTTTGGCTAATTCGAGTTATAGACTCGTTTGGTTTGCTGTGACTCGAAATCCATTGTTGGGGTTTGGTATTGCAATTTATTATGAGAATCGTTTGAACGAGGCGGATGGCAGTGATTTGTAATAGAATTTAATTGCTTGATATATCGCTCTGAGGGGTGCTCTTTCAGGGCGTTTTTTATGTGGAGATGCATGTCTGGAGCGCTGTCCCAGATTGTTGATGTTATGGGCTTTCAGCCCGTAAATGGAGTAATTCGCAAATGTTTTGAGGAATACTTGTGTATTATTCTTGTGTGGCGGACAAAATGCATTTTGTCCCTTCAGGAGGTTGATTTTCGGATTGTTGCGATTTGTACGGTTCAGTAGAAAATTAGTGGGAGGTTGACTTGAAAGCCGTAGGACTTTGAGGCACTTCTCTTAAAGCACAACTAATAAGCCCTTTGCTCCTACAGATCGCTTTTGGTTAAGTGATGCTTTTCTGGGGCGCTGCCCCAGGCTGGTGAACCATTTGGCTTTCAGCCCGCAAATATAATTGTTTTTTGATTTTGTAATCGCGGACGCTTATTCAAAGCGTCCCTTCTACAGTGAATGTTACTCAATTAA
>UQLZ01000092.1 GCA_900541935.1 uncultured Prevotellaceae bacterium | reverse complement strand
AGATACTAAATTGGCAGAAGCAGTCAAGCTGTTGCCCGATTATGATATTTCGATACCTTATTCTTTTGCAAGCTCAGACAAAGAAACAGGAGAAGCGAGCAAAATGGGGAAAATCATATATAGCGATAGCAAAGTACCTGTGACACTGAACTATGGCGGAAAGCAGCATCTTGTGCTTTTCAACTTTAAATGTCCTTCGCAATTTGTTTTTGATGCAGACAAGCGTCCTATCTCTCCAGGAAGGATCCAACTGGAACTCAAATCATTATTGTTGACAATGTAATTGTCCAAGAAATTGATGCTATTCAGGAGAAGAGTTCTTTCTCAGTATTCTTGGCAAAACAGATCCAATCTCGAAATGAATGAGACGAACGTTGTCTGTTACGTTATTTTCATGCAAAAGTTTTGGTAATAGTAGTTAAAGAGTTAAAGGTATTGTCTTTAAAGTACAGAAGAAGGCATATTGATTATAAGTATAAAAACAATAAAAAATCAATAGATGAAAGCATTGTTAGTCATCATAATGAATTTGTGCCTACACGTAACTTATGCACAAAAACCAGATACAACTAAAACTTTTATTCAAGGCAAAGAACTTGGTGAAGTTGTTGTAAAGTCATCTTATCTTACAAGAGAAGGTGATCATATCCTTGCTATTCCTACAAAAGAGCAACGTAAACATGCTGTAACTGGTTATGATCTGTTGAGCAATCTCATGATTCCGGGAGTGTCTGTCGAGCGTTCGACTGGAAGTGTGACAACTCCCAATGGGGCTGCGACTCTCTATATAGATGGGCGTGAAGTTGATTTTCGAGAGGTACAGTCTTTAAGGCCGAAGGACGTTTCTCGAGTGGAATATTTTGATGTGCCGACTGGTAAATATGCAAAAGATGCATATGCTATAAACATAATAATGAAACCACTCAACAATGGTGGCTACACGCAACTTGATGCGTCTCAGAATGTAGGCTATCTCTATGGTGATTACAATCTTATTTCGAAATTTGTCACAGGAACCAAAAGTTTGAACCTTTGGGCTGGATATTCTTTGGAAAATCCAAAATCGTCTATGGACGAGAATGAGACTTTTATTTTCCCTGATTATCAACTGAATAGACTGCAGCATTACAATAATGCTGACAATAGGCAAACGGAAGAATATGTACAGGCATCAATCAGCAACCGAGGAAGAAAATATATTTGGATGCTTAGAGGTGGTATGGCATGGAATGCCTCAAAAAACGGTGTCAATAATGGAATGACGGAGTATTGGAAAACTGCTGCTGCAATCAAGAACGGTAGCATTTTGGACATTAACACAAGAAACAAATCTTATCGTCCAAGTGTCTATTTTTACGGATTGCACACATTTTCTAACACAAAATCGTTGGATTATGTTTTTGATGGATATTATTCTCGAAACGATTATGACCGTCTCTATAACGATGATAATGTGTCTTTTCGTTCACTTGTCAAGGAAGATTATTATTACATCAAAGCGAATGCAAACTATTCTATGGCGTTCAGTCATAGAAATAGATTGGCTTTCAGTTTATACGAGTTCATGAGAATTAGTGATTCCGAATACATTGGGACTTCTGCATATAATCAAAATTTGCATTCGTCCGAAACAATCCTTTTTGCAGACTATTCCCAACGTTTAGGGAGTTTTTTCTTTGATATTAATCCTGGACTGTCATTTCTAACATATCGTTTGGAGGGGATGAAGTCAATCAATCATCTTACTCCGAGACTTCAAGCAAGAGCTACATATAAGATTGATAAAGTACAGCAACTTCAATTTATGTTCGCTTTGGGAAACACCTATCCGAGAATAAATACGATTAACAATGTAGAACAGCAGATAGATCCTATCATCATTCTCAAAGGTAACCCGAATATGGATAATTCCATTCTTTTGAATCCGCGATTAAGCCATACCTTGAACCTTAACAAATTCGCTTTGCAAACGGGAGTGTCATACTTTTACCAGAATCATTCGATTATTTCGGATTACTATATTCGAGACGGGCATCTTATTAGCACTTTTAGAGATGACTGTATCTATCATCATCCCAGTGTAGATATATCTATGACCTATAAACCTTCAGGTTCGCTTAACATGAAAGTTTCTGGTCAATGGATAGAACATTTAGTTCGAGGAGGAGCAGAGCATCGTAATTTGTCTGCATTCTCTGGGACTGCTATGATAAATTACTATGTTCGGGATTTTTCTTTTGGTGCATCCATAGCGTCACCGGCAAGAGATTTGATAGACAGCCAGATTAGTAGAAAGACATTTTGGCGGTATCAACTATCGGCAATGTGGAATCATGGGAATTGGGCTATCGAAGCTAATGCAAACAATTTATTCATGATGAAGAATAACATTGTAGATGAATTATCTGCATCATATTATTCTTTCAAACAAATAGATCAAAGTCGTAGTTATAATCAGTATGCAAATCTGAAAATTGTTTATAGTTTTGACTATGGCAAGAAGACATCAAAGTCACCAGATTACAAACATCAAAATAGTGAAAGTGCAATCTTAAAATAAGAAGGCAAAGACATAATCAAGTCATTGGTAACATGTTCATGCGAAATGCAAATTAAAAATTGCATTCAAACAGTCAATTATAATTATATTTTCACACATATATAAATATTAAAAATTACGAATTATGAAAAAAATACCATCTATAATAATGTAGTTTGGGGAATAGCGGTATTATGTACACTATTCTTGAGTTCATGCAAGCGACCAGAGGTCTTAGACAATAGTACTCTTGTAAATAGCGCAAGAAACGTGGCTTTGACCTTTGGTCCTGCGTATGTTCCATTTTTTAAAGAGGCTAACGTATCGGATGTTCAAGTTTTCAAAAAGGAGGATTACGGAGACAGCCGCCCTCAAATAAGAAAACAGATAGGAAGAAAGTTCTATACTGTAACTTTTACATATGATAGTACTGCCGTTAAATTTGATTTTGGATTTGCAGCAAGAGTCAGAATATGGAAAGATACAGGGGAACCATTAGATGTTATATTTGGTAATGGTTGGGGAAGAAATTTTCTATTTAAAACCTTTGTAGAGCAAACCAATCACTCACCAAATGACTATGAGAAAGTGGCTTCTGACTCTATTGTTAAAGTACCATTGCAAACTGTACATGAACCAGAGAACATTTGGAATTCCAATGCTGACAACAAACAAGACAGCCTATCAACGAGAGACTTTCTAACAAATACAGAGAAAGAGAAAATAAAAGAATTGGCTTCACAAGTTCCAGACAGCATAAGAAATCGTTTTGCAGTTTTAGTGGATAAATGGAACATAGCAATAGATCATAATCCTAAGACGCGATATAGTGCAAGCACATATTCATATGCAAAATTGCCTGAGTTCATTCCTCTCAAATCAATGGGAAAACAAATAGTTCCATTAATTATGGAACGAATGATAAACCCTTCCGATTTTTATTTTCTTGTTCTTTATGAAGCTGTTCTGGAAGGAAATGAAACGAAAGACGATTCTAAGTTTAGCGAAAGCGAACAAATCAGAGCTATAAGGTGTGTAAAAAAATGGCTGGAAAAACAATAATAGGCAAGTTCTTCTATTATAATTGAATCTACATCATTTCTCCTGTGCCGCAGAATATATAAGATGTAACAAATGCAATAACCGTATGCATGAAAGACATATAGTAAGTGATTAAATCGGCAAAAACTGGAAAAATCAATATATTCTGACAGATTCATTTCTTTTTGCATAAATAACTTTAAAAATCATCCTTAATGTAAATGATTAGGGATGATTTTCGGCTTTTTTTTGTATTTTTGCTATTAAATATTGTATTATTACGACAATTGTAAACGAAACGGATATGGTGACACAAAGTGAAGCAGCCCTGGAACAGGGACTGATAAAGACACTTCAAGATATGAGTTATGAATATGACAAGATTGAAGAAGAAACAAATCTTGACCAGAACTTCAAGACTCAAC
>UQLZ01000091.1 GCA_900541935.1 uncultured Prevotellaceae bacterium | reverse complement strand
CGAAGCGGGTTGACGTTGGCAATGTGGGTTGAATCTGTAATCGCCGCACCATTGGCATCGGTGACAGAAATCACATTGCCCCAAGCGTCATAGTTGTAGTTGGCAACAACCGCACCTGTGCCGTCGTAAATTTTGATGTTTTTATTTCCATTTTTTCAAGGGTGGTCACACGTCATAGAATATTCATCGATTATATAATTTGAATATCTTGTCGCCTGTTGTTCTCTGCCTTTTGGAGTAAGCTGAATATCATTTATCCATTGATAGTAATGTGTTAACTCATGGGCTAATGTTGCAAGAATTGTTGCAAGTGCATTGTCTTTACCATTTCGGCTTTGTAAATCATCATAATCGCCAGTTGCAATTTTTATGTACGGCTCTGTATAATATGAAAATGGTTCAAAAAAACTGCCTACTGCTGTTTCACCATCCTGTGTTCGGACGGTCTTGCTTTCTTTAACATAAACAGGAACTCTCAACGGAAAATAATACTCGGCTCGCAACCACCGTGCAAACTGTGTACATGCTCTTTTTACCTCAGGGTCAACCGAGCTTTCATATCTAAAACGGATTCCGGTTCGTCTTTTGACTTCGCTGTCAAGATTCTTTTGCCAATTGGTAAGTGTCCAAATATGCATTTTTAATACTTCCTATAATCTCTGCCCGGCGTGTGTTTTTTGGGAGGTTTAGGCGTAGACCTTGGTTTCCAATTTTTATTTTTCCGGGCTTTGTTTTTGCGCTCACACCCTTGCTTTTTCTGCCCCGGGCGAGCATACGGATCAGGTTCGTTTTTTCTTACAGTTGATGTATATACGATTACACCAACCATAGTTACCGTTGCAATAGCGACAGTTCCAACTATAACCCACCCAACAGGATTCCATGCGTTTGCGACTCCAATTGTTCCTGCTGTTGCCAAATATCCGCCCCCGCAATTGCAAAAGCCCAGAAACCATCTAAGTCACACATATTAACAGAATTGTTAAAGCAGTATGCAAACACATTGTATTATGCAAAGTTTTCAAAATTTGCCGTTAATGTGTTAGACGAATCCGCATTTATCCATCGCCCGATCTCAGGATCGTAATAACGGCTGGACACATAGTAGAATCCCGTCTCAGAGTCAAAGTAATACCCGCGATAGCGAAGCGGGTTGACGTTGGCAATGTGGGTTGAATCTGTAATCGCCGCACCGTTGGCATCGGTAACAGAAATCACATTGCCCCAAGCGTCATAGTTGTAGTTGGCAACAACCGCGCCTGCACCATCGTAAATGCGAATAACATCTCCGCGCCAGTTGCAGACAAAGTAGTAGTCGATTGTAGTGCTGCCGTTCTTGTAGCGAACACCGGAGGGGTTGCCGTCGGCATCATAGAAGAACCACAGCTCTGTCGTATTTTAGCTTGGGGTCATTCCAGTGGTGTCGTCTTTTGGTATAGTAAAAACTATCCATACACTTGATTAATAATCTTCGAAGAAATTTGTTCCCATTGAGGATAATCTCTAAGAATATCTTCATATGATCGTATCAGAACACCCCCAGGAATTTCGCCTTCTTCTCTTGCTTTTTTTGAGCTGAAAGAAAAGCATTTGAAATTATCTCGTATACTTGAATTTGAAAAATAATCCGTATCAACCTTGGTCGACAGGAATTCGACAAGTTCATCTGTGTAATCCTGCATTATCACTGCAACTGCACCGTATAGGTTGCTGCGCCAAATATCCGCCTGCCGCATTTCTTCTTTGGTGTATTTTTGCCAAAACTTCTTTTGTGGCAGCACCATTGGTTTCTCAACTAATTGAATCAATTCATCAAACGACAACTGCGGCATTAATTCAAATCCATTTTCCTGTCCCCAGCCAAAATCATATAGCAGTCTTTTGCGATATAGCTCTCCTGTTTCAGCATTTATATAGAGACCATCCTGTTGTTTTAAAAATATTTTTCCTTCATAGTCAGGGGAAAAGTGAATTGTAATATAAAAATATCGTTTCAAAATCTTCTCCTATCTCATTTGAAAACGCCATCGATTTTCTATTTTACAGTATAATTGTTAAGCGGTTGCTGTCACAACCCATCAACCCGAGCATTAAATCCGTCTATAGAATTTCGATATGTTCTTTTTACTCTCCGGAATTGACTTTATCGTTTATGCAAAAGCAAACACAAGTTGCTTTTCCAAACCTCATCCCCACACTTCTTTGCGTTTTCAATGCAAATATTTATCGCATCACGGAGAGAATTGTTATCCGCGTATCTTTGCAGCCTATTTAAGATGCAAAAAGCCCCTGGCCAATTCATGTCCTGCAGCCATCCTAACAATTCAACTAAATAAGGCTTAAGATCTTCATCGCTTTTCTCTGCTATGATTACGGCACAACCTTCCCATACATTTTTATTATGCTCTGGTGTTAACGGTTGTATAAACGGAATGATTGTTTCCGTGTCCCTTGCCAATGATACTCCTTTGATTCGAATTTCGGATGGCATATGCCAATCGATCATATCCATAATTTCTGCAATATCTGCCATTTTAACACCCTCCGTTCAATTTAACGGCAACTGACTAAACAGCTTGTGTTTCAATCGAACTCCCGCTTCGGATTTTCCGTTTATTTTCAATTGTTCTGCCACAGTTTTATAAATTTCACATCTTTCTCCTATGTAAATTTTCGATAAGCTACTGTGCAATCAATTAAAACTTATCGGCACCGTCATTATGATACCACGGCGCTTGTTGTCAGAAGTTTCCTGAAACCCTTTAATAATTTACACAGATTCACCTCACATATAAATCTATTTGAATGGTAGCATTCAAATAGTTTACAATATCAAGAAAATCTCTTTCAAAATACAATGCAGGTTTACTATTTCCATCAAAAAATGGAATGATATCGAAAACAACTGTTCCTCCATTTTCATCACAGATTTTTTTGATATCTGGTAGTTTAGCAAATATATTTCCCATTAGCTCATTCAATACAACACCCAAGTCCCTTTCTTCTTTTTCTTCTGTTTTTAACGTCCAAAAACCCTCAATAGGCTTATCCGTCAAAGGTGACATTCGTGTTTCATTACGCGATTTACATTCTGTTGGGGCAATTCCTAAACGTTTTGTGATCGAGTGCACATCAAAATCATTATCAAAAATCATGTGCATCTCTGCATAAATTGTACAGTAATTACTCACAGATTATCTCCTCCCTATTTGGTTTTATAAATTGTATCCGTAACAATTTTACCCGCTTTGTCTACAATGTAAGTAATTCCGGTTTTCTTATCAACAGCCAAATCATATGCTTTGGTGTTAACGGTTGTATAAACGGAATGATTGTTTCCGTGTCCCTTGCCAATGATACTCCTTTGATTCGAATTTCAGAAGGCATATGCCAATCGAGCATATCCATAATTTCTGCAATATCTGCCATTTTAATACCCTCCGTCCCATTTAATGACGACTGAAATTATGAAATGCTGATGAAAGATATTCAGACAGAACAGAAACATTAGAACAAATGCCGTCTGCTTTGCAATCTAAATTTTCACAGCAACATAATTTTCTTGACATATGTATACTTCGACGCAAGATTATCCTTTCCGTAATCAAATTTTTCGGTCATGCTCACTCCGCTTATTTTTTGAAGAAGGCATAGAGAATAATAGAATAAAAAATCAATGTCATGATTGGAAGAAGCGTCACTCCGACAGTTACGGTCTTTCTGTATTTCTGCTCAATGTATCCGCGTTTCAATCCCCATACCTGAGCGCACCACAATGAGACAAACGCTAACAGAGGCAAGAAAAGTTGTATTTTTGATAAAACATCGGACACCGGTCCCGGTATGTAAGCCCGAAAGAATCTTTCTACCGCGGCAAATATAGCGCAAAAAATAAACGCCGGCATAGCATAGAGCCACGATTGTTTGCCGATCTCTCCCCTTTTCACCTTGATTGCATAACGAACCGTTTCAAAAATCAATATCCCGGTAAATACAAGAGTCACCGCAATAAAAGTCCCGGGCGGCAAATAGCTCAATATTATGTACCTCCTAAGCCTGCATATGAATTAAACGCTTATTATAAAGTTCAATCTTTTTCGATATAATAATACAAATCCGCGGCGGCATATGCTTTATACAAATCCCCCGTTTCACGGTCTACGATAT
>UQLZ01000090.1 GCA_900541935.1 uncultured Prevotellaceae bacterium | reverse complement strand
CCTGTTCATAGGCTGCTCAATGAAAAAGCGCAAACAAGTGTTCCGCTTCGTCTGATCCCTCCTTCTCCCCTCCGTTTCTTGAAGGTGTCGCTCAGAGGCAGTACTGCTCTTATTACTATATTTTACAATGTATATGGCTCCTCTCGTCATTGAAGGCTACAGCAAATCTTATTAGAATTGAGAACGGTTTTGTTAAATTTGAGAACGCAATATAGGTTAAATTAGAAAGAAATACCGATTTTGGGAACGTTTTATTTGCTGGTGATAAATATTTGTTGTACCTTTGCAGTGTAATTAGCGAAATTATGGTAAGCACAGAAATACTCCGCATAATAGAGGGAGGGCTGGCAAGCGATAAACGAAAGATTGTCAGCTACTCAAATCGTTTGGCCGACAGACTAGATCAGGAAGGAGAGTGTGCTATGGCAAAAGCGATTCGGAAAAAGCTGGAAAACAATGCATCTGGTGTTGTTGCTGATGCTGTACGCACAGCTCCACTTGATTCAGATAGTCGACTTCAGATGGTTGAAGTATTCCCACCAAACTCATTATCACACACATTGGTTTTAGATCCATTTGTTAAAACACAAATAGATGAATTCATTAAGATTGTTGAAAATAGTCAGCGTCTTGAACTAAATGGATTGAATGTCGCCAAAACGCTCCTGTTGTATGGCCGTCCGGGATGTGGAAAAACAACATTAGCACACTATATTAGTGCTCAAACTAATCTTCCGCTAGTAGTAGCAAAGTTGGATGGTATGGTTTCTTCATTATTGGGAAGCACGGCAAAAAACATACGAAAAATTTTTGAATATGTAAGTGAGTTCCCCTGCATACTTTTCTTAGATGAATTTGACGCAATAGCTAAAGCTAGAGATGATCAAAGAGAAATTGGAGAACTTAAGCGAGTAATTAACAGTTTGCTCCAAAATATCGATTTTATGCCCAAGCATTGTGTGTTAATGGCAGCGACTAACCATCCAGAACTATTGGACCGCGCCGTTTGGCGAAGATTTATACAAAAAATTGAAGTGTCGCTACCTTCAAAAGATGCTTTAAAAGAACTCATTCAAAATTTATCAAACCCCTATACTTTTGATTTTGGAGGAGCTGCCATCAAACCTGATACATTGCTAAATCTTTTTGTTGGCCTTTCTCCATCTGATCTTAAAACCCTATTCGAAAGAGCTAAAATTAAATGTATCCTTGAAAATCAGGATCAATTAGATATTGTCCAATTATTACTGGGGACTTTTGAACTTTTAGATGAAGAAAAATCAGAGAAAGCATTTATACGATTCCTCAACAATAAAGGTGTAGCTCAACGTCATATTAATAAACTAACCGGTATTAGTTTACGACAAATAAAAAACTATTTAAAACTAGACGATAATGGATAAAACAAGGCCTATACAAATAGTCCAAACTCGCGGAAGTCAAGATTGGTTCAAAAAGGAGGGTAGCGGAGGTGGCATTCCCAAATGGGCGACACCTCAAGCTATCTGCAAAAATACAGCCATAATAAGCAAAACCTTAGATTCGCTTGACGATGTTTTCCACCAGCGTATGGAGGATGGAAATGAATTACCGGTTTTGTTAGTGGCTACATTAAATGAGGATGCCACTGCAAAATCACATCGTCCTAATGTCAAATCTATATTTCGCACTAAACAGCGTTCCAATGTAATTGGGGTAGCCAACTTAGGTGAACTGTTTGTTAAAATAGATACATTGAGCGACTTAAACATAATAAAAAAGTCTATTTCGGAGATTAAACATCATAAAGCTTCTAAAGAAAAGAATATTGGAGCAGCAGCGGTTCAGTCTCTTACAGTCTTCCACCCAGAATTAAATACGAATGAGCTTGTGGGAAAGACTGTTAAAATACGATTGATTGACTATAAATCAGACAGATTTAATCAATTGGCTGAACAGCGCTTTTTTGAAGAGTGCAACCGTTACGGCATAGTGGTTGACAAAATGGAATATGCTCCTGATTTATTCTTATTTAAAGTTGAGGATATAGAAGTAGGACAGTTGGAACATATCGCTACAATGGACAGCGTTATCTCCGTAAAAGAGATGCCCTATTATGAAATAACTGCAGCTCCTGAGCCTTGGGATGTGGATATTGATGTCGCCACTCCAAGGCAAGATGAAAGTTATCCTAAAGTAGGAATTCTGGATTCAGGAGTAGCAAACCTGCCTCAATTATCTCCATGGCAAATTGGTGATGAGTATAATGCGGCAGGTCTTGAAGAGTTTGATATTGACCGCAATCATGGCACTATGGTTGCGAGTATTGCTCTATACGGAGATCAATTGGAGAAAGAGTCATTAACCGGATGTGGACCATCTATGTTTGTCAATTGCATAATTAACACCAATCCGCATAAAGCCAAAATTTCAGAAATAGAATTGGTGGAGTTTATACGCGATTCGATTAAGCACCATCCAGATATTAAAATTTGGAATATCTCGCAAGGTTCTCAAACAGATGTGTCTGATGAGAATTTTTCCGAGTTTGCCATTGCACTTGATGATATCCAACGCACACACAATGTATTGTTTTGTAAATCTGCCGGGAATACATCAACTCCTAATGGACGTATTAGTTTAGGGGCTGAGTCAGTTCGTTGTATAACCGTTGGCTCTGTATGCCAGAAAGGAGAAGATGAAAGAGATCTTCCGCTGGGAGCGCATTCTCCATTTTCCAGAATAGGTCCAGGACCAGAATATCTTCAAAAACCAGATGTAGTTCATTATGGAGGAAATTCTGTCACAGGCGTAAATGTCGTGACTGCCCCAGGATTTACCTCCCGAGAAAAAGGGACAAGTTTTGCGACTCCGCGAGTTGCAGCTCTTGCAGCTCATTTAGCTCATCGCATCGGCGGCGAATTTAATTCTACGCTTATCAAAGCTCTAATAATACACAATTCACAATATCCATCAGTACTGACAAAAAACGATAAGGATGCGCATTGGGCATATGGTTTTGGGATTCCATCCCACATAGACCATATGCTATACAACAATGAAGATGAGTTTACTATGGTTTGGCAACCTGAGATATCGCCAACAAATGGCGTAGATTATCAGATTGTCGGGTTTCCTTATCCGTCGTCACTTGTTGACGATGACGGGAATTTCTATGGAATTGTAACCGTAACAATTGTATCGGATCCGATCCTTCGTGGAAGTGAAGGTAATGAGTATTGTCAAAATGACATTGAAGTCAGTCTTGAACCTATTGATTCAATCGAATATGTGACTGTCGGCGCACCTGGTGTATCACCAGTTTACCGTAATGAAACTCGTGCTCACTCCACCCAGAATATCTTAACTCCGAGTGCTTATTCTAAGAAGAATCACTCAATATTCTTGAAAGAACGGAATCTAATTATTTCAAAGAATAAATATCAACCGGTAAAGAAGTATCAAGTGGATCTTTCCACCCTTAAACCTGCTGTAAAAGCTAAAATGAAGGGAAAAACCGAATGGGTTCTTCGAATAAAAGGTTTTACTCGGGATGCGGCAAAAGATGAACTTATAACGCATCTAAATGAAACTGGAGAAGTAATCTCGGTCCCCGTTACGATAATAGTGTCGATTCAAGATACATTGGGCAAAAAGGTGGCATATGATGAAGGGATACGATTATTAGATCAGAACAATTTTTCACATGCAAATATTCTTATCCGTAGTGATATTGATGTCAATGCGGAAAATGTTGAAATATAATAAAACGATTGTCAATAATAATGTCACTATATAACATTATAATCTCAGAGCGTGAAAATAGTTCCACCTTCATCATTAACCAAATTACATATTTGTTGGCATTCATTCTAACTCGACGTTTCCGACGTAGGTAATAACTTTGCGACGTAAAACTGGACAATGGGCCTGACGTGGTAGCCCGGAATGGAAACGCAGATGAGAACGGAAAGCAGGAGGACTTGACTCACGGAGAGCGGCATGCCGACGCGATTTGACTTCACCCGAACCAAGATGCCATACACAAGAGACCGGCGGCGACCCCGACGAGTATCTGCTGCGGCACTTACGACTATGGCAAGTACGGCGGCGGTGTGTCTGTGGGTAGCGCAGCTTTGGAGATTACGACACCGTCAACTGCAAGGCAGCGCGGACGATGCCGACCCGATGTTACGGACTTCGACCCCAAACAGAAGCGAGAGCGGAGAGGATGACTTCGCCCACGAAAAAATCAAGGAATACTGAGCGCGGCAAGTGCGGTCGGAACAAGATGCCGTTCCGCTGAAAGAGCTTCACGACAACCGACTTCCGCAGGGCTACTGCTGACACCGGGACATTTACCGCCACATTGGGAGTGCCACGAATAGGCTAATCGCCCAAGCGCTTTCTTAGCGAAGCGAAGAAAGAATCCCACTTCGACCACGGAGCCGTCCTGTTCATAGGCTGCTCAATGAAAAAGCGCAAACAAGTGTTCCGCTTCGTCTGA
>UQLZ01000089.1 GCA_900541935.1 uncultured Prevotellaceae bacterium | reverse complement strand
TATAAACCTGTCCTACAACACAAGTGGGACGCTTAATATTTACGTATGAAAAAGATTGAGTAAAAATAAACTATTGTGATATAAGGTATTGCATAACTGAAAAATAAGATGTAACTTTGCACCGCTTTTTTAGAGTACCGTGTGATGGGAAATTAAGGAGCAAATTAACTTAATTTTGAGTAACACAAAAACAAAACAAAGAAATGAAGACATTTAAACTAAGCGCTCAGCCAAGAACAGTTATTGGCAAAAAAGCATCTGTAGAGTTGCGCAAATCAGGAATGATTCCTGTATCATTGAATGGTGGTGAAATCGTAGAACTTCCTTATGCTGGACAGTTGAGCGAAGGCGAAACTGTAGTAGAAATCGCAAATAACCGCGGTATCATCACAAGAAACTTGCAAGTATCAGTAGAAGATGTTCGCAAATTGATCTATACTCCAGAAATTTTTGCTATTGAGTTGGATATCAACGGGACAACAAAGATGGCAGTTCTTAAGGAAATTCAATTCCACCCAGTTAAAGACGAAATCCTTCACATTGATCTTTTGGAAGTGACAGAGAAGAAACCTGTTACTATCGAAGTTCCAGTTAAGTTGGAAGGTCACGCAGAAGGTGTTAAAGCCGGTGGTAAGTTGAGCCTTTCTATGAAGAAAATTAAAGTTAGAGCAATCTATACAGCGATTCCAGAAAAGGTTATCGTAAACGTTGATAGTCTTGGTCTTGGTAAGACTATCCAAGTTGGTGACTTGCACTTCGAAGGTTTGGAATTGATGAATGCTAAGAATGCAGTAGTTTGTGCAGTTCAATTGACACGTGCCGCACGTGGTGCACAAGCAGCTGAAGCTTCAAAATAATTTTGAATGAAATATCTTATTGTTGGATTAGGTAATATTGGTCCAGAATACCAGAATACCCGCCACAATATAGGATTTATGATATTGGATGCCTTTGCAAAGGCATCCAATATTAGTTTTACGACGGAACGGTATGGTGATGTTGCCAATGTTAGATTGAAGAACAGGCAGTTAGTACTATTGAAGCCGTCAACCTATATGAATTTAAGTGGGAATGCGGTTAGATATTGGCTTGATAAGGAGAATATCCCTATTGAGAATCTTTTGATACTTGTTGATGATTTGTCACTTCCAGTAGGAACAGTCAGAATGAAAGGAAAGGGTAGTGACGGAGGTCATAATGGGTTGAAAAGCGTTGCGGCAATGACTGGAACGCAGGCTTATGCGCGCTTGCGTTTTGGTATAGGTGGCGATTTTCCGAAAGGTTGCCAAGTTGATTATGTTCTCGGTGAATTTACCGAAGAGGATAAGGTGATTATTAAAGAAAAAATAGATGTTGCGGTAGAGGCTGTCAAGAGTTTCTGTCTTGCAGGCTTGTCGTTAACAATGAATCAGTTTAATAATAAGTAAAATGGACAAGGACGTTAGAATAGACAAATGGTTGTGGGCTACGCGGATTTTCAAGACGCGTACAATAGCAACTGATGCCTGTAAGAACGGACGCGTTACTATAGGCGGAATGAATGTCAAGCCTTCAAGACCGATTAAGGTTGGTGAAGTTGTTGATGTCAAGAAGCCACCGATAACTTATTCTTTTCGGGTAAAGGCTCTTGCCGAGAACCGAATGGGAGCAAAGTTGGTTCCAGAGTATCTGGAAAATGTTACTTCTCCGGCACAGTATGAGTTGCTTGAGATGGCTAGAATCAGCGGTTTTATTAATCGTCAGAAAGGGTTGGGTCGCCCAACGAAGAAAGAGGGAAGGGCTCTATCCAGATTTACCGATGACATTTATTCATACAGTGAGACTGATTTTGATTTTGATGACTCTTTTTTTGATGAAGAATAATAAACAATAAACGGATGCTTTGAAAAAGCATCCGTTTATTGTTTAAAGCCAAGCATTAGCCCGCTCTTTGACTGCTATAGACTCTCCAAGAAGTTTTATAAACTCCTGCATTGATTTTTTATGATAAGAGTCGCGCAGGGTATGTACGCAACCTGTCATTTCGTTGTTTGGAAAGTCAATAGGAATTGCCTTAATACCTGTTTGATTATATACGGAAGCCTCGGCAAGTATAGTTACCATATTTCCTGTTTTCACTAAATTCAGTAATATGTTTGGGTCATTAAGTTGAATTTGTATATCCATTTTATGCGGTTGCTTTTCCAGCATTTTGTCGAAGGCATTTCTCGCTTGCAAACCTTTTGAGGGAAGGGCGAGATTGTATTTTGATAGTTCCTCCATACTGATTTTTGACAGTTTTGCAAGAGAACTGTTGATGTTTACGATAGCCGCAAGATAGTTTTGAAATATTGAGTGAGATTCAATGTCTGGCATAGGGTATGATGGCTTGAATGCGAGAACAAAGTCAACTTGTCGCTGCCTTAACATAACCATCAGTTCCGACATAGGTTTGTAGTAAATGTTTAGTTTGATGCCTTTAAATTCTTTCATAAAAGAGAAAATTGTTTCAGAAAGTATTGGACTGAAAGAATACGTAACGCCGATGTTTAGATTTCCGACGAGAACGTTTTGCAGGTCACGCATTCGCTCACTGCAGTCGTTTGCATATCTTATTGTCTCAATTGCAAAAGGAAGCAGTTCTGCTCCCGCTTCAGTAAGTGAGACACTGTGGCTGTTTCTGTTAAACAGTTTTGTTTTAAATTCTTCTTCCAGTTGCTTGATTTGTTGGGATAGTGTGCTTTGTGTTGCATTTAGAGCCTTAGAGGCTTCAGAAAAGTTCAGAGTTTCTGCAATCTTTATAAAAGTTCTAAGCTGTCGTAGTTCCATAAGATGATGTTGATAATGCAAAATTATAAAAATCTTAGTGTTGCCAGTATAAAAAATCAGATTATATTTATCTCGTTGCTTGAAAAGTTATTTGTTTTAGAAAGAATATAGGAAGAGATGCTCCGATAACCATACCTAAAATAATAAACAGGCAAGTTAAGCCATTGTTTGCAAATAGATAAAAATAATGGTTGAAATATTCCTCTTGGCTATTTAACAAACACATTACCAGTCCTCCAAAAGTTTTGTATGCATATATTCCAGGAATCATAGGAAGTAGAGAAGGAAAAAGAAATGTTTCTGCCGGTATTTTAATAAATGGAGACATCATTACAGCCAACAAACCTATAATTGTAGCCGCGACAGTTGATGCCAAAATTATATTCAAGTTGCCAAAATCAGGGCTCATTAGGAATAGCCTTGAAGAGTGTCCTATAGCAGCAATTGCCGCGCAGTATAAATAGGCTTTGCGTGGAGGGTTGCTGATAGCAGAAAATCCGATAGCCGCTATTGCAGCAAATAATGCATCTTCAAAAAAGTTTTCTAACATAAACTACAAATTTTTAAAACATACCCAATCTCATAACTATCATTCCAAGGCAAAGTCCCATAGAGAGGCATGCGGTTAGAATTATTGCATCTGTCATTCTGCTGAAAAAGCAGATGTAGTGTCCGTCAATCAGGTCACTGAAGGCATTAATAAAAGGAATGCCTGGAACCAGATACAAAACGCTTGTCGCTATTGCTATTTCTGATGTCTTGCCTAAAGAGAAAAGATTGTCAGCAGTTGCGAGGATAAGAGAAACAAATGCACATGCTATAAATATTATCCTTATGTCAATTTTTCGGGCAACTAATACTTGCTTTAGAAAATATCCAGCCATTGTCGCGCTGAATACAGTCGCCATTGCGGTTAAATCTCCGCCAAAAAGTCTGCAAAAAGAAGCATTGGCAAGAGACGCTGCAATTAGAACCCACCATCTGTTTGCTGGTTTTGTTTTTTCTATTTCTTTTAGTGATTTAACAGCAAAAGGAATGTCTTTGCTATTATCGGCAATTTCCCAACTTAACTTGCTGAGTTTGGTTACTATATCAAAACTGATATGCGTTTTTTCAAGACCTTTTATTAGTGTTGAGGAATGTCCGTCAATGTAATTTATTGTAATGTGTATATGCCTTGGCATAATAGCCATTTCAATATTAAATCCCCAAGCAGTGGCAATTCGTTGAACGTTTTTTTCAAGTCTGGCACATGTTGCACCACTGCGAAGAAGAAGGGCTGCATATTCAGAAATAAATTGCTCTGCAGAAACGTTGTTTGCCATAGTTTAGTCGTCAATGCTGTTATACTCTGTGTCATCTTCTGAAGTAGGGTCTCCTGGAATCCAGAAAATATCTTTATCCTGTCCTATTTCTATAAAATGTTTTTTACCAGATTTAGAAACAGCTTTAATTACATAAACTAAAATAATAACAGCCATTGTGGCGGCTGTAAGTACCCATACATTTACTGGTGTTAACATAACTTCTATTTTTAATTTTGATGCAAAGGAACTAATATTTGTGCTTTTCTAATAGTCATTATGATAACATTATCTTATACCTGCAATCGTAAAAATTAATTGGTGTGACTAGTCCTAAATAAGCGTTACAAAAATTACTACTTATTATAAGGACAAAA
>UQLZ01000088.1 GCA_900541935.1 uncultured Prevotellaceae bacterium | reverse complement strand
TCTCAATATGAATATTCCGTAATGCAGAGATAATTAGAGACAGGAAACGCCTTTGTAAATCAGGATGGAAATACAACTCAATCTCGTCAAATACGACGTTTACATACTTATACTTCAACAGAGGAAGACCGGCCACTTTCTTATCTTTTATAGTATGAACAGAGTTAATGTTGACAAGATGATATACGAAATTGCTTATGACGTATGCAACTTGGCGTTCTCCGGAACTAAGACTCCAAAAAGGAATTATGTGATTATTGTTATAGTTCCCATCTTTATCAATATGCTCTTTTCGTACTATTCTGAATTCTATATCAAAAATTGGAGGTGGTAAAAAATCCGCCAAATCACGATGTGGAAGAACATCAAATAGATTATTTTCATTTTTAAATCGTTCAGCCTGATTTTGAATATCTTTTAATTGATAAATTTGTTCGCCATTATACATTCCTGTAATAAGAAACATTAATGTTCGTCGGAATTTTACAGTGATATGCGACTGATCTTTTATCAGCTCATCTAAATGTTGATGTAATAAATCGATGCTTCGATTCTCTTTCCGAAGATTGCTTATTATCTTATTATCATTAGTGTCCCGTTAAAATGGGACGAGTTAAACAATTAATCAAATAGCCCCGGAATTAGGGGATCATTTAGATCTTTGACATCATTGAAATTAGTCTTGTCGAACAGGTCATGCAAGTGGGTTTTGTCAGTCAATGATATGCTGAGAATCTGCAAGACTTCATAGGTTGAGCGTTTCAAATTCATATCATGTTGGACAATAGCCACAAGACTGTATGTGATAATTGCCACACTAATTTGTATGCGAACAGCGTTCTCTGTTGTACCCCAGAATTTCTTTATCTTGAGATGCTGCTTGAGCCATTTGAAGAACAGTTCGATTAACCATCTTTTCTTATAAAGATTGGCGACATCCAGTGCAGAAAGTTGTTTCGCATTCGTCAGAAAAGTGAACTCACGGTTATCTTCTTCATCGTAATATCTTACGAGTCTTAATGACTCAGGATATTTCTTTTCGGAGAGATATCCGGTCAGTTTCACTTCCGCATCTGTCATTATATTCTTTGGCATTCTTCGCTTCCATTTGACAGTCTTATATTTTAAGTTCGTCTTGGCTCTGACAACAAAGAAAGAGTCTGTAAGATGTATCCTATAGAGTTCTTTAAAGGAGTCATAAGCCCTGTCGAATATATAATAAGCATTTGGCTCATAATGGATTGAAGACATTGCTGTAGAATCGTGCTTTGATGCAGTGGTTACAGTATAGAAAGCAGGAACTTGTGCTTCAATGTCGTATAAGACATGAGCTTTCACTCCTCCTTTCTTGCTTCGGAACTTTGCCCATGGAAATGTGGCTAGACACAACGGAATGGTTGTTGAATCAAACGCATATTTCTTCCCGGAAATGTCAAGGATGTTGGTAGTCCGCTTCTCGCAGGCTTCTTTCATCATATAGAATGCAACGTCTTCGAAAATTCTGCAATCAAGGTTTTGGTTAGCTGGGGCAAGAGTTGTATTGGCTATCGGTGCACGAGCTAACCCAAGATGATATTGCTTGGCCCTATGCGCCTCGAAAACAACGATTAAGTTTCGCAGAATCTCACGGTTACTCAGTTGCTTGAGAGATATTGAGACTACTCTTGGTTTATAAAACTTATAAGTCTGGACTTAAGATAATACACAAATCTACACTTTCATAGGAAAACGAGAAAAAGAATTGGCATATCAATCGGTCCTTTGGTTATGCCTTGATACAGAAAGCTAAGAAACTGTAGTACAAAGGAGAAAAACTCAGGATTGACCTTGATGCAATGTTTGTACATTTGACAGCAGCACTATTGAATTGTATCTGGCATTATGCCTGTGAGCAACACACATTCAAGGCAAGGGCGGCTATAAGATGCACACCTTGACGGTCTAGAAAGGATTCATTCCTATATTTTCGTTCAGTTTTTTCTTCAAGTGACTGGTGGATAGACAGGTATAGGATTTAAGAATCAACTAGACAATCTTGTCGGCGGCGGGAAAATAATCTTTCAATCTCATCATGTGTGCGATAGAAGAGAAAGGAAACAGCGAATGGATACGCCCCCATTCACTGCTTTCAAAACCTTTCTGATAATTTTTCAAAATATCGAACTCTGTAAAGCCAAAAATAGGCTGAATCTTAAAATATTTTGATTTGGAAATTTTCCCTATTTTGGCGTTCATACCTTTTTGGGGGGAATATCTAAAGACACAAAAAAGCCAACTAATTCAATCTCATTATTGCGAATTAGTTGGCTAATTTTCTACTATTCAAAATTTTCCATGTTAAAAACTTCAAAAACGAACAAAGAGCCTTATATTAGCTCTTTGTTCGTTACATATATTGCAATGGCTCATATATTTAGATAGAACTCTCAATCAGGATCTAAAGCATTGGGAATACCGTCACGTAAATTGCCGCAATGATCGCTGAAGTAATCACACCAGTAATATTTGCGCCTAACGCGTCTGCCAATATAAAAGATGAAGGATTGTCATGAGAAACGATCTTCTGAGCGACTTTTGCCGTAGTCGGTACGCAGCTAACAGCTGCAATACCTATCACTGGATTGAAATCACCTCGCTTAATGAAATACATGATATAACCACCTAAAATACCACCAATACCAGATATTAACAGGGCCAAAATACCCAATACTAACAGTTTTAATACAGTCGGATCAAGCAGTGTATGTGCATCACACAAGATTCCCAATAATATCCCCAAGAAAAAAGTCGAACCATACAGCATTGGACCGCTGATAAAATCACAAACATGTTTCAAACCCGATTCTTTAATAATAACGCCAATGAAAAGTGAAAAAAACAGAGGTGCAGCTACCGGGAATAACAAGCACAATATCACACACATTAACACCGCAAAAGTGATTTTTGTTGCAGGACTATACTGCTTCAGAGTTTTTTTGGGAGCTTTCATTTTGATGGCTCGTAATCGCTGTGGGACTAGAGCACGCACCAAATAGGGATAACCTCCGTAAGTCAGTCCTAAATAAAGATACGCAACAACGGTAATCGGCACGAAGATTTCTTTCGACAGATTAAGCGAGGTAAACAGCACCATAGGGCCATCAGCTCCACCAACCATAGCAATTGATGCGCTGTCATTGGCATTCAGCCCCATTGCATAGGCAATCGGAACGATTGCAAAAGTTCCTAATTCAGCACAAAGTGCCAAAAACATACTTTGCAAAGGTTTTGCCAACAAAAAATTAATATCCAGCATTGTACCTATACCCATAAAAATCAAACAGGCAATCAAGCCGTTACTGAAAGTGAATGTGTATATCGGCTGCAGAAAATCAATTTGGAGAATATTCATCAATTCATCGGTATCTGTTACCATAGGATCAAGAAAAAGGTTTCCATGAACACCTCCAGGGAAAAGCAAGACCCCAGCGTTGACTGCAGCCATTCCCAATCCCATAGGGATCATCACTAGTGGTTCTAGTATTCCTTTGCGTCCCAGATAAACCAACAAAATCCCGAGCAACATCAGCACAATACGGGCAGACATAATAGCCGTATCGGAATCAAGTAATGTAGAAATACCTTGAAATATATTATTTAGATCATATTTTTCCATGATATCAAATGTCTATTGTACGATTAATCCTTTTGTTGGTCCTGTTTGGGAAGCTTACGGTTACCATAGTGAAACTCAATCAAATTATCCATTGAGCGAATACATGCTTCACGCTCTTTAGGATCTGTAGTAATTGTATTAACTAGTTTTTTATCCCAATTTGTAGAATATGCATGACTCATGGCCATACGGTATGCTCGAGCTTTGATGCGGAAATGCCAAATGGTTGCGGAAATTTCTTCTTTATTGGTATAGTTGAAAAACAGTGTCAACAATTTCAATAAATACGCAAACGCAATACCCACCCCAAAAGTAAATCCCATCATTATCAATGTTTCATGGATGATATTCCAAAGTGTCATGATATAAATTCATTAAAAATTAAAATAAATAATCCTTACTTTGCAAATAAATACAATTTGCTTCAATGCAAGTTATGCAAGTCAATAAACAGCACATCTAACAAGTACTCACTTTGACTAGCATTTGAAGGAAGGGACTGTCAATGAAAAAATGCTCGGAAAATATCAGTTAAATCAATAGTGATTTAAAACGCAGATAGTCTCCGTCATGATTGAAGTACATTAAATAGCCTGTCTGGCATAATAACTTGCCCAAACATGGTTTAGACAACCCTACGTTTGCGAACAAATAGATAGTAGGATGTACAGAGTTGCCGTTAAGCAGTCGTATATTGTTTTGTATATCTACCAAATATGCAGCCTGAAGCGTAGAAATAATTGATAAAACTTCACCTTGATAACAATTTTGGGAAGTGCTCGCAGAAATTATGATTGAATTATATTGAGGGATAATATTACCCTTCAATGTGTCACTCGCTTTTACACCTAAGACTCCAGAAAACAGTATAAATACTCCTGACAGTTTCCAGACTATCTTATATAATAGACTCATTGTTAGAATGATAATCAATCTTAATACGAATAATTATGCGTAATTTTAATACTAAAATAGAGCTTTTACTAATATTATACAAGTAAGAAATTCAAACTTTTGTTAAAATAAATTCGAGTACTATCTAATTAGAACGATAAATTCTCATGGCAAATCCGCCCCCTGGTGCCATGGTTACT
>UQLZ01000087.1 GCA_900541935.1 uncultured Prevotellaceae bacterium | reverse complement strand
GGCTCTGGGTACAAGAAAAGGCTGTTAATCACTCGATTATCAGCCTTTTTTATTTACTTGGGTATAAACCAGGTATAAACTTTATACACTACCCTTTACTATTGGTTCTTTTTTATTCATTGAAAAGGAAAGCAAACTCATTACAGAAACACCATTACAATCTTAGCCAAAATGACAAATTAACACTTTACCGCCAAAAACGTGTCTAAATATATCTACTTTAGATAACTTTCAGAATTTCTTTAACATTTGCAATCCTTTGTCAACGGTAAAACTTGACTGCATCTTTGACTTTTTTTGTCAGTTCTTCAATCATTTCATTTTTAACGACTATACCAGACTGCAAAGCATTGGCTTCTTTAATTTCCTTTCTTAAATCAAATGCTTGCTTGTTTGTCAATTGTCCAGTATTTAGTGCTTCATTGATTTGTTCGTTTATCTGATTCAACCCACCAACTTGTTCTATTAAGGCTCTTACACCCATTTTATATAAATCTCGCTTAGTTCTCATTGCTTGAAAATTTAAACTAACATCATTGATTTTCTCTATATCAAGAAAAGAATCCCGCCACAACCTCAACAGTGTCATATAAAATTTTTCATCATATAACATACCAGCATTTACCTTTGGCACATTCATCTGCTTTGGTATTTTCTTAAGTAACCTCAACTCATATCTAAGCACATTCTTGTCCTTGAATAATTCTGGTATTTCATTGTGGCGGGTTTTCTGCTCTCTTACTTTGTCATAAAAACACAATAGACCATTTGTATATTTGTAATACAGTCCGCTTTGTTGTAGCAATCTGGTTGAATTTTTCAATGTTCCCAAATGGTTGAGGTATGCAATTGGTTTGTGTCTGGTAAGAATATTCTCAGCAACATCTATTCTTGTGACAACCGCTTTTGTCATCGGCAAGTGCAGAATGTCTGACAATTTTTTTATTGCCCTCTCTGCATCACCTCGCCCCATAGTCAGCATATTGCTTCCCAAATACCATTTGCAGAAAGAACCACCAGATACTTTTACATAGTTTTCTGTGATACTGATTTTCAATCCACCTAACCAACCACTGACCAACATTCCATAGTTGTTTTGGATTGTGCTGATATTCTCTAAGTAGCAAGGAATTTCAGCAATTAAATCAACGTCAATAACATCTTCTTTCTTAAGTAATAGTTCTATTGTGTCATACATATAAATTACTGATTTGGTAATAAAAAACTACTTAATATAGAAAATGTCATTTCTTCCCTATTTTATCAATTGCTATGGATTTAGAAATAGTCTTCTGTAATTGGTCTATCTCTTCATCAAATTCACCGTCAACAATAGCATTATAAAGCACGTTTCTGGCACTTCTTTGTCCTCTGGCAATATAAATGTCTATAACTGCTCCGTCTTGTATCCTACCATCAACAATGCTGAAATTGTGATGTTGTACAAGTATTGCATCTGATGTTCCTTTTACATCTCCATACCAATATGGTTCTTGTGTGTCTGGGTTGTAAATGCTACTGATATGCAAGGTCTTTGAAAGAGCCAAATCTGCCTTTCTGTTTTTTCCCGCTTGTGTGTATGTATTATCTCCCAGATACAAATATAAGTCACCGTTCTTGTTCCTTAATGATTCAAATGGTTCATAACCGCCAGAAGAGGCAGTGCAGTCAATTCTTGTTTTGCTCTTCTGATTTGCAATTTTTTCAAAACGATAGTAGTCAGTAAGAATCATAATGCACCCCCTTTCTTGTAACACATTGCATTTGCTCTGTCGTTCAATTCTTCTTCTGTGGCAACTCGATTGCTTTGCAACCATTCTTCAATCTCAACCCTATTAAAGTAACAAACCTTACCCATCGGCTTGTAGTGTGGAATTTGCCTCCTCATAGTCAGTTTGTATAGGTAACTCTTGCTGATACCCATATACCGTGCTACTTCTTCACTTGTAAGCACTTCCTTTGTGCAGTTGATAATGTTTGCCGTGATAAGCTCGGCTAACTTTGTTTGGTCAAATGTCATAATAATAAATTTTATATATGGACTGCTTAGACTGCTTGCAAGCACAATCCTCGCCTTGTCCCATCCAGACAATAGGGCTTGCAATTCTTATCCTATTATCAGAATCACACTGCAAAGAAACTTATTATATGACCACAAGAAAAGGGACTATAAATAGTCTATTCATAGCCCCTAAAAAACGTTATTCTTAATGATTATTTCTCAAATAATGTCTTATCCATTTCTTCTCTCCATTTTATCACATCTGCTCTTTTTACATCATATTCTGCGTTTGTAATAGAGGCAGACAACTTTTTAACATTAAATATTTCTTCTAATTTATTTATTGGTCTGGGAGAATCATAAACTTTTGCACAAAAATAGCCTAATCTAACTTGCCCTTTATTATTGCCATATAACCATTTATAACCATTAGCCGTCTTTTCCACATAACCAGCCTCAACCGCCTTTGCAAAATATTTCCTTGCCTTATCGGTGTCTAATTCTTCTGGCAGTTCATATTTTTCTTTGATGCTAATACCCTTTGGGCTTTCCACGTTATTTAATATCTGTTCCAATGTTTCTATTGCATAATACAAATCTGTGTCTGGAAAAGAAACAGAAACACTGCCAAACCCTCTCAGAACTGTAAACCTTTCAAATATTTCTGGTAAAACTTCTTTTCTTTTTTCTTTTAAAGTATGGTGGCATTGCTTTATGTCATACAACAAAGCCTCACACATACCACTGTCAAACCTATTTGTTTTATCTGACAAATATTGAAAAATCTGCAAGTGACCAAAATCTTCAATATATCCTTTTTCATTTATTAATTTAAACCAGTTACGATTAATGTTATAGTCAGATAAAAACCAATTAGTATATCCGTCTGTAGTGAAAACACAGTGTTCAATTTCCCATATCCCAAACTGGAAAGTTTCTTTACAACGATTTATCCCCACAGAATCGGCATCTCTTATATAAGCATATCCTCCAATACAAGCATATTCATCTAATCCAAAGAAAGATTTGTCTGAAAACTTTTGTAAAATATCTTTTGCACTGCCTTGTTCTTTTATTTCAAAGTATTCACAATCGCCAAAAAATCCAGTCCCATTTTTCCAATCATCTCTGGCTTTTATATTATGAGAATAACTGTTAATAATGTTATAACGCATCTTAAAATTTTCCACATCAACATTGACTTTTGTATTAGTAGGAAAATCGTTCAAAATATAATATATTAAATTAAAATCTTCTTTCTTTTTAGGTAACTTCAAATGAATGGAAAAATTTTTACCACTCAAATGACACAATGCTTCTACAAAATCATTAATGCTCAAACTATTAACGTTGAATTTCATAAGTATATTTTTATAAATTAAAATCTGGCAAACTGTTGATAGCATCTTGTTTAAGGCTATCTACCGCCCTTGTGTATTTCTCTGTATGTTTCAATCCAGAATGACCCAAAAGGCTTGCTACGGTCTTAATATTAGCCCCATTGTTAAGGATATTTACTGCAAATGAATGTCTTGCACAATGCCAACTAATATGCTTGTTAATTCCAGCACGTTTTACCCATCTTCCTAATGCTTTCAAACAAGCCTCATAACTCGGCAAGGAAAATATCAACTCGTTTCTATCATCTTTGTTTGTTGGCTCCCCTATCAGTTGCAACAAATTATCGTTAAGAGGAATTACCACACCGCTATTGGCACTGTGTCCCTTTGTCTTGTTTTGCTCAAACTTCAAAATCTTGTTGGAAAAATCCACATTTGCAAAAGTCAAATCCTTAACGTCACAAAATCTCAAACCACAATACAGACAAAAGATAAATGCACGTCTAATATTTGGACTCTCATTTTCATAGTGTGTTGCTATCAATGTTTTAATTTCATCAATAGATAGTACTTCCTTTTTCAGTTGTTGGTCATCAACTTTAATTACTATGTTGTGACAAGGATTTTTAACCAGAATATCGTGTTCAATAGCATAATTTATCACTTTTTTAAATCTTGCATAAATGCTTTTTGGACCTTCACCAACACCTCTGCTCTGTAGATACTCGGTGAATGCCTCAACCATATCCCTATCAATCTGATTTGGCTTTATCTTCCTTGCATATTTTGTGTATTCTGGTGTGTCGTTTAGGAAATCAACAAAACGACTATATGCCATTTGCACCATTCTAACGTCTTTCTTGGTGTACTTGTCTATGTATGCTTTGAAATAGTCAAGGAAATTAATATCTCTGTCTTTCCTCAATCTGTAACCCTCACTGCTTTCCAATAACTGTTGTCCTCGCTCAAATCTGATTTTCTTTGCAAGTGCTAATGTTTCCTTGTTGTTTTGTCGTTCTATCGGTGTTCTGGGTGCTTGCCAAAGGTATAAACTGAGGTATTCTCTCTTGTTGTTGACTTTCTTATACTCGTTACCATTTTTGCTGATTGCCATTTCAAAACCTAAGTAGAAATCCAAAAACAAACTTCCCTACCATCGCTCAGTACTTTTGCTCCCAACTTAGGATTGTCAGTGCTATCTGTGCTAATCATATAGGTGTTGTCTGCCCTAAAGTTCTTTTTCTGTGCCATATATTTCTTTTGCTTTCCTTTGATTGCAAAGATAATGATTAAATTGAATTCCTGGTATAAACCAGGTATAAACTTTGAGCAAAACAAAGTGCTTTTTAAGAATATAAGTGAAAGTTGTAATTTATTAAAATGCTATTTACTTTCCTTTATCTATTGTTAGGTTCTCTTTAAAACTGGGTACAATATCGGCTCTGGGTACAAGAAAAGGCTGTTAATCACTCGATTATCAGCCTTTTTTATTT
>UQLZ01000086.1 GCA_900541935.1 uncultured Prevotellaceae bacterium | reverse complement strand
TTTTGTCCTTATAATAAGTAGTAATTTTTGTAACGCTTATTTAGGACTAGTCATCTGGCGTTTGGTAACTTACTAAACAAAGCCATTTTTTGAAAAATCCGTCAAATTCTCGCATCCTTTCTGGGTGAAATTGCAAGCCTATTATTTTTTTATCGTAGTTTTCTATGGCTTCTATTATTCCGTCATCTGATTTTGCAGTTATTTCAAGTTCCCTGCCAAGTTTTTTGATACATTGGTGATGGTGTGAATTTGTCAGCATTATTTCCTTATTTAATAAGGTGTAGGTCAGAGAGTCTGGTTTTACGTAAATTTTGTGAGTGCCAATTGATGTATTTTCTGTTTGGTCATGTTTTCCTTTTGCAATGCCCAATTCAGCTTCCATATCCTGAACCAAGGTACCGCCAAAGAAAACGTTAATTACTTGTAAACCACGGCATACTCCCAGTATTGGTAATTTGTTTTCGATTGCAACTTTCGTCAGTAGAAGTTCATAAGTGTCACGTTGTGTGTTCACTCTGCCATTAAAGGGCATAGGTTTGTCTCCATATATAATTGGGTCAATGTCACAGCCACCGCTGAGTAAAATACCTTTTGGTTCAATGGTTCGGAGCCATTCCTTTATTTCTGATTTATCCGTCAGTGGTGGCATAATGACTGGTATCCCCCCTGCCTTACTTACCGCAAGAGTATATTCTTGTCTCAGTTCAATTCTTTCACTACTGCTAACGTCGCACGATACTATTATTATTGGTTTATTATTGCTCATAGAAGATTGTTCTCTTTTCTTGTTCTTTTGGGGAGTTTCTTTATTACTTCTGTATATGAGTGGTCTATTAGTTGTTCAATAAGGTTGTCGTGCACATCTTTATTGAATGATATTTGGATCCAGTGTTTTTTGTTGAAATGCCACGCCCCTTCGATAGCAAAATAATGTTCTTTCAGGTCATTGGCATATTCTGGGTCGCATTTGAGTACTACCTTGTTTGCTTGCTCTAACGGTAGTACCGCATACATTTTTCCACAAACCTTCATTACAAGAGTGCTTTCATCGAAGGGGAAGCACTCTTCTGTTAGTGGTTTTGCAATGCAAATTTCTCTTACTCTTTCAACGTCCATGCTTTTTTATGCAAATATAGCGAAAGGTGAGAGCAATACCAAGGCAAAAGCAGGCTTTTGAACGGGGATATTGCAGAACCGCATCCTATATTATGTAAATATAGCGAAATTTTGTCATATAAGTATGGTATGTGTTTTTTTATATTGGGAAGAAAGGACGCTTAATTATATATTGTTATCAAAAATGCAATGAAAATAACAAAATATTACCAAAATTACTTTGAAAATTAAAAACAATCATTAATTTTGTGGCAGAAATAACAATTCAACGGCAGAGGTCTAAATGGGGTCCTGATCGCTACCGTTGATTTAACTGTTCAAAGGATCTCAAAAATTGTTAGCGCTATGAAAAATTGCTACTTTTTTTATTTGTTTTTACTGAGTTTTGTTTTTATCTCGTTTGGGAGCCAAGTATCCAATGCCAATCCGTTGTCACTTCCCTACGAGTGTCTGTTTACTACTGAGGCGGATTTAAATGGCTGGACGATGTTTAACCGAGACAATGATGAATTGACTTGGTATATGTCAACTTCCGACTATGGAGGAAATGGTGTTGAGTCAAAAGCAAGTGCAAATTTTGAGCCAACGGATAACTGGCTTGTATCGCCGCAACTCCAATTGGAAGATGGCGGACGCTACCAGATTTCGTTTATGGCTTATACAGCCTATTATTATAATGAAAAGATGCGTATTACTATTGGCACTTCACCAGAACCGGAGGCGCAAACAAAAGTTGTTAAAGAGGTACTTATTCCAAAGTATGAAGGATACTATGGTTATAAAGTCACTGCAATGCTGACGGATATGCCGGCTGGTGCTTATTATATTGGATTGCAGTATTATACCGAGAATGCTCAGACAATGTGTGTTTGTCTCAATAATTTCAAGGTGGAGACGATGTCGGAAGGTTCGGTAAGCGGAAAGGTGACAACTTCCGCTGGTGCTGCTATGGCCGGCTTGGAAGTGAAACTTGCGGGAATGGTTGAGAGAACAGCCAAGACAGATGAGCAAGGTCAATATTCTTTTAGTGCTGTTCCACAAGGAGATTATAAGATTTCAACCATCGCATTTGGTTATAATAAGGCGGAGCAGTCTGTAGTTGTCAATCCAGAGCAGAATAGCGTTTGTAACATTACCCTTCAGGAAATGGAAAAGAGCAGCCTTACAGGTATTGTTAAGGATAAGAACGGCAATGGCGTAAGCGGTGCCCGTATCCGCTTGGTTGGTTACTCAAACTATACGGCAGTTACCGATGCAACTGGGAACTACACAATAGACGGAATCTATATTGACGGCTATTCTGCCCAATATAAGGCAACTGTATATAAAAATTTCTACGGCGAACAGTCAAGAACAGCATATATCTCTGGTTGGGGAGGAAATACTTGTGACTTTACTTTGAAAGGCAAGGCAGTTGCTCCATACGAAGTAGTTGTTACTTCAACGGATGATGCGGCAACATCTACCATAGCTTGGTCTTTTCCAGTAGATATGGCAGAATTGAGTTTCGATAATGGTAGCCCAAAGGCTGGAGAATCTCTCGGATTCGACAATTCACGGGCTGATTCAAATATTCTTGGTGTTGTCTTTCGCGAACCGATGACAGTCTATGGAGCAAAGTGGTTTATGACAGAGGAATCGCAAGCAACGCAAGTTAATGTAAATGTGCTTGAAGTTGATGCAAATGGAGAGCCAACAGGAAAAGTTATCTATATTCAGGAAGATGTTCCTTTCGTTCTTGGAGATTGGAGCAGCGTTGTTTTTCCAGAACCTGTAAATTGCCCTAATGGATTTATATTGGCATTGAGTTCAGAGGATTATTTGTCGCTTGCTGTTGATACTAACGATGAAATATTGGGCGGCAAGACACAAATGTATGGCAATACAATGAATGCACCACAAGCGTATAAGTATTTTGAAGACAATAATTGGAGTGGTGCAATGCTTGTAAGGGCAGAAGGCGAGCGCTATGAGCCTGATGCTGTTGCTCCAACGATGACATATAATGTCTATCGCTTTGCCGAGGCAGATAAGACTGATGAAACAGCATGGACTAAAATCGGTTCAGATCTTACGGATAAAACAATGACAGATTCCGAGTTCGGAACGGTTAAGGCTGGCACATATTATTATGCCGTATCTGCAACAAATGCTCTTGATGCAGTTGAGTCTGGCAAAACAATCTCATCAGCCGTTCAGACTCGCTACTATGCAAAGGTGGTTATAAATGTAAAAGCCAATTCGGTTGATGCAGATGCTGTTGGTGCCATAATAACACTTAACGGCGGCAATGGTCATACCTATAATGCAACAGTTGGCTCTGACAATAAGGCAATTTTTGAGAGTGTTTTGAAAGGAAATTACTCACTTTCAGCCAAGCAGCAAGGATTCTTGTTGGATGAGATGAATATAGATGTAAGTGTTAATGAGGAATATACTTTCAATGTTGAACTCAGTCAGGTTCTTGCTCCTGTTGCAAATATTGATTTTGAAACCAGTCCGGCAGGAAATGCAACAGTCTTGAAATGGGATTTGTTTGCTGATATCTTTGATGATTTTGAGGGAGAAGAGTATCAGGACTTTGAACTAAATCCGACAGGAAAGTTCGGTTGGGATTATGTTGATAATGACGGTAAGGTAACATACGGATTTGCAGGTTCAACCTTCCCTGGAATGGGTAGTCCTATGGCGGCAATCCTGATGAATGGTAATGCAGTAGTTCCGTCAGTAACAACAAATATAGCATACTCTGGAGAACGGGAACTTGCTTTCTTTGCGTGCCGTGCAAATAGCACAGAAGGCGGAATGCAGAAGTTTGACAGTGACGACTATGTTATATCACCGGCTCTTGATTATCATAAAGACTTTGTTCTCTCATTCTATGCGCGTACTTATCAGCCGCAAGACGGAATTTATGAACGTTTCCGCGTTGGTTACTCAACAACAGGAAAAGATTTGAAAGACTTTACTTGGCTTAGCGATTATGTAACTGCTCCGGAGGTTTATACATATTATGAATACAGTATTCCTAAAGAAGCGCGCTACATAACAATTAACAGCAGTTCTCAGGATGGCTTTATTTTCTTGGTTGACGATATCAAACTTTCAACTGGTATTCTACACTCAGGAGAAGAACCGTCACGTGGTCAGTTCAATGGTTACAATATCTACGTTGACAGTAAGTTGGAGGCAAGTACAAAGGTGTGTGAATATACTCTTGATTGGAAATCCTTGTCAGCAGGAACGCACACAGTTGGCATTACTAAGGTTTATGCTTCAGGTGAGTCGGCAGAACTTTCTGTAAAGATTAATGTTGATAATGGTGGCGTTGAGGTTGTAGGTGCAGAGTCCGTTAAGATGGTGATGAACAGTAGCAACATGCTGTCAATATTCGGTAGCCATAAAGGCGTTACAGTCTATTCTGTTTCTGGAAATGCCGTTGCAAATGCAGCAAAAATGGAAGCATCGCTTGATCTTAGCAACTTGCCGAAGGGCGTCTATATTGCCAAGGCACAAGAGTTTGGAGGTTCGGTTGTAACAACTAAGATTATTGTGCGTTAAAAATTAGTTGATTTATTAATAATGAGTGCGTTGGGAAAAATCTGACGCACTCGTTTTTTTTATAAAAAAGGTTGGATAAGATAAATTCTTTTTTTAAGTTTGCTTATTGTCTAGTCCTGCCATAGCGTTACACAAAAAAGTAACAAAAAATGAAAGAGACT
>UQLZ01000085.1 GCA_900541935.1 uncultured Prevotellaceae bacterium | reverse complement strand
CCGGGACTGCGTGTTAGTTGTGGCAATGCAGACGATGATGGTTGGTGGTTGTTGCGTATGTCATTACACGATCCTGTAATGCCATTAAATATTGAGAGTAATGTGAAAGGTGGTGTTGCGATTATTGAGAGTAAACTCAAATTGCTTGGCATTCTTTAATACAAATTTAGATAAAATTTCCGAGTTATAAGCCAGTTGTGATAAAAAACTGAAATGAATTTCTCCGAGTGCTCGCTGCTTGAGTTAAAACATCAAGACCGACATACCTATAATCTTGCATCAACGTGCTTTAAATCACAAATTATATTTATTTTGGGGTCGAATTCATAACCCCCAATATGCAAGCCTATGAAATCAGTATGTGGTCTTGATGTGCACAAAGATAGCGTTTATCTGTGTATTTTGAATGAGTTTGGAGAACTTATTAAAAACGTTTTCGGTGTTTTAACTTATCAGTTGGAAGCATTAGTGTTCAATAAAAATTGGACATGTTTATTAATCAATCAATTAGTCCCCTAAAGAGGGGATAATCGAGTCCTTTGACATCGTTGAAAATAGTCTTATCAAATAGATCTCTTAGACGGGTTTTGTCCGTCAATGAAATGCTTAGAATCTGCAAAACTTCATATGTCGAGCGTTTCAATTGCATATCATGGTGCACAATAGCCACGAGACAATAAGTGATAATGGCAACACTAATCTGTATGCGTACAGCATTCTTCGTTGTGCCCCAGAATCTCTTTATCTTAAGATGCTGCTTTAGCCATTTGAAAAATAGTTCAACCAACCATCTTTTTTTATATAGATTCGCGACATCCAACGCAGAAAGATGCTTTGCATTCGTCAGAAAAGTAAACTCACGATCATCTTCTTCATCGTAGTATCGAATGAATCTGAATGATTCAGGATACTTCTTTTCGGAAAGATATCCTGTTAGTTTTACTTCTGCATCAGTTAGTACATTCTTTGGCATTCTTCGCTTCCATTTTACCATTTTGTACTTCAAGTTCGTTTTGGCTCTGACTACATAGTAGGAACCTGTAAGATGAATCTTATAAAGTTCCTTGAAAGTATCATAAGCCCTATCGAAAATGTAGTAACTATTTGGTTCATACGTAATTGAAGACATTGCTGTAGAATCATGCTTTGATGCTGTGGTCACAGTATAGAAAGCTGGAACTTGTGCTTCTACGTCATATAAGACATGTGCTTTGACTCCTCCTTTCTTACTTCTGAACTTTGCCCATGGAAAAGTTGCAAGACACAACGGAATAGTTGTCGAATCAAAAGCATACTTCTTTCCTGGTATATTCAAAATGTTGGTTTCTCGCTTTTTGCAAGCTTCCTTCATCATATAGAATGCAAAGTCTTCGAAAATCCTGTAATCACGAGTCTGATTGGCATAAGCAAGAGTTGCTTTTACGATAGTATTACGTCCAAGCCCCAGATGATATTGCTTAGCTCGATGAGCTTCCAATGCAACTATCAAGTCACGTAAACTCTCACGATTGCTCAGTTGCCCAAACATCATTGCAAGAAGCTGATTCCAGCAAGTGAAGTGTTTCACGTATCGGTTGCCATCATACTTGCGTACGTAGTTGTTGAACTGAGTTCTATTCAGAAATGCAGTAAGTTGAGCGAAAACATATTTGTCTTGAAACATAGTAGCCAATTCTTTTTGGCTGCAAAGTTACAAAATCAAGTCCGTTTCATTGCAAAATACTGCATAAAAGACTATAATTCAACTGTTTCAAAGATCGAATTGCCCTTTTTTATTGGACAGTAGTGAAATCGATTGACAAGACATAGTATCAGATTTAGCTATCTTTGCATCCCAAATGCATAATATAAAAGTACGCTACCACATTGTAGGAAAACAAGAAGAGTTGCAAGAGATATATGACCTCTATCAGACTTTCATACAGAAAGAACGCCCTGCTATGGAAGAAGACGAGGCCGATGATTGGGAAGGAAACATCATCTTAGCTCTTGGTGTGGACTATGGGACTTGCAATCTCTGTGGTAATATCAAGAAATGCGAACTTTCAGAAGGCTTTCTCTATATAGAAGCGGAAGAACTCGCATTGATTACTGACTTCCGCGTTCTTCTCAAAAATCGTTTCAAGGATTTGGAAATCTATTTCGCTACAGAAGATCCAGAAAACGAAACATATGTGACTAATGATGCAGATGGCAAGTATTTTCACGACCTGCCTGATGATCATTTCATAGCTCCATTAGATTATTGACGTATGGGACCAAAAACATTTCTAGCAGCTCTAATGTGCCTAATCATCGTAGCCCTCATGTGCTCACCCATTTTCCTCGTATGGCACGGTTTTACTATGGGTGGTTCAGTAATAGTCAGAATAGCATTTATCGTGATAGGGCTCATTCTATTGCGTTTATTCAAGCCAATTTCTAATCTTACTGGCAAGGACTACAAGATATTCTGATAGTTTCGACTATAAAGGCTACAAATTTGATCGAAGGTGGTATCACTCTGTTTAGCGTGATACCACCTTCTTTTGTTTGGCATTCATATCAGGAATGAAGCAGAAGCCAAGTTTGCTTACTACAGTCGCAAGGTTGTCTGGCAAGAATTCTGCATAAACTCGCTCTGTGACGCCTGTTGAAGCGTGACCTAACAATCTGCTTATCTCACTGATTTCAGCTCCGTGTGCAAGCGCTAAAACTGCCCAAGTGTGTCTTGATACATGGAAAGTCAAGTCTTGATTCCATTTTAAATCATGAGATATACAGCGAAGCGAAGTATTGATGGTATTATTCCAGGAATTTCTACGACGGTATATCGCCTCATGGTCATTTATATCGAAGTTCTCTGGCAATAGATCAAAAACAAAGACTTTGTTTCTACCCTTCCATTTTTCAAGAATACGAATGAGTGGTTCACTCAAAGGTATGGTGTTTCGGTTTCTCGTCTTGACTTGTATTTTACTGATGAAATTCTTGTTGAAATCAATGTCTTTCCATCGGAGCGTCATCACATCAACCATTCGCATACCGCAAGCATGGAAGGCAAACAGCCACATCTCCAAAAACTCTTTTCGTCGAGGCTGTTCGATGGTATTATAAACGGAAACTAACTCAGCAAGTCTCTCTTCAGTGAGATACTTGATATTCCTCTCTTCTTCATCAAGCCGGTCCTCTTCTTTCATATACAAGTCCTGGAGAGATACATTAAGCTGATGAGAGATATAACCTAACTGACAAGCATATTCACACGCCTGAAGAATCGGACATAGAGTCTTGTTGACTGTTGTTGCTTTCTTTTTTGCCAAGAGTCGATACTTACGGAAGTCAAGCAATAAGTCTTCACTAATATCTGAGACATAAATGAATTCCTTATGCTCACCATGTGTACCTTTGTGTTCAAGCAACAGGTATTCCTCAAACTGATTGAGATATGAAATACCATTCTTGCAAGTACTGAAACCTATCTTACCTTTCTCATAACGTTTTTCCATCAACTCTTTAGCAAACTCTATGAAGTCTTTTCCTTCATCAGGTCGCAAAGCATTGTCATTGTCTTCGAGAAAAGATCGAATCACATCACAAGTAATATGTTGATGCATTTCATAATACTTATGTATCTTCACATCTATGTCTTCGATACGCTTATGAAGAGCATGATTATAATACTTATAGTCAATATCAGTCGTGGCACGTATTTCACCAATACCGCAATAGCCTTTCTCATTCCATTCCTTTACTGACACACTTATACCAGTTGATTTACGAATAGAATCAGCATGCCAATTGTATTCTATATACAATGGATACTTTTTACCAGACTGCACCATCTTTGGTATACGCAGTCTCAATCGTCCTTTCGGATAAAGTCTTGAAATTCTTCCCATATCAAAATACCTTTTTATTAATTATGGCACTATGTACGCGAAGATAGTAGAAAAGTTTATCATATCACTCCTTTTTTATAAACTTCAGATGATTTTAGTATGAAGTAAGGAGAATAATAAGAGAAGAAAAGATGAAATTAACCGATCAGAAAAGAAAGAATTTCAGGATATACCGATTATTGATCATTTAATTATGTAAAATAAGGCCATTAGAACGGTAAAATTGGCGGTAAAAGACGGCAAAAAGCCATATAGGAATTTCATGAGAAATCACCTATATGGCTCATTTCCATTATCTTATACTGATAATCGTAATCGATGAACGATTAGTACTCGTCATCATTCCACAAGAAGTCATCCTTTGAAGGATAATCAGGCCAGATGTCTTCGATGCTTTCGTAAACATCGCCTTCGTCTTCTATCTCCTGCAAATTCTCTAGAACTTCTAGAGGCGCACCAGAGCGAGTTGCATAGTCAATCAACTCTTCTTTAGTTGCAGGCCATGGTGCATCTTCAAGCTTTGAAGCCAATTCAAGTGTCCAATACATAGCTCTATAATTTAACGTTTCTATTATTTTGGCTGCAAAAGTAATACTTTTATTTTAAATTCCAAATATTTATGGAACAAATTTACGCACAAATCAATAATTTACATTAAAATTCTGCTTATATTTGGTTTTATCGAAGAAAACTATACCGCAATCAACCAAATTAAAGGTCAAAATCGTACGATTATCTGTTACAAGTCGGAGCCATACTTTCCCATATTCTGCATCGAGATTGATGTCTGTAACTACTAAAACCGTATCATCAGACACATTCCAGAGAAACTGCTGGAAATCCTCTCTCTTTAGCAGGGAAGATGCAGAGAGTTCTACTACATTAGGATAAACAGTTCTGATGCGGAAGAGAAGACGTTTCTGTTTGGAGGCATCTTGGGGATAGGAGGAGGAGATTTCAGAATGAGTCTGACAATAGATTCTGAGAAATCCCTTTTCGTTAACCACCTTGCGCAGGAAAGAATAGGCTGTAGGTGATTGTACTCCGAATCCTCGGGTACGAGGCATCCGTAGCATACGCTGACCTAAACTAGCAAACTTCTTTTTAATTCTTTTCCTATTCATGCTGCAAAGATAATAAAAATCTGCGAAATTCCAGACCGAACAGGTCTAAAATCTGTGAGCATCTGTGAAATCTGTGGGAAAACAAAAAAGCCTCAGAAATCTTTCGAAATCTGAGGCTCTTGATAAAAGGAGGCGGCTACCTACTCTCCCGCATTGCATTGCAGTACCATCGGCGCAAGT
>UQLZ01000084.1 GCA_900541935.1 uncultured Prevotellaceae bacterium | reverse complement strand
AGTCAGCCGCCCGGTTGCAGTCCAGCCCCTTTAACTGCCCCACGAGGAAGAAACAATCGCCGCTGTAATTGTCGTTGCCGAAATCTTTCATCTTATACATACCGCTATGACGGTCGAAGTAGATGTTACAGGATGCTTTCTTATCTTGATAGAGAGGATTAAGAAAATGCCTGCCAATACGCCAGTCACTGGGTAAGTAATGTTTGAAAACAAGCAGACCGTTATTTGTTCTGCTTAGAATTTCTTCTTTCCTTAACATATTTCTGATGATTGGTTATCAGTTCATTTATACACTCCTTATCACGCTTAATCAGGCGTTCTTCCAACATTCGCTTTACTTCCTTAATCTTGTAAAAGTAATGACCCTTGATGTCGGAGTAAGAAATCATTCCTGCCGCCCGTAGGCGTTGTAAAGTACGGTCACTGATTTTCAGGAACGTGCAGACTTCGTAACTATCCACCCAAATTTCATCTTCATCAGTCTTGTTTTCGTCCAAGTGATTGAAAATGTAGTCTGCTATGGCGGTAATCTTGTTGTCAAGTTCCTTATAGGCTTTTGACTCAAATGTTATAATCTCCATATTGCTAACTTATTGATTTGCCGCAAAGTTCGGGAGAAGAAATAACCTAAAAGTCATGGTTATATCTATCATGGTATTACTTTTTTCAAGCTATTTTTAGGGGAATATTGGCGTAAAAGCTCCCAAAAATGTCATTTTTCAAAGTAGATTTCACCATAAAAAGAAAGTACCGTGTTGGGGAGAACATGGTACTTCTTACATACTGGAACACTGGAGATTATTTCATATCGTCTTCATTCATCCGTTTAACAAGATTATCTATCAGATGATGAAGATACGCCGTTCGGTCTTTTCTCTCTTTCATGGCTATATATGAAGCGTAATAATCCCCTAAATCAATGTGGAATATCGTACTAAGGAAATTCATCATTTCTTTTATTTCCACGTTGCCATTATTGATGTCGCCCGAAGATACAAGAGAATATCCCAGTTCGATAAGATATGACTTTTTGCCTGTGAAACGGAACGGGTATTTGAAGCATCTTTGTAGATTATCTTCTATCTGATTATTAGTTCCCAGTTTCACCAATCGTTTATTCAGATAGATGCGCAGCATTTCATTGGCTATGATTTTAGCCACCTTATAATCATATCCTGTTGAGAAATTCGGGTCTTTATCGAATTGTGCGCTATCGGTACATAATCGTAAATCCGCTTTTCCACGAACAAAATAATATTCATCATACACAGTGGAATGTGAACGGTAGTATTGATAAAAGTCCAAATTGCGATTGAAGAAATAGGTCAGATTATCCAGTTCCCGATTGATATAATTCCTAATCACTTCATCGCTACCATTAGGACATTGTGTTTCAATCTTGTATATCTTATAGAAGAATAGCAACCGACCGAGTATTTCCGGTTTCTGAGTTTTGAAAAATAAAATTTCGTCCTCTTTGGTTGGAAATATATAGGTTTGTATTTTCATCCTCAAATCATTGAGAGCTGTTTGCAGCCTATGTACTATTGAAAGAGAAACATCAATAATATTATAGCCGTAGAGGTCGATTTCCGAAATATCGACCTCTATTTGGGCTAATATATTATTAGCCAACTCTTTCATTTTACTAATTTTATAAATTTAGATTCTGTACAAACGCTTAAATCCGTAGTTACAAACTTTCCATTGTAAAAAAGAGAAAAAATAGTGGCTGGTGTGGGAGAACTTTGTGCCTGTTCTCTCGTTTCCAGCTTGATTACTTTTAAAGGAATACTCTTTTCTTATGCAAGAACACGTAACATTCCATTTACATAATAATCCGTGTATGGACAACGACTTGAATAATAGGCAACCAGTCCTTGTTTATCGGTACATTCTCCGATTTTTGCGCAGTCATTAAAATATGGAACTACACCATTGTCACAAATATTCATCGCCAACAATGAAAAGCCATTCGGAAGCCTTTCTATTTCTTCAAATCCGTGTTTCAATAACCATTTCGTATCGCTCATGAAATGGTTCTTTTTTGTACCCACAACAGTGACTAATCCATTCTTCTGTTGCTTTTTAGCATCTTCAATTACAGATTGAAGCAAATTATATCCATGCCCTTGTCCTTTATACTGCCCTGAAACCCAAAAACAATTAATCATTAAATAATTGGGAGCAGTAACCGGAAGCCACGCATATTCAGCAGGAACATATTCTATAAAAACTTTGGCTCGTGCATCAAGCCGCCTGAAAACATAGCCATTGGCAAATTCTTTCGTTAGCCACTCTTTTTTCAACTCATACCCCGCCAAGCATTTTTTGTCAGAGAATGCGCAACAGATATGGTCTTTATCTATATTATTTTCTGTCAGCGTTATATATTTAGGTAAATTATTTTCCATGATTCTATTTATTTTATAGGTATGTAGATTTTTGTAATGTTATCATTTCTATTTTCTTTTGAATAATTGATATATTCCTCAAAAGACATCCCATGACGAAGTGAATATTCTTGACTTACGTTAATGATGTTATACCAGTCCTGCAAATCAGTATAATATCCCTGCAACGTATAGACCGCATATTTACCCTGTGGTAGCCGGATTGTACCAAATTCGCAAGTGGGTATAATTTCTTTTTGCACTGATGCACAGGCATAGAAACGACATTGATTAGATTTTGTTACATTAGGGTCGTCAAAACTTAACCCGATAAAGCGTGTGTCGGATGTAAGTAAGTCATTTTTCTTTAAGAAATGTATCAATTTACTCCACGCTGTTTCATAAGGCTCTTCCTCTCCATACTTGCCCCATATACGGATATATACTAAATCTAATCCCTCAAAATCATAAGCATCAGAATGTAAGTCATACTGCTTTCCATCATGTACAAACTCTTTTAATCGCTTCTTTAATTTACTGATATAGGCTTTTGGAGAAACACCGAATTGTTTCTTAAATGCTTTGGAGAATGATTGTGGATTGTCGTAGCCGACTAACCCAGCCAAATTCTGTAAACTCATATCTTCAATTTGCATATATAGTACGGCTCGTTCTACACGTTGCCTTGCCACATAAGTATATAATGGTTCTTTCAGAGCAGAACTCATCATCCGAAGTAATTGCCGTTGAGACATATTTACTATATCGGCTATTACATTCAACTGTAATGGCTGATGCAAATTGGAATTTATGTAATCAATTACTTGATTGACCTTCTGTTTATATATATTTTCGGTGCTATTTTTCATCTATAACAATATAATTTGCAAAATTATAGAGTTTTCATAGATATATGATTGTCCAATCTCGCCAATTTTACCTTTTATTTTCCAAAGTTGTTTTCAACTATATTTTCATTTGGTTGATTTCTTTCTGAACCCCATCTAAAAAGCGGGAAGCGTGCGCCCCGTCCATTTGCGTGTGGTGGAACTGGAAAGAAACGGTGAGCGTCGTTTTCATCAGGCGACGTTTGTATTTGCCCCAAATAAGAAACGGATTATTAAAAATGCCGCTATACATCCCGACAGCCCCGTCTATTTCATATTGTGCCAAGGCGGAAGTTCCGATAACCATGCTTTCCGTCAAGTCGTGATTGACGCAACTTTCAGCCACTTGTTTGGTTAGTTGCAGATAGTGTTGATTAAATAAAGATAAATCATCACAGAAAGGAACATCACACGAACTTACCTCGCCCTTTCTGTTGGCGACAATGGTGTTTACTGCAATGGTATCGTACTGCATCAGTTTGTCGTTTACGGGCAGCAGATAAAATTCTTTCACGCTCCTTGCGG
Organism: uncultured Prevotellaceae bacterium; assembly: GCA_900541935.1. Taxonomy (GTDB): domain Bacteria; phylum Bacteroidota; class Bacteroidia; order Bacteroidales; family Muribaculaceae; genus Limisoma. Next base: position 1,482 of record UQLZ01000084.1, on the reverse strand, counting down.
CTTTGCCGATGCACCAGCACATCAACATATTAAACTTCATGCCCGATTTCCGACTGATTTTCACAAGGCGTGACACGTTGAGTGTCTTAAAGAACGTCACCATTGGCATGGGTGCGTTCATCCACATTTCAAAGGCGTATGCCCGGCTGGTTTCTTGGGGATTTACTTCTTTCATACTTAATGCTATTTTCATTTAATGAATCAGACGGCAAAAGTAGGAGAAGCGTTTGAACCCGGATAGAACAAACGGGACATTTATACGGGATTGGTGAACAAATCGGAATATGGATTTGATATTTTCAGCAAAGACATGGGCGTATATCCGCAGAACTTCTTGAACTCTCGGATAAAGTGCGACTGGTCAGCATAACCGCTGGTGTATGCTATTTGTGCCTGGTTGATTTCTTTACCCGCTTGATGCTGCATCTGCGCCAAAGCCTTTTGGAAGCGGACGATACGGGTATATTCTTTGGGATTGATGCCTACAAATGAATGAAACAACCGCTCAAACTGTTTTTTACTTAGGCTGGCAATGGAAGATAATTCGTTTACAGAGATTTGCGGAGTGATATATATTCGCTGTATGGCGGCATCTATTCTTTTAATTCTGTGTGTGGTATCAGCTAAATTATCGGCAATTTGTGACAACAGCCATTTTTCTACATAGCTTATGCAAATAGAATTATTCTCACAGTCGAATATTCGTGTAGCCAGTTCATTCAAACTTTTGTTTTCAAGGCTGTAACCGGACACTTCTTGATTATAAAAAAGTGAAGTCGGTATGTTCAGAAACATACTCATAGCGTGAGGGTGGAATACAACCACTATCATTTCTGTATTGCCGTCAGCATACAAATGGGATGAAAAATTAACTTGTCCGCTGACAGTCAGTTTGTCTTGTGTAACATTCAGTTCAGGGATATATAACGGTGCTTGCTTATGGAAAATGATTTGAGGGCAACCGATAGGATAAGTAAAGGCATCCAGCGGTCGATTGCTCTTGAATACCCAATAATATCTTATATAAGGTTGCAGCAACTTACATGGCTTGTAAAATTTGAACTCCTCTTGAATCATTTTACAAATGTACTTATTTTAGTAGTATCTTGTTTATTACAGGGTAGTTTTTAGTGCAAGGTGCAAGTATATATCTATATATAGCTTGCACCTTGCACTAACCGCAGAATATTTATTTTCAATGATTTGCATATATCAAAAGAAAGCCGTATCTTTGAACCGTAGTTTTAGGCAGACAACGAACAGCCAAAAGGTGACAGAAAAGCGTTATTCTTGTAACTTAAGTTGTACCCCCTAAGGCTTTGACATATTGATAAGAAATTGAATTTCAAGGATATTGGGGAGTAGGTTCATAACCCTCTCTCTCCGCTAAGAGTGCATTTTTAATGCACTCTTTTTTGTTTATAACACTGTCTAGTCCTGCCATAGCGTTACACTAAAAAGTAACAGAAAATGAAAGAGACT
>UQLZ01000083.1 GCA_900541935.1 uncultured Prevotellaceae bacterium | reverse complement strand
CTCGCAGCCTTTTCATCATTCGTGGCAAACGCTACGTCTGCGAAAAGTTAACTGCAACATTCACCTCTCAAGGAATGTCGCAGTTAATCAAAGGCAGCTTCTATCCTGTTTTGGAAACTTAATTAATGCAAATATTTCTTTAATTTACGCCAATATTAAGGAATTTTGTTAAAAGATATTTACTTTTCAAAGACGCTTAAAAGAGGCTATTTTTGTACCTCATTTTGACCCCTAAAGGTCAAAGTGTACCACAATTTGTGGTACAGTACCACAAAAACACTTTTTATAACTCTCTGTGGCACAACTGACTATGAAAAATTTTGTGACCGCACTCGGATCACCAAACGAGGTCGCAAGCAAAAGCTCGCGACCTCGTTATTTTTTTACACACTTAAAACTTATTACGGATGTTTTACTATATCACGGAATTTCTCAATTATAATTTTCTTAAAAACTAATTCCCTATCACTTTCTGGCATATCTGCAGCATCTTCCATATTTACCCCATAAAAATGCTCGGCATTTGCATCATAACCCAACTGCTGAGAATAGAAATCAACTTCCTCTTTTCCTATCGGCACCAACTGCAAAAATCCTATTGTTCTACCTGTTGACGTTGTAAATACTGTCTCTTCTGCCATATCTGGCAACGGATAATCAAAGAAAAACGCCTTTATCTCTGACCATTCTTTCAATTCATCTTCCACATCAATAATATGTCCCAACGCAAAATAGTCACCCGTTTGAGCTGGCATACGGGCTATTTTCTTCAACCACCTAAATGGCCACCAATCTTTCTCTTTAGCTTCACCTGACTTATCTACATTCCAATCAGAAGGCAGATAAATAATATATTCATTATATTCCCTAAGCCAGGCATCATACCTTTGAGATTCTTCAACTTCCGCAAAATAAGCCCCCGCTCCTATAGTACATATCGTATAATAATCACGTTCTTCTGTCGGCTCTATAACTGCAAGGTCCAAATGGACGCATTCTGATATTGTTTCGTGACCAATTGAGGCTATTTCTCCAAAATTCGCTTCAATAAAGTCAGTTATTTCATCTTCTTCCTTTTCTGAATAGGTAACCACTCTCTGCTTTACTCCCTCGATCGATTGTTTCCAATAATATAAAACACTGTCTAAAACATTACCTACGTTATCTGCGTAAAAGAAAATCTCACTACCTATGCTCGAATCCTTTTCCATTTTAAAGACGATACAATCACTATAAGCACAAGCAAGTCTAACCTTACTCCATAAAGCAGTGGAAGACCTTACATAATGACCATCTGGAGCAGTAACCATTAATGATATACCTCTGCTATCAAGTCTATATGCCACCCTATTCTTTTGCATTCTATAGAGTCTTGAATATCCCAAAATAATAAAACCTTGAGTCAATACTGTCAGTACAATCAAGACATAAAACGGAATGGCACGCCCAAGAGCAATCCACAAAACAAACAATGATATAATCAATATCATTTGCAACCCATAACGAATAGGATGAAGCCTGTAATTATTAAAGATAGCCAATTTTACAAACTTTGCTCCACCCTCGGCGAATTTTGAAATCGCATCACTCGGACAACAACCGTCAACATTGAACCCGAAAACATCAGACTTATCATAGATTTTCATAATAAAAGGAATTTAGGTGCATCAAATATACTACTTATTTAAACTATAACATAAAACATCAGGCAAAAAAAACATAGAACATAAAAAACACCATAAAAAAATATTAAAATACCGATTTTATTTTTTTCTAAAAACACTTATTATTAACTTTGCGTGCAATAAAATTTAAAGCAACATCTTATGTCATTTATTGCAGAAAAAGTTGTTATGGACGGATTAACATACGATGACGTTTTGTTAATCCCTGCATATTCTGAGGTTTTACCTAAAACTGTCGAACTCTCGACAAAGTTCTCCAAAAACATTGAGTTGAAAATTCCATTTGTAACGGCAGCAATGGACACCGTAACAGAAGCGCAAATGGCAATTGCAATTGCCCGCGAAGGTGGTATCGGCGTTATCCATAAAAACATGTCAATAGAGGAGCAAGCCCGCCAAGTAGCAATCGTAAAGCGTGCTGAAAACGGAATGATCTATGACCCAGTGACAATCAAACGTGGCTCTACCGTTAAAAACGCCCTTGACATAATGGCGGAATACAAAATCGGCGGTATTCCTGTGGTTGACGATGAAGGATATCTCGTTGGTATCGTAACAAACCGCGACTTGAGATTCGAAAGGGATATGGACAAAAGGATTGACGAAGTTATGACAAAGGAAAACCTTGTTACAACTTCACAATCAACAGATATGGAAACGGCATCACAAATTCTACAACAACATAAGATTGAGAAATTGCCAGTCGTTGACAAAGACAACAAACTAATCGGTCTTATAACATACAAAGACATAACTAAGGCCAAAGACAAGCCAATGGCATGCAAGGATTCAAAAGGTCGTCTTCGCGTTGCCGCAGGTGTAGGTGTGACAAATGACACTCTTGAAAGAATGGAAGCATTGGTTAATGCTGGTGCTGACGCTATCGTTATAGACACAGCACACGGACACTCTAAATTCGTTATCGAAAAACTCAAAGAGGCAAAAGCAAAGTTTCCAAATATCGACATCGTTGTAGGTAATGTTGCAACAGGAGAAGCAGCAAAGATGCTTGCTGATGCTGGTGCTGACGCTATCAAGGTTGGTATCGGTCCGGGTTCAATCTGTACAACTCGCGTTGTTGCAGGCGTTGGTGTTCCTCAGTTAAGCGCAGTTTATGACGTTGCTAAAGCACTTAAAGGAACTGGTATCCCATTGATTGCAGACGGTGGCTTGAGATACTCCGGTGACGTTGTAAAAGCATTAGCTGCCGGTGGATATTCTGTAATGATCGGTTCATTAGTTGCCGGTACAGAAGAAGCACCTGGTGATACTATCATCTTCAACGGAAGAAAATTCAAATCATACCGCGGTATGGGCTCTCTTGAAGCAATGGAAAACGGCTCGAAGGACCGCTATTTCCAAGCTGGCACAAAAGAGGTTAAGAAACTCGTTCCAGAAGGCATTGCAGCCCGAGTTCCTTATAAAGGAACTCTTTACGAAGTTATTTATCAACTTGTTGGCGGCTTAAGAGCAGGTATGGGATATTGCGGTGCTGCTAATATCGAAAAACTTCACGACGCCAAATTCACAAGAATCACAAATGCCGGCGTCCTTGAAAGTCACCCACACGATGTTGCCATCACAAGCGAGGCTCCAAACTACAGCCGTAGCGATATCTAATATTTAAGATTTATTTAATATATAGGGATATAATAAAAATGAATAATTTTCGTTATATCCCTATACTATGTATAAACTATAAATATGAAACGAATCAAACTAACAGTCGGAGCGCTGCTCTTTGCTTGTTGCTTCTCAATTTTTGCAACAACTAAAAAAGATCCTGTTCTAATGAATGTAAACGGCAAGGATATTACCTTGTCGGAATTTGAATATATGTATAACAAAAACAACCAGCAACAACTATCCAAACAGCCTTTGGATAAATACATGGATATGTTTACCGTTTACAAACTCAAAGTTGCAGATGCAGAAGCCGCTGGAATAGATACTACAAAAAATTTCATTAGAGAATTTGACGGCTATAAGAACGAATTACTAAATCCTTTCCTGATTGATACTGTTGCTTTAGAAGATGCCTCTAAAGAATTATACCGAAGATTGAAGAACAATGTAAAAGCAAGTCACATAATGATTAGCAGAGGCAATACAGCAAACGAAGACAAAGCCTTTGCTGCAAAACTTGACAGTATCAGAACTTGCATTCTAAATGGTCAAAGTTTTGAGGACCTTGCTCTTAAATACTCAATCGACAGGTCTGTTCAATACAACAAAGGCAGCATGGGATTTATTATTCCAGGAAGGTTCCCTCTTGAATTTGAAGATGCTTGCTACAATACAAAAATAGGTGAAATTTCTCCAGTTTTTCCTACTGAATACGGATACCATATTGTAAAGGCATACGAAACCAAAGAAAACGAAGGAGAAGTTCTTGTTGAGCACATATTAAAACTATATCCTCAAAAAGCAAACATTACAGATGCTGAAAAAGCAACAGTTTATGCTAAAATGGACAGCATCTACAATCTCGTTATCAACGGCGCCAATTTTGAAGATTTGGCTAAGAAAGAATCAGAAGACCCTGGTTCTGCTAAAGAAGGAGGAAAGCTCGACTGGTTCGGAACGGGTAAAATGGTTCCTGAATTTGAAGAAATGTCTTTCAAACTTAAAGACGGAGAAATTTCAAAACCATTTGCTACAAGATATGGTGTTCATATAATAAAGAAACTTGGGAGCAAGAAAATGGGTTCTTATGCTGATATGCACGAACAAATGATGCAACAGGTTAAAGCAGGAGTTAGAGGAAACGTTGGTTACGACAGCATGATAGCAAAACTTAAATTGAAATTCAAATACATGCGTAATGTATCCGTTGAAAAGCAACTTTATAGCGAAGTTTCTGCTCCTAACCAATTTGACTCTACATTTATTGCAAAGCATATCAACGACAACTCAACCATTTTCACAATTAATGGTGTTGACTACCCTGTATCTCTTGTTATCGAAAGTATCAAAAACTACGGACGAATGAGCGGAGAACCAGCAATTAAGTCAATTAGTAACAAAATTGAAGAAATTGCAACAAATATCGTTATTGATTGCGAACGTGACTATGTTGTAAACAATAACGCTGAATACCGAAACCTAATCAATGAATACCGAGACGGTATGCTACTATTCGAAATCAGCAATCAAAAGGTTTGGAATAAAGGCATTACTGATTCAGAAGGACTTGACAAGTTCTATAATGAACACAAAAGTGACTACAAATGGGAATCGCCCAAATACAAAGGCTACTTGATTCAAACCGCAAATGACTCAATTGCTAAATTGATAAAGGCTAAAATTAACACTATTGGAGAAGACTCCATTGCAAGAACCTTACGCAAAGAGTTTAAAAGCGATGTTAAAATTGAAAGAGTGCTCGTTTCAAAAGGCGATAATGCTATGGTTGACTCTGAAGTCTTCGGCGGTGAAAAGATTAAACCTGAAGGAAAATACAAAGTGTATTTCGTTGCAAAAGGAAAAATACTCCCTCAGCCAGAAGAGTTAAGCGACGTTAGAGGTCTTGTCGTTTCCGACTATCAAAACTATTTGGAAAAAATATGGGTTAAGGAACTTAAAAGCAAGTATCCTGTAAAAATAAATAAAAAGACTCTCAAGAAAATCAAAGAATAAGATTTTCTCAACAAAAAAATCAAGGGTTGCATCAGTGAGGTGCAACCCTATTTTATTATACATTCATTAATAGGCTTATAATAAAACGGGTCAGTAGATTTTTAGTGTGGATAACCATATAATTTAGCAATGCGGAAAAGGAAGAACTTCTTATCCGCAACACCTCTTAAATTAGCTCTGAACAGTT
>UQLZ01000082.1 GCA_900541935.1 uncultured Prevotellaceae bacterium | reverse complement strand
ATTAGTGTTCAATTAAAAAATACAGAATATGCGGTTGCTGATAGTTTTGATAAGTGCTATAATGTCAGTTCGCATAAACGCAATCAAGCAGATTAATAGAAAACATTTAAAAAGACTATATCAAAAAGATAAATTTTTATATGGAGGATTTAGTGATGATTGGTATAAAAAATAGTAATTCTCTTTTCAGGTTTTCAGTAGTTATTATATTACTGTTAAGCACAATAGAACTTATTAGGATGAGGGCTCAATCCTATGATATTGTAGCCAGTTATAGCGAGACTTTTTACACATTCTACGGTTTTTCACCCTATCAATATTATTTTAGTGACTCTAAAGCAAGGCGATTAACTATTAATTTTTATGGAAAAAACTGTTTAGTTATCAAAAATAATTCTCAGGTGTTTGGCAAGAATATTGAACAAAATAGAGACTTGTTTACTTTTTGTGACACAATTTACTTTCATGCAATAGACCCCCAAACAGAAGAACGGAGTATACGCCACAGACAGATAATAGTTGACAGTATTAGTTCATCAAGGCATAGTACCGCCTCTCGAATAGTTCCACCATACAGAGATATAAAATTTGAAGACACCAATATGGTTTTCCCGTTATTACAAAAATCTGACACAATTTTTGTCAGCAGAAATAATCGACATTTGAGAATAAGAGATTTTGAATTTTCTGTCTACCAATATGTTACCCTACCTGATGGAGAAGCATTAAAACAACCGTCTATAAAATTTCCCCCACAAGAAAAAATGCGACCGAGCGTATATAAAAAGTTTTTAGAATGGGTTGAAGAAGAAAAAAGCAAGGATGATGGCTTGCCCCCTGACGAAACAATTTTGAAAATAATAGACAAATATTATGACTGGAATGCCTATTAAATACCAACTTCGGGCTGTGATAAGGGAAGACGGCACAGTGGAAGAAAATAGCAACTACTACCCGTACAGAGGTCTGATGGGTAGCGGAAGTATGGGCGTTCAGCCGTGCAAGTTTGGAGGCAAGGAACTTGACCGCATCGGGGGTATTAACCACTACGACTTCCACGCGCGGCAGTTGCAGTTGCCCATCCCGCACTTCTACCAGCAGGACCCATACGCCGACAAATATCCGCACCTGTCCCCATACCTCTACTGCGCCGCTAACCCGCTGAGATACGTTGACCCAGGCGGTTGCGAGTTCAATATAATAGACTTTAAAGTTCAGGAAACAATAAAAAATACACTATCAAAAGAAGACGCCATTTGTCTTATAAAAGACAAGTTGGCGATACTCGTTTTATCTTGTAAAAACTATGGATAATAAAGATGGAAAAGAATTGGCTGGGTTGTTTTATACACAAGACGCAAGGTTAGGGTATTATGGCGGTTTTTCGCCTGGTTTTCCAAAGAGTATTTTGTGGAATGACAGATACCTTATCTCAAAGAATTTCGATGGTGAAAAATCGGATATTCTCTACTATTTGGTTGTAGATATGGATAGCATAAATGCTAATGGTATAGTAGATAAATATGTGCACGTTTTTGAGAAATAGAGCGATTATATCAGCCATTTGAAGCAGATTAATTTATCAGAATCACACATGAACAAGACAGATAATCACATAGTATGGTGGGAATTCTTGTTTGACAAGAAAGTGTAGCCATTTGCTTTTTTAGTCCTGAAAAACAAAAATGGTGAGTCAATAATCTGGCTCACCATTTTTAGTGTATGTTTGATTTTTATTTAATCAAATATTGAGAACTGATTGATTCATATTCGTGAACGCGACGGATTGTGTCGGCAAAGAGAGGTGCAATTGTAAGAATTGTAGCCTTTTTGCATTCTTTTTCAAATGGAATACTGTTTGAGAATATGATTTCAGTTAAAGCACAGTCATCAACTCTTTGAGATGCAGGGTCGCTCATAATTGCGTGTGATGCCAATGCGCGTACTGATTTTGCTCCCTTTGATTTCATAAGGTCTGCTGCTTTTGTAATTGTTCCGGCAGTATCAACCATATCATCGATAAGGATAACGTCTTTTCCTTCTACTTCGCCGATAACGGTCATGTTTTCAACAACGTTTGCTTTTGCTCTTTGCTTGTGGCAAAGTACCAAAGGAACGTTGAGGTATTTAGCATAACTGTTTGCTCTCTTAGCACCACCAACATCCGGAGTTGCAATCACAAGGTCTTCGAGGTTTAGTGATTGAATGTACGGAATGAAGATAGATGAAGCGTAGAGGTGGTCAACAGGGACGTTGAAGAATCCTTGAATTTGGTCAGCGTGCAAGTCCATTGTGATTAGACGGTCGATGCCTGCTGTGCTTAGCAAGTCTGCTACCAATTTTGCTGCAATAGAAACGCGTGGCTTATCCTTTCTGTCTTGTCTTGCCCATCCGAAGTAAGGGATTACTGCAATGACAGATTTTGCAGATGCTCTTTTTGCTGCATCAATCATCAATAACAATTCCATCAAGTTGTCGGTATTCGGGAATGTTGATTGAACGAGGAATACTTCGCAACCACGAATTGATTCTTCAAATGACACTTCAAATTCGCCGTCTGCGAAATGTTGAATGTTCATTTTTCCAAGTTCCACGCCGAGTTCGGCACAAATCGCTTCAGCCAGGTACTGTGATTTAGTTCCTGAGAAGACTTTGAAAGGAGGTAAATTATTATTCATAACTTAGGCAGAAATTTTTTGCAAAAGTAACTAAATAAAACTAAATGACTATGACTTTTCGCGATAATTTTTATTTTAAATTTTTTGTTGTCTTTTTTGTTGGCAGCTTGATTTTCCACAATGCTGCGTTATTTCCCTCTAATTCAATGCTAAAGGGGTCGGCTGCTGTAAGCATCTTCTTGCCTCGTTTTCCTGTGAGTAATTCTGTCGCTGGGTATGTTCCTTGAGGAATGCCTAATATGTCGAATGCATGCTGTGGTATTGCAAGGTCGCAAAGGTATCTGTTCCCCGAGAAATTTACCGCAACAATGATGATTTCCGACTCATAGCATCTCAAGTATGCGTAAATATTGTGAGGGTTTATTGTCGGGTTGGTGTAGTTGACGTACATAATGTCAAAAAACGAACCTTTAGCAATTGCGTTTTCTTTTGTAGATAGTTTTAGAATTTTGCTGTAGGTTTCGCGCAGTTTCTGTTCGCTGACGGTAAGTTTATCGTTGTTGCATTTTCCGTTGTTATACCATCTCCTGACAGTTGGAACGCTCCAGTAGTCAAAAATTGTTGTTCTTCCGTCGAGTCCACTGAACCCTTCTGCATCTTGCCCTTTTTCTCCGAGTTCCTGACCGAAGTAAATCATTGTTGGTCCTGTATTTATAGTTGAGGCAACAACCAGAGATGGAATGGCAAGTTCTGCACTTCCTGCATATTCTTTTGATGCGAACCTTTGTTCGTCGTGGTTTTCGAGGAAGTTTAGCATGTGGTTTGCAATGCCGTCAACCGTCTGCCAGCAGTTTGTTAGTTGTGCTGCTGAAATATTGCAGCATTGAATGCCGCGCAGTGTGTCGTATAGGTTAACTTTGTCATATAGTAAGTCGAAACCTGCACGATATATATAGTCGCGGTATATTGAAACATCGTATAGTTCGGCAATGAAAATGATTTCTGGATATTTCTCTTTTACGGATTTTATAGCCCATCTCCAGAACTCTGTAGGAACCATGTGTGCCATATCGCATCGGAATCCGTCAATGCCTTTTGATGCCCAGAAGCGGAGGATATGAAGCATCTTGAACCATGTGTCTGGAATAGGGGAGAAGTGAGTTGAACCGTTTCCGTGGTCGATGCCGTAGTTTAGTTTAACAGTTTCGTACCAGTCGTATTGGTTTGGAAAAGCGTGAAAACAATCGTTGCCAGATGCCTTTGCGGGAAATTCTACGTATGCATCATCACCACTGCCAAGGTTGATATGTGGTGAGAATTTTTGTCGTGGAATGTAGTAGAAGTTGTTGTTGGGAGAGAAAAAAACGCTTGTATCATCGTGAGCGCTGAAATCTTCTATACCAGTTGGCGCTGCGTCAGAGTGATATTGGCGTGCAACGTGGTTTGGAACGAAGTCAATGATAACTTTCAAGCCGTTTTTGTGAGTTCGTTCGATCAGTTCCTCAAATTCTTTCATTCTGTCGGGAACGGAAGTGGCGAGGTCTGGGTCAATATCATAATAATCCTTGATTGCGTATGGGGAACCTGCTTTGCCTTTGACTATATATGGGTTGTCCTTGCGTATTCCGAACTTGCTGTAGTCGGTCTGTGTTGCGTGTTCGATAACGCCGGTGTACCAGATATGGGTGGCACCTAAATCAGATATTGATTTTAGAACGGTATCGGTAAAGTCATTTAGTTTGCCTACGCCATTCTCCTCTATAGAGCCGTGTGGCTTGCAGTTTTCTTGCGTGTTTGAGAACAAACGCGGTAGAACTTGATATATAACAAATTTAGATTTCATAACGTTTATTTAATGTTACAAACTTACTACAAAAAATTACTATTTACAAGTTTAAAGCAAGTAGAGTGTGGTAAAATATATATATAACCGCACCCTACTTGCTTTTTGGTTTTATTTATATAGGTGTATCTTTATATGTTTCGCTACTTTATAGAGATAAACATATCTTTTAAGTTTATTGTAACGCAATCATAGTTTGTTATTATATCCATGCCTATTATACCCTTTGTGTTTTCTTTAATAAAGTAACTTTTCTCAGTTTCGACGCCTAAGTCATAAAGATCGAGTGTTTTGTTTCCAATTTTGAGGGCTTGTTTTGGAACTTTTATCACTTCTTTAGTTTCGATAGTGTTGAAACCTCCGCCTGTTTGCTTTACTTTTATGCCTATGCTGTCTATTCTGCTTTTGTTTTCGTTATAATAGACGTAATTCAGTCCGGCAGTTGCGCAACCTGTGTCAAATAGCAAATCGGTTGCAATGTCATTTATATATGTTCGTACAATTAATGAATTGTCGTCAATAAGCATATTGCTCCCTTCTTTAGGAATTGGAGTTGTTTTTGTAGGAATGCGAATAATCTTATCTTTTGGTAGAATTTGAATTTCTTTAATCAGTCTGATAAAGTCCATTCCAAGGATAGCATCGATTTTCATTACGGAATCCATTTTGTTTTCAGGAAGTATGCACATTATGGAGTTCCTGAATTTGATGTCGCCGATTTGCATCTCTTCAAGGATTCCCATTTTGCCGAACTTAGCGTTTTTATGGAAAGAATTTATTAAAATAGAGTCATTCTTGATTATAACACCAGTCTCTTTTGCTAATTTTTCAGACATTGCACTTGTTGATGCTCCAGTATCGAAGATAAATTTATAACTTTTATTTTTTATAGTTACAGGCACAAGTATTTGATGCCCGCGCCAGCCTTTTGGCTCTATTTCTATTGGAAGAGTAACTTTTGTTATTTCCATAGGAATTATAGCATCTTTGCTACTGTCCATTTCTATGCTTGGCGCTGGAGTGTTGCGGAAATCATTGTAATGATTGTATATGGCGGTTATCCCATTGATTGTAGAACTGTCCATATTGGCAGATTGGGCAAGAAGACTTTCAGTTATTTCTGTCGCTGCGTTGTAATTGCCCTGTTCTCCCTCGAGTTTTGCCAAAAGTAATACCATATTTAAGGAATTAGCCTCACCAATTTCGTTTTGGTGTTTAGACAGAAGGGCGATTATATTGCTTCTAACCTGAATAATTCATAGTCTCCACAAAAAAGAGAACGCCCTTCTTGTATATTT
>UQLZ01000081.1 GCA_900541935.1 uncultured Prevotellaceae bacterium | reverse complement strand
CGCCGACCCTCTGCTTGTAAGGCAGATGCTCTGAACCAGCTGAGCTAAACGCCCTCATTTGTTTTACGTGTGCAAAGGTACAACATTTTTTTTATTCTGCAATAGCAAATTTGATTTTTCCTCAAAAAAAGTGCATTTTTCTTCTTTTATAATAAAAACCGGCCTATAATAAAGTTTATTTTACTGCCAACTATTACCTTTGTAATATTAAGGCACAATAATTCATAACCGAAACAATTAAATAATGAACAAAATTTTGATTATAGATGACGAACCAACAATACGAATGCTACTTAGCCGCATTCTTGAATTGGAGGGTTACGAAGTTTTAAAAGCAAAAGACCGAATCTCCGGTTATGACCTACTAAGAAGAAATGATGTACAAGTAATTCTCTGCGATGTTTTCCTGCCAGACGGCAACGGAGTTGACATGGTTCCTGAACTGATTGCAATCTCTCCAAAATCTAAAGTTATTCTACTAACAGCACACGGAAATATCCCTGACGGCGTTCAAGCAATAAAGAACGGTGCATTTGACTATATAGTTAAAGGTGATGATAATAAGAAAATCATACCTATAGTCAGCAGAGCCATGGACGCAATAGATAAAGAAACAAAGGTTAGCAAAAAGACTACCCTTCAAGAGGCACGACACATATCTTCTTTTGACAACATCATCGGCAAATCAAAATCATTACAATCTGCCATAACTCTTGCAAAAAAAGTTGCTGGTACGGATATCCCCGTCCTTATTACTGGCGAAACAGGTACTGGTAAAGAAGTTTTTGCGCAAGCAATACATAATGCCAGCAAAAGAAACGGAAAAGCATTCGTTGCAGTCAACTGCTCAGCATTCAGCCACGAATTGCTGGAAAGTGAAATCTTCGGACACAAGGCTGGTTCTTTTACTGGTGCAACGAAGGATAAGAAAGGACTTTTTGAAGAGGCTAATAATGGCACAATATTTCTTGATGAAATCGGCGAAATGTCATTCGACTTGCAAGCGAAATTACTTCGCGTTCTAGAAACAGGAGAATTTATAAAAGTAGGAGACACAAAACCAACTAAAGTAAATGTACGCGTTATATCCGCTACAAACCGCAAACTTAAAGAGGAAATTGCCAATCAGCGATTCCGAGAAGACCTTTTCTTCCGACTTTCCGTATTCCAAATAGCCCTACCCTCTCTTATCGAAAGGAAAGAAGACATACCTCTTCTGGCTAAAACATTTATCGAGCGTCTTGGTCCTCAATTAGACCAAAACATAACCGATATCACTGATGAATGCCTTGAAACAATGCAAAATTACTCATGGCCAGGAAATGTTCGAGAATTGCAAAATGTCATCGAACGTGCTATGATTGTTTGCGATAAAGAAATTGCAGTTTGCGACCTTCCTATCGAAATGCTGACCGACACAAACAATGCTCTTCCAACAGAAGAAACCGCATTGGACCTACCTACTGTTGAAAAGAACCATATTATACGCGTTCTGCAATTCACAAAAGGAAATAAAACCGAAACCGCACGATTATTAAAAATCGGACTTACTACTTTATATAGAAAACTGGAAGAATACGGCATATAGCCATTAGCAAATATCCCCCTCTACCCTTTCATTTTGGAAAAACCTTTCCATTTTGAAAGGGTTTTCTTTTTGGCACCAACATACGCCAAATTCATAAACCATTAGTTTACAACAACATACAGCGCACCATACCAGTTTGGCACTCGCTTTGCAGATATACCAATGAAAATTAATGTCTAACTAAAAACAAAGAATTATGGATTTAATCTCAATTGGATTTTTGGTTTGTATGCTAAGTGGCATCCTATGCTTTTGGCTATTCTACAAATGTATCGATTGGTTTGAAAAAATCTAACTAAAAAACAAATTGTTATGTACACAGCATTATTCATTATCGGCTTAATCATGTTTGCTTATTTGATGTACGTTCTCATCAAGCCGGAAAAATTCTAAACAAGTTATGGAAACAGAAATTTTAGGTGTAATTCTACAAATAGTACTGCTTATCGGACTTAGCATTCCGTTGGGCAAATATATAGCGAAAGTCTATAAAGGCAACAAATCATGCCTTGACTTTTTAAAACCAGTAGAAAAGTGGATATACAAACTCAGCGGCGTCAATCCAGAAGAAGAGATGGATTGGAAACAATTCCTCCGCGCATTGCTCGTTGTTAACCTCTTCTGGTTCGTATGGGGTATGGTCCTTTTAGTTATCCAGGGTATTCTGCCACTTAACCCAGACGGCAACTTAGGACAGACAGCTCACCAGGCTTTCAACACCTGCATATCTTTCATGGTAAACTGCAATTTGCAGCACTACAGCGGAGAGAGCGGTCTTACTTATTTCACACAACTCTTCGTCATCATGCTCTTTCAATTCCTCACCGCAGCAACTGGTATGGCGGCAATGGCAGGAATTATGAAAGCGCTTGCTGCAAAAACAACCCATACAATCGGAAACTTCTACAAATACCTTGTTCTTAGCATAACAAGAATATTGCTTCCTTTGTCACTGATAGTAGGCTTCATCCTCATCCTTGAAGGCGTTCCAATGGGCTTTGACGGAAAGATGGAAGTAACAACGCTCGAAGGCGTTGAACAGCAAATCTCACAAGGTCCAACAGCAGCAATCGTCCCAATCAAGCAATTAGGAACAAACGGTGGTGGTTATTTCGGCGTCAACTCATCACACCCACTTGAAAATCCGACATACCTTACAAATATGGTTGAGTGCTGGTCAATTCTAATTATCCCAATGGCAATGGTACTCGCTTTTGGTTTCTACATCGGACGCAAGCGACTTGGCTACAGCATCTATAGTGTTATGCTATTCGCATTCCTTGCTGGGGTTGTTATAAATGTCAGCCAAGAAATGGGAGGCAACCCAAGGATTGATGAGATGGGAATCACCCAAGACGGAGGTGCTATGGAAGGAAAAGAAGTTCGTATCGGCTCTGCAAATTCCGGTTTATGGAGCGTTGTAACAACAGTAACATCAAATGGATCTGTAAACTCAATGCACGACTCAACAATGCCACTTTCTGGTATGGTTGAAATGCTCAATATGCAAATTAATACATGGTTTGGCGGAGTTGGAGTTGGCTGGATGAACTACTTTACATTTATCATTATCGCCGTATTCATTAGTGGCCTTATGGTTGGAAGGACACCGGAATTTCTCGGACATAAAGTAGAGGCAAGAGAGATGAAAATTGCATCTATCGTAGCACTTCTCCACCCGTTCATCATCTTAGTAGGGACAGCACTTGCAGCATACCTGTTCGTACATGCTCCAAGCTTCGTTGAGAGCGAAGGTGGCTGGCTAAACAACCCTGGTTACCACGGTTTAAGCGAAATCCTTTACGAGTACACCTCTTGCGCCGCAAATAATGGTTCTGGTTTTGAAGGCCTCGGTGACAATACTTGGTTCTGGAACTTTTCATGCGGAATAGTTCTTATTCTGTGCAGATTTATACCTATTATAGGACAAGTTGCCATTGCTGGCATCCTTGCTAAAAAGAAATATATTCCAGAAGGTGAAGGAACATTAAAAACCGACACTTGCACATTCGGCATCACAACATTCGTAGTGATTTTCATTGTAGCAGCATTGTCTTTCTTCCCTGTACAGGCATTAAGCACAATTGCTGAACATCTAACCCTTTAAACGAAAACTGAAATGAAATCAAACAAAAATGCTTCCCTATTTCAAAAGGATCAAGTTATAGAAAGCATCAAGCAGTCATTCATAAAATTAAACCCACGCATTATGGTGAAAAACCCGATAATGTTCACAGTAGAAGTATGTACTGCAATCATGCTGCCCGTTACTATATATTCACTTTTCAGCAGTGATCAAGGCTCATTCCTTTATAACTTGCTGATTTTCATTATTCTTCTTTTCACACTGCTCTTTGCCAACTTTGCCGAGGCTATTGCCGAGGCAAGGGGCAAAGCTCAAGCAGAAAGTTTGAGAAAAACCCGTGAGGAAACTCCTGCTAAATTAGTTGTGGACGGCAAAATGAAAGTAATCAGCAGTTCACAATTAAAGAAAGGCGATGTGTTTATTTGCGAAGCAAACGACGTTATCCCTTCTGACGGTGAAATAATTGAGGGTTTTGCTTCAATCGATGAAAGTGCAATAACAGGAGAATCTGCCCCCGTTATCAGAGAAGCAGGTGGCGACAAGAGCAGTGTCACAGGCGGAACAAAAGTATTATCAGACCAAATCAAAGTCGTTGTCACAACGCAACCAGGCGAAAGTTTCCTTGACAAAATGATAGCCTTGGTAGAAGGAGCATCACGACAAAAGACTCCAAACGAAATAGCATTGACAATCCTTTTGGCGGTATTCACTCTTGTGTTTCTAATAGTATGCATAACACTTAAACCGTTTGCAGACTACACTGGAACAGTAATTACTATTGCGTCATTCCTTTCTCTTTTCGTTTGCCTAATTCCAACAACAATTGGAGGTCTGCTTTCAGCCATCGGTATTGCCGGAATGGATAGAGCACTCCGAGCAAACGTAATTACAAAATCTGGAAAAGCTGTAGAAACAGCCGGCGATGTTGACACCTTATTACTTGACAAAACAGGTACAATCACTATCGGCAACCGTAAAGCAACAAACTTCTACCCTGCAGATGGCGTAAACATCAATGAATTCATCAAATACTGCTTGCTATCATCAATATCAGATGAAACTCCAGAAGGTAAATCTATAGTTGACCTTGCTAACCAATGCGGTATTAGTTCAAAATTATGCAATATTGAAGGTTCTCAAATGATTAAATTCACTGCTGAAACAAAATCGTCAGGTATTAAACTTAGCGATGGCACTGATATTAGGAAAGGTGCATTTGAAACAATCAAAGCCATTGCAGAAAAATCTGGTTATTCCTTGCCTGATGATGTTGACAACAATATCAAGCATATTACTGCAAACGGAGGAACCCCTCTTGCTGTCAGCGTTAACGGGGAAATAATAGGTGTGATAGAATTGCAAGACATTATCAAACCAGGAATACGTGAACGCTTTGAACGTCTCCGCAAAATGGGCGTAAAAACAGTTATGGTTACCGGTGATAACCCTCTTACCGCAAAATACATAGCAGAAAAGGCTGGCGTTGATGACTTTATCGCTGAAGCAAAACCGGAAGATAAGATGAACTACATAATAAAAGAGCAAAAAAGTGGCAAACTCGTTGCAATGATGGGTGACGGAACAAACGATGCCCCAGCTTTGGCACAAGCAGATATAGGCGTTGCAATGAACAGTGGCACACAAGCGGCAAAGGAAGCTGGCAATATGGTAGACCTCGACAACGACCCAACTAAACTTATTGAAGTTGTTGAAATCGGAAAACAATTGCTCATGACTCGCGGAACATTGACTACTTTCTCAATCGCTAACGACGTTGCTAAATACTTTGCAATCGTACCGGCTTTGTTTATGGTATCAATTCCTCAATTGGCGGCATTAAACATTATGAACTTGCACTCTCCAGAAAGTGCAATCCTTTCAGCGGTAATCTTTAATGCTATAATTATCCCAATTCTTATTCCACTTGCATTGCGTGGCGTTAAGTACAAACCAATTGGAGCAAATGCCCTATTGAGACGCAACTTGCTCATCTACGGTCTTGGCGGCATTATCGCTCCATTCATCGGAATCAAATTAATTGACTTATTTATCGGTTTATTCTTCTAAAAACAAACTCATTATGAAATACCCATGAGATAAAAAAATCACGCCAAAGAGAATGGAAATTATTAAGCTGAAGTTACCTTTGTAAT
>UQLZ01000080.1 GCA_900541935.1 uncultured Prevotellaceae bacterium | reverse complement strand
AGTCTCTTTCATTTTCTGTTACTTTTTAGTGTAACGCTATGGCAGGACTAGACATGAATAACAATAAAACTGGGTGCGGATTTTGTCCGCACCCAGTTTTATTGTTCAGACTTGGTCTGAATTAGATTATTGCTGAGTTGAATCCCACCAAACGTTTAATGTGTTGATTTGGTCTGAAGTGTACCATTTAGCGTCTTTTTCGTGTGGTAATTCAAGCGCGCCAGGAACTTCTGCTCCGATTGCTTCCAAATTTACGTTGTTGTAGTCTTGCTCGATAGAAGCAGGAGCCCAGCGACGTGGTCCCTTTCCTTCTGGACAGTATGTCTGGTAGTTAGGATTAGTGCGGTATTCGTAAGACTTATCCCATTCCAAGAATACGTTTTTGTCGAAGTCGTGGCGACGGAAATCGTTCCAAGTTTCAAACATGAATTCTTCAGAAATCAACTTTTGAGTCATAATAGTACCCATAAGATTTTGGTCAGCAGCCTTTGCGATAACGTTATTAACGTAATTGTCAATATCAGCCTGATTCATAGGAATAAATGAAGGGCAGTTTTTCAAAGAAGCATCACCGGAAACCCATTTGTTCAATTGATCGTTAACACTTTCCATATGAGCCTTAACAGCTTTTTTAAGGGCTTCTTTTGCACCACCTGCATCGCCTTTTCTTGCAAGAACTTCAGCTCTGATGAAGCAAGCTTCCCAGTAAGAGCCGAGATGAGTAGGACTGTCAGGACGCACTTGGAAAATACCGCTCATGGCAGATGCGTCGTTACCTGCTTCAGCGCGCCAGAGAAGGTCGATATTGCTATGGTAACCCTTGCTGCTGCAACGCGCCTGAACGTAGATTGTATCGCCTTTGCGCTCATTGATATCTGTCTTACAGTACCAACTGTTTGTTGAAGGTTCCCAAGAAATTGCAAATGGACCTGAGTTTGCTGTAATATTTGAGTTAATGATGTCAACCGGTAGAGAGCGACGCCATTTGCCGTCTTCTGTCCATTTGATTTCCTTAGGAGAATTTGCAGACTTTTGAGAGCGAGCCCAAGGAATGAAACGGTCAGCACGAGGGTCTTCTACACCAAGTCCCATAAAGTTTGTCAAGTTGTCGTAGTATGTCTTCGTTACATAGAAGTTAGAGTTCATACCAACGCAAGAGAATAGAGTTGAATAATCAACTGTTTCATTCCAACCAAGAACGTCATGAGTATTGCCGTTTGTGTCTGTGTGGCGGATAACAGTATTTTCATCGTTGCTTTGCATTGCAAGGTCAAGGCAGCGGAGGATTTCATCTGCATCATATTTTCCTTCCTTGTATGAACCTGCTTCTTTCTTAGAAAGGTGGTTAATCCAGCGTGCTTTCAGAAGATAAGCAAACTTTAACCATTTGTTTTTGTCACCACTGTTCCAACTGTCGCCTTGTGCAAGAGGAGATGCAGTTGCCGGTTGCTCTTTTTGGAATAATTCAATAGCCTCGTCAATTTCATTTAGACAGCCAATAAAGATTGTCTTGCCAGTATCGAATTTTGGAGAAATAGCACTACCAAACGCTTCTGTATATGGAGTTTCTCCAAATACGTCAGTTAATAACATGAAACCGTAAGCTCTAATAAGTTTAGATGCTGCTGCATAGTGGTAAGCATTATCAGCCATTGCTTTTTCGTACAAATTGTCAAGGTTTGGACCAACGCCTACATAGAACCATTGGTAAGTGTTTGCTCTACGAGTTGCTGCTCCAAGGTTCCATAAAGCGGCACCTTTTTCGCGTGCATTAGATGTGCGTAGGATATGTCCTGTGTACATTGCAGCGTTGGAACTTGTATTTAGATAGTCGTGACCCATATAAAATTGGCACCAAGGAAGAAGCATTTGGTAAGGAACGCTTTCAGCTGTTGGTCTATTCGGGTCAACATTGATGTCAAGCCAATCGTTGCATCCTGTGAGCGAAAGGGCAATGGCACCACCGATTAATATAGATTTTAACTTTTTCATTGTTTCAATAATTTGTTGGTTTTTAGAATGTCAAATTAACACCAAATGAGAAACTTGCAGTTGAAGGAACTCCGCAGTAGTCGATACCTACTGAAGAAGAACCTACAGCACCTGAACCAGCGGCTGCAACTTCTGGGTCGCCGTCATAGTTAGAGAATACGCAGAGGTTGTTGGCTGTTGCTGTAATTGATGCGCGTTCGATGAATTTTGTCTTTTGCATCAATTTCTTTGGCAATTCGTAAGAAAGTGAGATGGTGCGGAGACGAAGTGAGTTCACTTCTTTCATAAAGTTTGCACTTTCTCTTGTATAGTAACTCTGGTAGTAGTTATTGATGATAACGTCACCGCTTGTCTTTTTGCCGTTGAAATCGTATGTTTTGCCACTTTCAAATACATAGTGTCTGTCTTCCCATACTGGTTTTTTGTCTGTTCCTGTATTGTAAACACCATTGATTTCTATTCTGTCGCGGTTTTCAGTCAATTTGCTGACGCCGGCACCTGTCATTGCATATTGTGTACCGTTATAAACGTGACCACCAACGCGGAATTCCCATAGCATATTGAAAGTCAAACCTTTCCAAGAAACGGTATTGTTCCAACCGCCTTGGAATTTTGGTTCACGGTTACCAATTTCGATTTTGTCACCACCTTGTGTTGGCATACCGTTCTTGTCAAGAATAACTTTGCCTTGCTCGTTGCGTGCCCATTCAGAACCAGAGATAGCCATAAAGTTACCATTGTTGAAAGATGCTGCCTGAACGTTACCAACCTGAACGTCGGTTACATAAAGGACGTCAACACCTGTAATAAGGTTTTCTACAGTGCCTCGGTTACCAGAGAAGTTGATACCTGTTTCCCAAGTCCAGTCTTTTGTTTGGATTGGTGTACCGCTGATGCTCAACTCCATACCCTTGTTCAAAACGTCACCCGCATTGACTGAGTATAGAATATATCCAGAAGCATTTGACAAACGTGGAGTCATAATTTGGTTATATGAGTCGTTTGTATAGTAAGCGTAATCTAAGCGAAGTCTGTCTTTAAAGAAGCGTAATTCAAGACCGATTTCTGTTGATTTTGTGATTTCCGGAACCAAGTATGGGTTACCGCGTTGCCAGTTGTTACCAACACCAGTTACGCCACCGATAAAGTTACCTACCGGCCATAAATATGTGTTTGTCACATAAGGGTTTGTATCTTTACCTACCTTTGCCCAAGATGCACGGATTTTACCGAATGTTAGAGGTGATGTGTTATCGATAACGCCGAGGTTGCTTAGCAACTCAGAGAATACAAATGCACCACTGACAGAAGGGTAGAAGTATGAGCGGTTATCTATTGGAAGAGTTGATGTCCAGTCATTACGTCCTGTAACAGTTAAGAATACAGTGTTCTTCCAGTCTGCGCGGAACTCACCGAATACACCAACCAAGCGCTTGCGGCTCTTTGAGTTTGTAAAGTCGCGATTGTTGTCAAGCGCATTGTCAAATGATGGTAATCCCGGAACTTGGAAGTTCCATGCCATACGGTAGTTGCGTTCAGATTTTGTATCATCTGTTGCTGTACCTAACATAAGGTTTACGTTAAAGTCGCCAAATTGCTTGCCGAAGTTTGTCATAAGGTTTGTTGACAAATATTGGTAGCGGAGAGAGTTTTCACTATACATACCATTTTGCCAAGCTTCCTTATAAACGCCACCAGGACCGATATTGTTACTGTTTTCAGTTGTATATGAGTCAATACCCATACGGTAAGAAATCCACCACCAGTCAGTGATGTCGGCACGGATAGAGAAGTTTCCTGTGAAGCGCTCTGTATTGTCTTCCATCTTGTTATTATGAAGAATCCAATACGGGTTATCGCGTTCGTCAACAACGTCAAGACGGTCGCCGAACATACGGTAGCGTGTGCCGTCTTCATTCATAAAGTGCTTCATATCGTCGGTTGGTGACCAGCGATATACTCCTTGCATTGTACCTGAACCAGATGATCCGTAAAGACCTGCTGATGTTAAAGTCTTGTCAGTGCGCGCTTGTGAGTATGCAACGTTAGCACCGAAAGTAAACATTTTGAATTTTTGTTCACCGTTGAAGCGGAATGTTGTCTTCTTGTAACCTGTTGTTGGGATAATACCGTCTTGGCTGAAGTATGAGCCAGAAAGGAAGAAGTTTCCGTTTTTGTTACCGCCGGAAACGCTCAAGTTTGTATCCCAAGAACCGCCTTGCTCAAAGAAATCACCTATATTGTCGTAAATTTGAGTTCCGTCTTCGATTTTAGAACCCCAAGAGTTATAGGAGAAGTCATCAAATGTAGTACCAGTGTAGTTTCCTGCGTCATCGTAATTGTCTTTCAAGAAACCGCGACGGTATTTCTTTTGAGTTTCAGGAAGGTCTTTTACCCATGTTGTTGTGTATTTAGTAGAGAAGTTAACTTCTGCACGACCTTCTTTACCTTTTTTTGTTGTGATGATAACAACACCTGCAGAAGCACGAGAACCATAGAGGGCAGCGGCAGCCGGACCTTTAAGGACAGACATGTTTTCAATATCTTCCGGGTTGATGTCCATAACACGGTTAGAGTTTGTAGATGATGTTGCCATCATGCCGTCGAATGCAGAGTTGCCGACAACAGATGTCGAGTTATCATAAATAACACCGTCAACAACGAATAGTGGCTGGTTGTCACGTTCAAGTGATGTACCACCACGGAGGATAATCTGAGAACCGGAACCAGCTGCTCCCGATCCTTGTGTAATGTTGACACCGGCAATCTTACCAGAAAGAGAGTTGATTGGGTTGTTTGATTTGTTTCTCATCAATTCCTCAGCATTAATGTCTTCGATTGCATAACCGAGGGACTTCTTGTCTTTTTTAATACCGAGGGCTGTTACAACTACTTCGTCAAGGTTTGTTACACTGCTTGACATTTTAATTGTTAAACTCGTTTGAGAGCCAACTTTGATTACTTGTGTCTTTTCACCAACATAAGAAATCTGAAGTTCATTGCCAGGAGCAGCCTGAATTTTGAACTTTCCGTCAATGTCAGTAGCAACGCCACGGCTTGTTCCTTTGACAGTGACAGCAGCACCCGTTAGAGGCTCACCATTGGAACCGTAAACGATTCCTGTTACTTCTCTTGTCTGGCTTTGTGCCATAGCAGTAAATCCGTCATAATTGCTAATTAACGGACTTCCGCATGCGAGAAGAAACGCTGTAAACAATGCAAATTGTTTTTTCATAAGCGATTGAATATTAGAGTAATAAATATAAATTCCATGTGCTAATTTTGCAAAACGTTGCTTTTGTGATTATTATGTTAAAAAGACTATTGAGTAATTAACATAATTAACTAAAAAACATAATTTTATTCGGTTTTGCTATGCAAATTAATTCGTTTTAAATCATATTTCCAAATTTTTTAAATACTTTATATATAAGAAATATGCAATAAAAGCACTATATGTTTATAAAATATGTTGTTCGGCATTCTTTGTCCGCTTTTATGGTATATCTGGTCGTTTTTGGTTAAATAATGGTGATAAATTTCTTACTTATTTTATCCAAATAGTCATTGGCACCGTTATTAGCACTCTTTCCTAATTTTTGCTTTTATTTGTTGAAGCTTGTTCTCTTTTCTGCAATGCTATGTGAACAAAGCAACCACCATTATGCAATAAAGCGAAAAGTTTATGAAAATTCGAATGAGAGATAGAAATTATATTAGCAAGGCACTATTGCAATATGATTAGTGGGTTTGGATTTTATGGCATAATAAAAAAAAGAGTGCATTAAAAATGCACTCTTTGCGGAGAGAGAGGGATTCGAACCCCCGGAAGCTCTCACTTCAACGGTTTTCAA
>UQLZ01000079.1 GCA_900541935.1 uncultured Prevotellaceae bacterium | reverse complement strand
TTTTGTCCTTATAATAAGTAGTAATTTTTGTAACGCTTATTTAGGACTAGTCAAAAGTTTGTTTGCTTTAAGAGGAATTCTTTCAACTGCCTTTTGATGGTTGCCTTGTCGATGCTGTCAATATAGAAATGAGAAGACTCTGTAAGGTTGATTATTTTGATGTAGTTGGAGTCAACGTTTCTCTTGAAGCACTTAATGCTTGATTTGGCTACTAATTCATCCTTGTCTGCATGAAGTACAAGCATTGGAACACGGATTTTGTTTAGTGAACTGCGAGTTTTCCTCATTAGATAAAACAGGTCAGCAATGCGAGGAAGCCAAAGAGCGTAGGATAGAGCAGCCCCTTGCTCTACACCCATATATTCAAGTAAATTGTACGCAGAGTCGCTCTCGTTAATGCGGTTGCATAATCCTATTTTAAGCAAATTTCTAACGGCTCGCGTTCTAACAAATACATAAAGAGGAGTGTCGTGGGCAATTATTCCAGTTATTTTTTCAGGATTGCAGGTATATGCAAGTACAGATAATAGCCCTCCCATTGAATGTCCGAACAGTACTATTTTGGTGTATTTTTGTCTGTACTTGTCTATCGTTTGTAAAGAGTATTCTAACCACTGCTTTCTATTAGAATGAGCAAAATCCAACGATGAGCCACCGTGCCCGGGGAGTACTATTGAGGCAACAGAGTATCCGCAACTGTAGGCTATATCCATTTGCTCAGAGAAAGGGGCAGGACTTTCTGCTATGCCATGAATAAATATAACAATACCAGAAGAATTGTTATTATGCTTATAGATTTCCTGTGTTATCATATTGCAAATATAATTTGGATTTAATTGGAAATGTCCATATTTGTTTAGGAAGTTGCCTAATATGGTGTATATCAGATGTTTATTTCTTGTTGAATGTTATTGTAAATATAAGTCCGCCAGAAAGTTGGTTGTCAACGGTTATAGATCCGTTGTGCATCATTACGGCGTTTTTGACAATTGAAAGTCCCAGTCCAGTACCGCCCGCAGATCTGCTGCGTCCCTTGTCAATACGATAGAAACGCTCAAAGAGGTGTGACAGATGCTCAGAAGCAACGCCACTGCCGTTGTCGGAAACGCTGATAACTGTTTTGTCGGTTGAACTTTGCTCGAGTTTTATGGTAACAGTGTCGCAACCGCTGTAGGCGATAGCGTTCTGAATAAGGTTCCGGAATATTGAAGCGAGCAGCGAAGCATTTCCTTTGATAGGGATTGGGCGTATTATACCGTTGTCGATAGTTATTCCTTTGTTTTCCGCTATAGGTTCGTATTCTTCAGTAACCTCTTGTATGATTTTTGTCAGGTTGAGGCTTTCTTTCGAAATGCTTGTAGGTGCATCATCTATGCGGGTTATAAGGGCAACGTCATTCAATAGATGTTTAAGCCTTTCAACGTTAGACTGACTTCTAAGCAGAAAGTCGGTTTTCTTGTCTTCTTGCATTTCCGGGTGGTTGAGGATTGTTTCAATGCAGGCCTGGATAGAAGCAACCGGCGTTTTTAGTTCGTGGTTAATGTTGTTTGTAAGTTGCTTTTTTATTCGTTCCTTTTCTTCCTGTTCGTGAAGAGCGGCCTTGTGCAGGTTGTCGCGGTCGGCAATTGCTTGCTGGAGGGATGCGTAAAGCCTTACGATATGGTTTGAGATAGAGCCGAGTTCATCGTTAGGAAACGGCGTTGTGTCGTAAATTCTTTCTCCTTTTTCTGCTTTTTCTGCAAAGTTGTTAAGTCTTTGTATGTGTTTCCCCAATTTGTGAGTTGCAATGTAGCCGCCGATGCACATTAAAAGTGTAATTGCACCCATAATCCAAATGAAATTCATATCCGCCTGGAGCAGTTCTTTTAAGTTTGTTGTATATGGAACGGCAGATCTTACTATAATTCCGTCTTTGCCTCTTGTTGCAGAGTAGAAATATGTAAGTCCAGTGCTTTGGCTGTGACGACGTATAGTGTATCCCTCGCCTTTGGTCCTTGCTTTGGCTATTTCTTCGCGATTGTAATGGTTTTCGGCAATGTTTGTGTCAAGGTTGTTGTCGTACTCTATTTTTCCGTCAGGGCGTATAATGCTTATTCTTAAATCTTGATTGTTGGAGAAGGTTGATGCGATTGAATCGCCTCGGTATAGATTGGATAGAATGTCTTTGTTTATTACTTGCAGTCTTGTGTTGAGTTGCTCTTGCTTGAACTCTTTTTCTCTGTGATACTGGAATGAAATAAAGCACCCAACCAGTAGCAGGGAGTAACCCAATAGCCACAAAAATAGGCGACGTGGGTATGTTATTTTATTCCATAAAGCCATAACCGTAACCAGAGCGTGTTACAATATGCTGGCCGTAGTCACCGAGTTTCTGGCGTATTCGGGTGATATTAACATCAACTACCCTATCCAAAACAACAACTTCGTCAGGCCAGATTTCCTTTAGAAGTTCTTCGCGAGAGAATATCCTTCCACGGTGTGACATTAGGGTATGCAGTATCTCAAACTCCTTTTTGGGTAATTTGATTTCCTTGCCGTCAACAAGGCATTGCTTTTTGTCGAGAATGATTCTGATACCTTCAAATTCCAAGATGTTTTTGTCTTCATTCTGTGGCTTGTCGTGAATTTCTATTCTTCTGAAAACCGCCCTTATTCTTGCCGACATGGTCTTTAGGGAATAAGGCTTGACAATGTAATCGTCCGCCCCAAGGTCAAGACCGGTAACGATATCCTCTTCCGTGTCTTTTGCAGTACAGAAGATAATTGGCTTGTTTGCGGTAGCCGGATTTTTCTTGATGATTTTTGCCAGTTGGACCCCAGAAATTTCACCCATCATTATATCTAATATATATAGGTCAAATTTTGTCAAGTCCATAGAAAGAGCCGCTTCGGCAGAGAAAGCAACATCGGTTTCATAACCGTCAGCGTCTAAGTTGAATCGGAGAGCCTCGCATAAGGTTTCCTCGTCGTCAACAACAAGTATGCGTTTTTTTTGTTCCATTTCAATTGCAAATGTAATTACTTTTTTCAGTGCCAAATAGCGAGATGTGCAAATTTAATGAAATTTTAATAATATGCTTCTTTTAATTGCTGAAAAGATGTCTAAGTTATTGATTACTAAATCGAGAAGTATAGATAATGAGTAAAGAAGCAGTAGGAGTTCTACTTAAATAAATTATTTAACAAAAACTTTACATTTTCTAAACGATTATGATACGAAATTGGTCTTTCTTTGTGAAAAATTTTAATGATATGGATATACTTTTCATTTGCATCGTCGCCTTTTTGTTGCTCTTGGCAGTTTTTGACCTATGGGTTGGCGTTAGTAACGATGCCGTAAACTTTCTCAACTCGGCCATGGGAACCAAGGCCGCTTCGTTTAAACGAATAATTGTCGTAGCCGCTATTGGTGTTTTCATTGGTGCTGCGATGAGTAATGGTATGATGGACGTTGCCCGTCACGGTATTTTCCGTCCGGAAAACTTCTCGTTCTATGACATTATCTGCATCTTTATGGCAGTGATGGTTACTGATATCATATTGCTTGATATCTTTAATTCTCTTGGAATGCCCACGTCAACAACCGTATCTATGGTGTTTGAACTATTGGGTGCTACCTTCGTCGTTTCTTTGATAAAAATAGCAGGCGGTTCGGAATTGGGCTTCAGCGAGTTGCTTAATACTGAAAAGGCTTTGTCCGTTATTATGGGTATTTTCCTATCAGTTGCTATAGCCTTCTTCTTTGGTGTCGTTGTCCAGTTTATTTCGAGAATGATTTTCTCATTCAACTATAAATGCAACCTTAAATGGAAAATCGGGATTTTTGGTGGTATTTGTGCTACTGCAATCATTTATTTTATCCTTCTAAAGGGCGCTAAGGACCTAACTTTCATGACTCCAGAAGTTAAGGCATGGATTAAGCATAACACTCTTCAGATTATTCTTGCCTGCTTCGTTGGTTTCACTGTTTTGATGCAACTTTTACATTTCTTGAAGGTTAATGTTTTAAAGGTAATTGTATTAATGGGAACATTTGCTCTTGCAATGGCATTCGCAGGTAACGACTTGGTTAACTTTGTCGGTGTTCCATTAAGCGGTCTTGCCTCATATCAGGATTTTGCAGCCAATGGAGCCGGTGATCCTAATTCATTCTTGATGAATTCACTTAATGGACCGGCAAATACGCCAATCTTATTCCTTGTTGGAGCCGGTATTGTAATGGTTATTTCTCTTGCAACTTCAAAGAAGGCACAGAAGGTATCCAAAACAGAAATTGGTTTGGGCAGCCAGCAGGTTGGAGAAGAGATGTTTGGTTCGTCAGGTATTGCAAGACGCTTGGTGCGATTAACAATTTCGGGTTCTAATTGGGTAATAGAACATACTCCAGTCAGAGTGAGAGAATGGTTCGGCAAACGTTTTAACCAAGATGAAATGATTCTTGAAAACGGTGCGGCATTTGACCTAATCAGAGGCTCAGTGAATTTAGTCCTATCAGGAGCACTCATAGCTTTGGGTACATCACTAAAATTGCCATTGTCAACAACCTTCGTTACATTTATGGTTGCCATGGGTACCTCTTTATCAGACCGTGCATGGGGCCGTGAGAGTGCAGTATTCCGCATAACAGGCGTTATCTCGGTTATTGGTGGCTGGTTTATCACCGCAGGAGCAGCCTTCCTTGCAACAGGTATTATTGCCTTGATGATGCACTATGGAGGCTACTGGGTTATGATTGCTCTTGCGTTGATAACTATTGCAATCCTTATTCACAGCAACGTTAAATACCGCAAGAAAGAGAAAGAAGATACAGGTAATGTTCTTTTCCAAACAATCTTAAAGACAGAAGATGACAAAGAGGTATGGCCGTTGTTGAGAAGTTATATCTTGGAAAAGCAGTCAAATTATCTTGCATACGCTCAAGTAACCTACGGCAATATTACAACAGCCTTTATTGAGGAAAACGCCCGTGGTTTGAGCAAGGCTCAAAATAGCCTGCTCCGTGAAAAGGCAGCCTTGAAAAGCAATAGAAGCAAGGAAACGCTCTGTTTAAGAAAAGTCAACAGAGAAACCGCTATTGAAAAGAGTGCTTGGTTCCACCTCAGCAATTCATGCTGTATGGCTATCCTTTATAACCTCCGCCGCATTAATGAAGCGTGCAAGGAGCATGTTGATAATAATTTCCATCCGCTCCCACCGCTATACGTTAACCAATTTGCGGAAATCAGGGAAATGATTGACAGCCTTTATACTGATACTTTAAGTGTTATAGAAGATCAGGGTGGTGATGAGGCTAAGGATGTTACCAATCTGCGTCGTCGCTGTGATGAGATAAAGGATACCCTTTCAGAGTCATATCACAGAATCTACACTCAGTTGCGAGAGGGCAATCCACAAACAATGACTGTAGTCTATGTTTATCTTAATCTTCTTCAAGAGACTCAGGAAATGGTTTCAAATATCCGAAAATATTTGAGAGCATACGCCAAACTTATAGACACTGACTATTCAAGCCGTAAAATTGCGGCAATGAACAGATTGGCAGAAAACGTTTAATTTGTTGTTGATATTTAATTTCATCTAATAGGATGTAAATTTCTTTGGTAATTGCTTGTGTTATGTTCAATCTCGCAGTAATTATTATTCCAGCCACAGTCTTAATCGCATTTTTCGGGTTAAGACTGTGGAAAATTGGGCAGAATGTCTTCACCTTGGATAAGTCAGGAAAACAAAAGTCAGCAAGTAAAGATTTGGTTATGGCTGGCAGCATAAGGGTTTGTAATGGAATGCTGTCTTCCTGTATAAGTTGCCTGGTATCGCAAGATGAAGACAAGTCCCGATTTTGCAAAAGAGCGGTTGATAATTTCTATCAGGAGATTGTTTCGTATCGTGGCAAGTACTCTGTTGAGGGCAATGAGGAAAAGTGGGAAGTATATCTCTATAATCTGTGGGATTCTGGAATGAGGTTTGCCGAACTGTCTTACAAGATTGCTTCTGATTACGGAAATTTGCCAAATGCAGAAAGTGGGCAACTGAAGGTGATTGACAACAGGCTGAACGACCTGCTTACTCTTGTTGATGCCAACAGTCCTAACATTGCTACTCGCATTGATGAAATTAAGGAAGAACTCGACGTATTTATAAAGATATATTCCCGCTCATTTAACCGCAATAACCGTAAGGAGGACGGAATATATTCCCTATTTCTGACGCTTATGAATCATTTGAATACTTATCTTATCTCATTGCAGAAAGCAATTGCATGCGTAGGTAATCAGGAATAGCAATTAGATTCGGTCGTATTGACAAAGTTGACTAGTCCTAAATAAGCGTTACAAAAATTACTACTTATTATAAGGACAAAAT
>UQLZ01000078.1 GCA_900541935.1 uncultured Prevotellaceae bacterium | reverse complement strand
ATTTTGTCCTTATAATAAGTAGTAATTTTTGTAACGCTTATTTAGGACTAGTCAGAATATCTTATTGCTTGACAAACATGCGTGCAGCATTATTTGTTTTTAATATGTAGCAACCGTTCTGAAGATTTGATATATTCAGCGTTGCAACAGTTTCGTTTGCAAATTCTGATGTTCTCATTTGTAACACTCCGCTTGTTGAATAAATTTCTATTTCACCAATGGCAGAGTCTGATTTTACATTTATAACCGTTTGTGCAGGATTTGGATAAACAGTCACATTCTCTACTGAAACAATTGACTCAACCCCACCATTGTTAGAAGTGTAGAACGAAATATTAGGTAAATATTTCTCAGACTTCATTGCTTGTGTAAAGTCAAACGGTGCAGTTTTGCTGCTGTAAGAAAGTTGGCGTTTTTCTGCAGATTTACCGTACCAACTTAGGTAGTATGAAGGTGATTTTGTTTCCGACACTGTCATAATGCAAATATTTCCGCCAGAGTAGTTGAAAGGAGAGTCAAGCATAATTGGTAATTCTGTATCTCCGTTATTTACCTTTAGAGTTCCGCTGTAAACAAGTTGAAATTCCGACTGGCTGATAGGATCGTTTCCTTCAAAAGAAGTTTTAGCTGTATTTGCCATATAAATCTTACCTGTAAACGCATCAACTTCGTTTTTGCCGAAAACGTATGGATAGAATTTCACAGCAGTAATAGTGCTTGCAGTTCCGCCAACTTCCTGTTGTGTATAGATTGTTTGGGCAAGTCCGTGTTTTGCTGAAATATTGAAAGGATAAGAAGGAGCCATGGACTTTCCTTCAGTGATATCAACCCATTTGCCGTTTCCAAGAACCATAGCCGGCAATGACTCTGTTTTGTTGTTTTCAACATTTGCATCTCCTTCGACTGTTACTGTTGCATATATTTTATATGAAGAAGCCTTTGTCGGTGTCCAGTAAACAGTAGTTGTTTTACTATATAGAGATTCAAGAGGTTCATTTTGGATGGTATATGTCAATTCTGTGCCTTGCTCATCAAATAGTGCTACCTTATATCCGTAGATAGTGTTAACGCCATTGTTTTTAATAACAACATCGTATGCGTTTTCTGCACCAAGTTGAGGAGTTTTGCTTCCTGTTAGAGATACAGCTTCAAGTTCAACAAGTTGACGCTCATTGATTTCAAATCCGTGTAGTTCAAACATTACAGTATTAAGAATGTTGAATCCGATATGGTATATTCCAGTTTCTTCAACAG
The DNA here is from genome assembly GCA_900541935.1 of uncultured Prevotellaceae bacterium. Classification (GTDB taxonomy): domain Bacteria; phylum Bacteroidota; class Bacteroidia; order Bacteroidales; family Muribaculaceae; genus Limisoma. Next base: position 5,952 of record UQLZ01000078.1, on the reverse strand, counting down.
AGAAAATAAGAGATCTTGAAGTAACGCCTTGAACAGCCTCGCTTGGATATGTACCCAAAACTTTTGTCTGGCTTGCTGGTGTAGTGTCCTTGCCTATAGTAATTTGATAATTGATTGGGAAAATCTCGCCGAAGCCGTTGATTTTGAAGTCAATTGAATAGAATTTACCTGCTTCAAGTTTGATAGGAACAGACGCTATCCATTCATTTGCTGCTGTTTCGGGGTTTATTTTATTTTCAGGGAAGTAGCGTAATGCGCATGTTCCGTTTCCGTAAACGTGGTTTTTGAAAGAGTATTCGTCATTGTCACCATTTGTAACAGTCCATAGGTTTAATCCGTCGGTAGAAGAAAAGTCGCCAACGTATGGGATTTTTTCTATGGCAGGGCCTGAAACCACGGCATTTGAATTTGCAGAAACACCTTCGCCAGAAGCAGCAACAGCAGTAACCTTATAATAGTAGCCTTTTAGTTCAGTTATTGTTTTGTCGGTAAATGTAGTTGCCTTCAAGTCATTATAAAGAACTGTTTCTCCTGGGTATCTAACGACCTTATATGTCAGGTTGTTTTTGTCGAACCAGCCATTGTTGGCACCTGATGAAGGAATATTCCAACTAACAGTGATGTCATAGCCTTCTGAGTTTTTTACTGCTTTTAATTCTTCAACCGCACCAGGAATATCGGTTCCGATGAAAATGTTTTCAGAGAAGGCAGGAACACCGTTTCCAGCCTTATTGGCTGTTTCAACTTTGTATCTGTAGAAGTTGGCAGTCATGTTTTTGTCTTCGAAAGTCATTTCAGTACCAGCCTTACAGTCGCTGTATGTCTTGACTAATTCTTCATTGCGGTAAACATTGATAGAGAATCCGTCAGCAAGTGTCCCGCCTCCGTAGGTTTGTGTCGGGTTTTTCCACTTCAAAGAGCAGTATGCAGCACCTTCTTTGCCTGGTGTTGCAGTCAAAGATGTAACTGCGGCAGGAGCGTCTGCTGATACAATTATCGGGTCAATGTAAAGTCCAACCAATTCAATGTTGTTGCCAAGTTTGCCAACATTTTTGAACTCATAGAAGTATTCGTCTGGATTAAAAGTAAAGCACCCGAGGAAGCCGTTTGGAGTGTTTCCTGTATCCTGTTGAACTTCGTTAAAGCCAGCCCACCATAGCAAACCGTCTTTGTCGAAGGTCATTGATTGCAAAGCGGAAGGGGCCTGGTCTGCATAACCAACTTCTTCAGCAAGTGTTCCCGTTTCCTTTATCATATTCCAAAGAACGCCTTGGCTACTCAAAACAACCAACTGGCCTTCCTGGTTGAAAGCCATAGAATAAAGCATTTCAAAATCTTGATAACCCATGAGAGTTGCCTTACCAGTTTCTTTGTCGATAGTAAAAAGTCCGAAAGGAATGTCTAAGTTTCCTGCATCATCTTCTTCAGCACCTGTGATGTCGAAAGCAAGAGCATAGATGTTGTCAGTAGTGGCATCGTACGCCATATCCATAACCATTAGGGCACTTTCTCTGTCAGATGTGCTGTAGTTTGCAATCTCTGTTATGGTTTGTGTTGCCAAATGCATTTTAAGGAAAGAGTAGCAAACTAATCCGTCATCGGCTGCCATCATATAGTATGTTCCGTCGATGCATACGCCAGCCCTAATAAATCGGTCAAAACTTGCAACTTCATTGACGTTAGCAGGTTCGGTTGTGTTGAATTTTACCAGTTTTGTGCTAAAAACGCCTTCACTTGATGTGAGAGGCATAAACCCATAGGCTGTGTATCCTTTTACGGCTGCGTTTGCAATGCCCATCTGGAAAAAAAGCACACTTAGGATAATAAGTAAATACCTTTTCATAGACTTAAAAAAAACTCCTCTCAGGCAGACAATAGAAGATTTATAAAAACAATCACTCAATGAAAGAAATCTGCCCCTGGCAATAGTTATTGACAGGTCCTTTCATTATATTTCATTTTTTTACAAAAATAATATTATTATAGAGCATTTTGTCCAATATTGAGTGAAAAAGATTAAATTATGTTAGTTAATTATTATTAATTGAGTTTTATTGATAGAATAGATTTTGTATTTTTGCATGAATTTGTAAAATGAGGTTTAAAGTTCATTGTTTCTGTTGGTGAATTTTATTAAAATAATGGCAATAAACTCAAAAGGCGTTTTAATGTATCCTTTTGCTTTAGTCATTTTTTACAGGTAGTGACCCTTAATTAATCTTTAATATATTTTCAGTATTACTGAGTTCTTCATTTTTTGCGAAAATGCAAAAATAAGAATAGCCTGCTGCGATGGCAGGCTATTCTTTTAATGTAATTATATGGAGATGATAAGTTTATAGATGATTGAAGTAAATAATATAGTGATATAATTATTAATGGTGTTTTTTTGTTATATCTTGATGAAAAATGCTAATTTTGTAAGCAGTTATAAAGAATAGTAAAAGCATAAAAATATATCAATGAATCGAATAGTATCAAAGCGTCAATTCTCGGCTAATGTCTATGAGTTGATAGTTGAAGCTCCGCTGATTGCAAAATCGCGCAGAGCAGGTCACTTTGTTATAGTCAGAGCTGATGAGCATGGCGAGAGAATACCTTTGACAATCGCTGATTCCGATGTCAAGAATGGCACAATCACTCTTGTAGTTCAGTCTGTGGGAACGTCATCAGGAAAGATTTGTAGCAAGGAGGTTGGCGAATATTTGCATGATGTGGTTGGTCCGTTGGGACAGGCTACGCATATTGAGAAAGTAGGAACAGTTGTCTGTTGTGGAGGTGGAGTAGGAGTTGCTCCTCTGCTTCCTATTATCAGGGCTATGAAAGCAGCTGGAAATAAAGTTATCAGCGTTCTTGCTGGCCGCACTAAAGATTTGATTATCCTTGAAGATGAAGTGCGTGCTTCTTCTGATGAGGTTATTATAATGACAGATGACGGTTCTTATGGAAATAAGGGTTTGGTAACTAATGGTGTTGAGGATGTGCTCAAACGTGAGCAGGTTGATATGGTAGTTACTATCGGTCCTGCCATAATGATGAAGTTTGTTGCATTGCTTACAAAAAAATATGAAGTTCCAACAATGTGCTCTCTTAACACTATTATGGTTGACGGTACAGGAATGTGCGGTGCTTGCCGTGTTACTGTTGGCGGTAAAACGAAATTTGTATGTATCGACGGCCCTGAATTCAATGCCCATGAGGTTGATTTTGATGAGATGTTGATGAGGCTTCATTCTTATGATGATGAAAAAAAGTAATGTTATGGATGAAAAGGAATTAAGAGCAAAACATAGAGGCGAGGCTTGGAGAGAGAACTTGCGAAAGGCTGTGCCTGTAAAGGAAAGAGTAGCCCGCGAAAGGGTGAAAATGCCTGAGTTAGACCCAAAATATCGTGTCGGTTGCAATGATGAAGTTAACCAGGGCCTTACTGTTGAGATGGCTATGGCAGAGGCAGCACGCTGTCTGGATTGTCCAGATCCTCAGTGTATTACCGGTTGCCCTGTAGGAATTGAAATTCCTACATTTATTAAAAATATTGAGCGTGGAGATTTCCATGCGGCGGCTTTGGCTATAAAGAGAACTAGTGCGTTGCCTGCTGTTTGCGGGCGAGTATGCCCGCAGGAAAAACAGTGTGAAAGTCGCTGTTTGCATCATAAGATGAACCGAGAACCAGTGGCTATCGGCTATCTTGAGCGTTTCGTTGCTGATTATGAGCGTGAGCATGGATGTGCATCTACGCCTGAGATTGCAGAAAAAAATGGCATTAAGGTTGCTGTTGTTGGTAGCGGACCTGCTGGTTTGGCTTTTGCTGGCGATATGGCAAAGATGGGATTTGATGTTACAGTGTTTGAGGCATTGCACGAAATTGGAGGTGTCCTTAAATACGGTATTCCTGAATTCCGCTTGCCAAACAAAATTGTTGATGTTGAAATAGATGGGCTTCGCAATCTTGGAGTTAATTTTGAGGAAAACTGCATTATCGGCAAAACATTGAGTTATGATGATTTGCACGAAATGGGATTCAAGGGAATCTTCGTTGCTTCAGGAGCAGGACTTCCTCGCTTTATGAATATTCCGGGAGAAAACCTTATCGGAGTGATGTCAAGTAATGAGTATCTAACGCGTGTAAACCTTATGGAAGCGGCTAAGGCTGAAAGTGATACGCCAGTTCTTCACGGTAAGAACGTTGCTGTTATTGGTGGCGGAAACACAGCAATGGACTCTGTTCGTACTGCCCGCAGAAATGGAGCGGAGAATGTTATGCTTGTGTATCGTCGCTCCGAAGAAGAGATGCCTGCTCGTCGTGAAGAGATTAAGCATGCTAAAGAAGAAGGTATCCATTTTATGACTCTTTCCAATCCTGTCGAATATCTTGGAAATGAGAAGGGACATGTAACAACAATGCGTGTTCAGCGCATGGAATTGGGAGAACCTGGACCAGACGGCCGCCGCTCTCCTGTTGCTATTGAAGGGGCTATTGACGATATTCCTGTTGATTTGGTTATTGTCAGTGTTGGAGTTTCTCCAAATCCGTTGATTCCTAATGCTATTCCAGATCTTGATGTCAGTAAGCGAGGAACTATAGTCGTTGATGAGGAATCAATGCGTTCTTCATTAGGTGATATTTATGCTGGTGGCGATATTGTTAGAGGTGGTGCTACAGTAATTCTTGCTATGGGCGACGGTCGCCGTGCTGCTGCGAATATGGCAGAGGCGTTGCTTGCAAAATAATTTTCTAAAATATAAATTGAAACGGGGTTGTGTCGTTAAGATGTAACCCCGTTTCTTTGCAAACATATTATTGAAAAGCGTTTACCGCCATTTTATTTAATTCCTCTTGCATTGAGAGCTGCTTGGTATCTTCGTGCGTTGCCCATGTGTGTCGCATAGTTGGAAGTAAAGTTGTGTGAACCGGAGAAGTCCTCTTTTGCACACATATATAGATAATCATTTTGTGGAGCATTAAGAACTGCATTTATTGTTGATTTCATCGGCATTCTTATCGGTCCCGGGGGTAATCCGAATACCATATATGTATTATATGGTGATTCTGTTAGCAGGTGCTGCTTGAGAATCCTTTTTAGAGATTCATCTCCAACTGCGAATTTTACCGTTGGATCAGACTGTAGTTTCATTCCTTTATGTAGGCGGTTAAGGTATAGTCTGGCAACCGTTCCTTTTTCTGGTCCGTAGGCTGTTTCTTCTTCAACGATAGAAGCAAGTGTTGTTACTTCTATCGGATTTAGTGAGAGTTTTGCAGCCTTGTTTTTGTTGCTTTCATTCCAAAATGCATTGTAAGCATCATTTAATTTTTTTAGTAGTTGTTTAGGAGTAATTGTCCAATAAACAAAATATGTATCAGGCATCAGCATTGCAGGAAGAGTTTCCTTGTTGAAACCGTACTTTTTGAGGACGTCTGGGTCTAACATTTCAGCCATAATTTCCTCTTTTGTCATTTCAAGGCTTTTGTCTGCGTTTTCTGCAAAGTTGTCGAGGGTCCTGATATTATTGAATGTGAATTTTATTGGAGTTTGTGCACCCGATGAGAGCATTCTCCAAGCGTCGAGGGCTGTTGTCCCTTCTTCGATTTCATAATAACCTTTTCGGTTGATGTCCCTTATATTTGACAGTAGTTTTATTGCTGTGCTAAAAGATGACCCACATTTAGATTCTATTGAATCTAAAACAGTTTGTTGGCTGGTGTCTCTTGTAATATATAGTTTACCGGACTTTTGTGCCGTTGAAAACAAAAGTGTTGTCGCTACTATTGCAGCGACAATCACTACTAAAATGGTTAAGCATGTAATAATCAGCAATCTGCTGTTTGCTTTTTTTAAGAGCTTATTAGTTTCCATAAGTTAGAGTTGTATAGTATCTTGAAGACCCTCCGAATGACCTTTCATATTTAAATGACAAAAGTACGAATAAAAAGTGATAAACAGAAAAATGTCG
>UQLZ01000077.1 GCA_900541935.1 uncultured Prevotellaceae bacterium | reverse complement strand
ACATTGGATGGAATAGTTAATCAATTAAAAAAAGAAGGTAAGTTAGCGAAAAACTGATACCTTTGTTGAGTATTAAAAACTAAAAACGAATATTTTATGAATTTAATGACCGTATTCTTGCAAGCTCCTGCCGCAGCCCCTGGTGGTGGTAGCATGATGTGGATTCTTCTGATTGCTATGTTTGCTATCATGTATTTTTTCATGATTCGTCCGCAAAACAAAAAGCAGAAAGAAATTGCAAACTTCCGTAAATCACTTCAAGTAAACCAAAAGGTGATTACTGCCGGCGGTATTCATGGTGTGATTAAAGAAATTAATGACAATGATATAGTACTTGAAATCGCTTCTAATGTTAAGATTAGAATAGATAAAAATTCTATATTTGCGGCTGCTGCTGATGCTAACAGTAATCAGGCTGCTAAATAATTTTGAATAAGTGAGCCTATGATTGATCGTAGGAACATAAAACGCATATATTTAAAAACAGCGAGAAAAGTTAAGGACTTTCTGCTCAGTGATAAGAGCAGGGAGTTCTTTGTTTTTTTATTTTTCTTATTTGAAGATCAATATTTTATGTTGTTTTTGTTCAGTCAGATACGATTGAGTAGTGCATTATATTGTACTTTTCCTGCAAAGTTAACAAAAAAATCTAGATTACGCAAGAAAAGGTATAATACATTGTTCTTTTTATAAAAAATTATAAGTTCCTGAGATTTTTCTTGGTTATTTGCCATTGAATATTGTTTTTTTTCTTAACTTTGCATGCTCAATTCATTATAGAAATCATGACTATAGAAGAAGCTATCAAACAAAGACATAGTGTACGAAAGTACATACACAAACCTCTTTCAACTGAGGTAGTTAGAGCACTTGAAGAAAAAATCGGGGAGTGCAACAAAGAGGGTGGCCTTCACATACAACTGGTTACCCAAGAAACCAAGGCATTCTCCGGCATTATGTCATATGGAAAATTTCATGGTGTGGAGAACTATCTTGTAATGGCTGGGCAAAAAGCTGACGATCTTGATGAGCGTATTGGCTATTATGGCGAACAGCTTGTGCTGCTTGCCCAAGCCCTAGGACTCAACACCTGCTGGGCAGGATTAAGCTATCGCAAGGTGAATGAAGCCTACAAGATTGAAAAAGGGGAGAAGTTGACATGCATGATTGCCTTGGGATACGGAGAGTCACAAGGGGTTAGTCACAAAATCAAGACCATGGAACAGGTGAGCAATGCAACCAACAATTCTCCTTCATGGTTCCGAAAGGGCGTGGAAGCAGCTCTTCTTGCTCCCACTGCCATCAATCAGCAGAAGTTCTCATTCTTCCTGCAAGACCAGGAAGGTACAAAAGCTGGTTGTAAACCCAAAGTTCTTGCCAAGAGAGGCTTCTCAATGGTAGGATATACCAAGATGGACCTCGGCATTGCCAAGCTTCACTTTGAAATAGGAGCAGGAAAGGAAAACTTTAAGTGGGTGGTAAAGAAAGGATGAGAGACTTCACGGAAATATGGCAACTTCAAGATACCATCATTACAGCAGTCAACGCATGCGGTTATGGTGTTTGGGATTTGCATGCTACCAGTTGGGGATTTCATCTGGAGTTAACAGAGCATTTGGATGATGCAGAAATCTGCAATATCTGCAGTCAACTTCCGCTTTCTGGAGATTATGAAGGAGAAGGCATAAATGGTTCTGTTCTAAGTTTGTACAACTACTGATTATTGATGTTCAAAAATAAAAGATAGATTATTATGCAGATATTATTGGCAAATGCAAAAATCATGTTTGATAAGGCAGACAGGAAGCCTATCTCCGTGCCACTCTTCCAATCAGTTGCCAATGTCTTGGCCGAAGAAATGGCAAGGATGAATGTAGAGGAATTGGCTAGGCAACTGGATTGCAGCAGCAAGATTGCAACTGAAAACTGGAAACGCTATCATAATTTTATGGCAGAAGAAAAGATGCCTGCCATCCTGGCTTACAATGGTCAGGCATACAAACATTTGCGTGCCAGCTCTTTAAGTGACGTTTCATTAGAGTATGCCCAGAAGCATCTCTGGATTACCTGTTTTCTCTATGGTTTGCTTCGACCAATGGATGGTATCGTGCCTTATCGTATGGAGCATTGCGTATCGCTTGAAGCCACAAACGACAAGCCGGTCAATCAGTTCTGGAAAGACAAACTCACGGATGTTCTCATCGATAGTGTGAAGGCTGACGATGGCATACTCATCCATCTATCAACTGAGGATATATGAACATCTGTTTGATTGGAAGAGAGTATGTAAGGAGATAAAGGTCATTCAGCCACTCTTTTATGTCCGTCAGAAAGACGGCAGATTGAAGATGCAGGCTGTATGGGCTAAATCTTGCCGTGGAGCCATGGTGAGATATATCCAGAATAATCAGCTTCTTACTCCAAAGGAACTGGCAGGCTTCAGTTATGAAGGTTTTGAATATGCGTCAGAATTAGGAGAAGCTGCTTTTCCTCATTTCGTTTGTTAAATAGAACAAAATCGTACTTTTTTACTAAAAAGAACGCCTAAAAAAGCAAGAGATAGCAGAATGATGCTTTTATTTTGAGTTTCAAGTGGTTGTGGCTGTCGTTGGCTTTAAGTGGCATAGACGAGGAAAAGCGAAAAACGCAGATCGGAGAAACAGAAACGCTTTCAAATCATTACCTCGCAGAAACGCCCTAATAAGCATTTTTAACGGTGGCGGTTCATATTTCCCCATTCTGCGTAAGTTTTGGTTTTGCCATGCAACTCTCATAGTTTAATTTTGCACCGAACAAAAAAGTAAGAATTATGAGATGCACTTTCAAGACAGTCTTCTATGTAAATGGAAGCAAGGAGAGAAACGGAAACCACCGAAGTGTTTTCAATGGTATTAGGTTTTATTCTTGCCAAAACATTGTGTCCACAAAGACACAGCAAGGTATGTTTCGAGTTACTCGAAACCTTTCAAGTTACTCTTGAAAGAACAAACGAATTGTCCTCCTAAGTCGGGCAATTTTACAGATAATAATTTTAATTTGTCTAAATAGTAGCAATATATGCCAATTATTCATTTTTTCTGATTGATTATCAAGATAAAACATTATATTTGTAGCATTAAATGGTTTTAGAATTATGGCAAAGAAAAATATAGACTTAGCAGTAGTCCTTCATGATGATTGCGACTACAAGGACTGGCTTGTGGAACTCAAGGAACTATTCTACAGCCATCGCCTCAAAGCGTCATGTGCCACCAATGGCTACTTGTTGGATTTCTATTGGAAGTTGGGACGAGACATTGAAGCTAAGCAATATACTAATACTTATGGCTCTGGATTTTACAAAAATCTCAGTCAGGATTTGAAGAACGAAATGCCAGGGGTGAAGGGATTCTCACCAACTAATTTGAAGTACATGAGCTACTTTTATAAGCTCTATGCACCATTACAGGCAAATTGTCCGCAGCTTGCGGACAATTTTATAGAGGACTTGTATATTGCAGATATTCAGCGAGTTGTAGCACAAAGTAAAAATCGTCCGCAAACTGCGGACGATTTCAAATTGCTTTTTCTTATTCCTTGGGACCACCATCGTCGTATCATAGATAAGTGCAAGGGCAATATGGATAAGGCTTTGTTCTTTGTAAGAAAGACTTGGGAGAACAATTGGGGGCGTGACGTTCTGCTCAACTGGCTTGACACAGACCTTTATGAGCGTGACGGCAAGGCTATCACCAACTTCCAGGCTACGCTTCCTGCTGTACAAAGCGACTTGGCGCAACAGATAACCAAAGACCCTTATCAGTTGGACTTTCTTAACTTAAGGGAGAAATATGACGAGCATGACATTGAGGAAGAATTGGTGAACAATGTAACACGTTTTCTTTTGGAACTCGGAAAAGGCTTCTCGTATATGGGCAGACAAATCCGCTTGGAGGTAGGACAACAGGAGTTCTTCCCAGACTTGCTGTTTTACAATGCCCACCTCCATGCCTATGTGGTCATTGAGCTAAAAGCCCAGTCGTTCCATCCATCATTCTTGGGGCAACTAAGTTTCTATGTGTCAGCCGTCAACCATCAGTTCAAGACCGACATCGACAACCCTACCATCGGTTTGCTCATTTGCAAGGACAAAGACAATGTGGTGGCAAAATACGCCTTGGATTCATACAAAGAACCAATGGGTATATCAGAATATCAACTGTCAAAGCTCTTCCCGAAAGACTTCAAATCTTCCATGCCGACTATTGAGGAATTGGAAAAGGGATTGAAAGATAATCGAGAATAACGAGCCAAGATGCTTAATATGAATAAAGAAGAAATAAAACAAGAACAAAATAAAGGGCTAATAGCTCGCATATTAGGAGGAACACCCACTATTTTACAGAAGGTGTTCTTTATACTTATGGCATTTTCGCTGATATTATGGCCCTTGGGATGCTATGTTTCTATATTCTTCTTTGATGCCCCTGTTCGCTCTGATGTAGACAAAATATGTCGTTATGGTATGCTTATAACCATCTACTTGTATCCTATCTACTTGTTCCCTTTGTTGAGATTTATGTTTCAACTTTCAAAGAACTTAAGAGCAACTTGGCTTTATTATCTATGTCCGATAGTACCAATATTAATTCTTAGGTTGTTATTTTCAATTAGTACAATCAGTGCTCCGAAAATAGACAATACCGAATTTTGCACTAATGAGGATTTGGTTGGTCATTGGACTTTGAATGGTGGAGAAAGACAGATCAATTATCCTGAGATTGAATTTTTCAATGATAGTACGGTGGAATTATACTCACAAGCTGATACCCTATACAGATATACCTATTGTTTGCAAAATGATTCCTTATATCTCAATGACATAAATGGAAGACAATACGTAAATAAAATCAATAAAGTCGATGACGAAACCATTATGTTTGAGGGTATCGCAGATGTTAAAGGCATACAGATTTATCATAAATAAAATGTTCTTGAAATGAGAATCTATGAACGAAAAAATATACTTGAAAGAAATATAAATTATAGCAATGCGTATGGTAGAAATCTTCTACAAGAAGCTATTGTATCTTGTGAAAATGCAATTGCTATTGATTTAGTGAATAAAGGCATTGATATTGATCATCAAGATAAAATGGGATGGACTCCTTTACATTTCTGTGCGCAATACAACAATATAACCATTGCAGAATTGTTATTACAAGAGGGAGCAAATGTAAATATTATTGATTGCTATGGCAATAATCCTCTATGGTATGCTGTATTCAATGCTAATGATGATTATTGTTTAGTCAAATTGCTTGTAAAATACGGAGCAGATGCATTAAGTAAAAATAATGCTATGCGCTCTCCTTTAGATTTTGCAAAGCAAATTGAAGATACAGAAATGATTAATATTCTTGCAAATAAAAATCTAATTTCAAAATACCAAAGTAAAAAGTAATATGAGGCATTTCTTATTGACAATCGTTATAGTCTTGGTCATAGCAATGGGGCTATCCTCTTGTCTATGTCAACCAAGGTCTGTAAGTTTTTCGCATCTTGTAGAAAAAATAGATAGCATAAATACTCATTTCTACACTTTACAACAAGCTCCACCGGATAGCGGTGTCCTACTAAAAGAAACTTTAGTAAAAGAACTTCTCGGAGATATTTTCTATCACCGTAAAGAGGTACAAAACAGAGAAGTTAGGCTCGTCGGTGTCAGTCAACCATATACACAAGTCCTTGCCTGTGCCTTTAACATAAAGAGCATTGGTTTTGAATGGAAAACAAATGAAACATTTCTTGTTACTTATGGGCATGATGGAAAAATTGCAGATGCATTATATTTAGGCATAAACGAAATTACCCCCACATTTATAAAGTTCAGTTTCAATAGCAAACGGCATATTCCTACAGAGGATATTCAAAGAAGTAAATGGGTATATAACGAGCAAAGTAATCTTCTTAAATTAGAGGTATTTGAAGAAAATTCTTGGCTTGACGAAGACAAAAATCCATGCTTGGACAACTACTATCATACTTTCTTCTATCGAATAGACGAACAAGGGCGTATTGTCCGCTTAAGAAAAGGGAAAATTGTACCTTATAAATATAACCATTCTGACCATGCCTACGACTCATATCTTAAAGCAGCACATAAACGCTTTGCATTACAATTCACTCCCTATTCAGAAAGGCACATGAAATAGTTAGAAGAAACTAAAAAAGAGCCCCAAAAAATCGTTATATTTAGGGGATAGCAAAAAAAACAAAAATTATAATGGATTTATAGAATAATCCAAATTTTATTAGTAGTTTTGCAAACGATAAGAGTTGTTTGACAAGCAATCCTATGCACATTGCAGAAAATGGCCCTGTTGCCAAATCATTACCTCTATTGAGACGAAACACTCATAAATAGCTCATTTTAAGCTATTCTTCAGATTTTAGCGTAATTTTAGAAAAAAAACTTATAATCCTTTGGCTTTTACGCAGAAAACCCTTATATTTGCACAGAATTAAAAAAACAGGAGGAATTATGGAAACATTGAATAAAGAATTTTGGGAGAAGCGTGATGCTGCAATGAAAAGATTCATGGCATCAAAGGAAAGAAAAAGAAAGCGTATGGCAGAGTTAGAACAGATGCTCCGTCAGGATTATCTTGCTCGTACAGGAGAAGACCCAAAGTTTGTAAATGTTTGGTGAAATGAAAGAGCTTTCTTTGAAAATGATTAATGCCTCTTCACCGTATGATGTTATGATGGTAGATTCAAACACTTATCGTTTCGTAACAGATTATGGCGTAGAGATAGCTATTAGCTTTGATCTTGATGACTTGCTGGAACATTGCGAGGCATACATGTTTAATATTACGAATGTGAACAAGCATCGTTCTCCTCGTGATATGAAGGTAAGAGATACAGTAATTGCTATAATAGACAATTTCTTTGAGACAAACGAGTTTGCTCTCCTTTATATATGTGAAACGGGTGATAGAAAGCAAGCATTGCGAAATCGCTTATTTGATTCTTGGTTTGCTTATGCTAATGGCAAAGAACAATATGTAATTATGGTTGCTAATATCCAAGACTTAGAAGGAGTAAATAATTATGCAGCAATGATTCTGAGAAAAGATAATCCAAATTTTGTAGATTATGTTTCTGAATTCAACAATACTGTTAATTTATTTATGTTGAAGCCAGAGCATTAGCAAGATGTCATCTCCCTACGGCCCCAAAGCAGCAAGCCTCTATTCGTGTCCCTGCGTCCCCATAAGCAGCAATCTCAGCAAGTTGCGAGCAATCAGCATCAAGCATCTATTCGTATGTCCTTGCGGTTCCATCAACATCTCTTCTGCAAGGCGGGTTCATCCCCGCACAAAATCCGCAGCTCCGCTGCTGGCGTAGACCTCTGATG
>UQLZ01000076.1 GCA_900541935.1 uncultured Prevotellaceae bacterium | reverse complement strand
TGTAGGAGCAAATGGTTTATTGATTGTGGTTGGCGAGAGTTACCTCAAAGACTTACGGCTGTTAGGTCAATCCCACACCTTTTTGCTACTGAGCCAATAAGACAGCTGCGACAATAACCGACTTAGATTTAACTATACAAAAAGTGCCGGATAAACCGGCACTTTTAACAAATATATAATTGATAGAATATTACTTGCAAGATTTCAATGCTGCTATACTTTCTTTCAAAGTAGCAATCTTCGCTTCTGCGTCGGCTTGCTTTTTACGCTCCATTTCAATAACCTTTGCTGGTGCGTTATTAACGAATTTCTCGTTGCTGAGTTTCTTCATAACGCTTGCAAGGAAGCCTTCATTATATTTCAAATCTGCTTCAAGCTTCTTTAACTCCTCCTCAATGTCGATATTGTTGCCAAGAGGCACAGCATATTCAACAGTTCCAACAAGGAAAGAAGCCGCTGTTGCATCTTTTTCCTCTACAGAAACGATTGATGACAAGTTTGCGAGTTTAGCAATAATTGCTTCCAACTTCAACTCTGCATTACCTACAACCTGAAGTTCCAACTGCTCCTTATTTGGGATATTCTTCTGCATCCTTACCGTACGTACGCCTGCGATAATTTCTTTTGCAACATCAATATCAGCAACAATGCTATCATCAAATTCTCCCATCTTAGGCAATTGGGCAACCATAATGCTTTCACCATCCTTACGCTCTGCGATGTGTTGCCACAACTCTTCTGTGATAAACGGCATGAACGGATGAAGCAAGCGCAACAATGTATCGAAATAGCCTAGAGTTGCTTCGTATGTAGCCTTATCAATTGGTGAGCCGTATGCAGGCTTAACCATTTCAAGATACCATGATGAATACTCGTCCCAGAACAATTTGTATACAGCCATCAACGCTTCTGACAAACGGAACTTGCTGAACAAGTCTTCAACTTCTACCATTGTCTTATTAAGCACTGCATCAAACCACTTAACTGCTATCTTTGCATATTCCGGTTGCTCTGCATCAACAACATTCCAGCCCTTAACCAAGCGGAACGCATTCCAAATCTTGTTATTGAAGTTACGTCCCTGTGTACACAATGACTCATCAAAAAGAATATCATTGCCAGCAGGAGCAGAAAGCATCATTCCCATTCTGACGCCGTCGGCACCGTATTTCTCCATTAATTCGATTGGGTCTGGAGAGTTACCGAGTGACTTAGACATCTTGCGTCCGAGTTTGTCGCGAACGATACCTGTGAAATAAACATTTCTAAACGGCATCTTACCGATATACTCGTAACCAGCCATAATCATTCTTGCAACCCAGAAGAAAATAATATCCGGACCTGTAACAAGGTCATTTGTCGGATAATAATATTTCAACTCTTCATTATCAGGATTATTTATACCGTCAAACAAAGTAATTGGCCACAACCAAGATGAGAACCATGTATCCAAAGCCTCTTCTGCCTGACGCAAGTCTGCAGCAACAAGGGCGGCATTTCCTGTCTTAACCTTTGCCTTCTCAACAGCTTCCTCAATAGTTGGAGCAACAACGAAGTCATTATCGCCCTCGCCATAGAAATATGCCGGGATTCTGTGACCCCACCATAGTTGACGGCTGATACACCAGTCTTGGATATTTTCCAACCAATTCTTATATGTTGACTTGTATTTAGAAGGAATGAATTTAATTTCATCGTTCATTACCGGTGGCAAAGCAATATCAGCAAAGTGCTGCATGCTGATAAACCACTGCAAAGACAATCTCGGTTCAATTGGAACGTGAGTACGCTCTGAGCAACCAACCTTATTAGTATAGTCCTCAATCTTCTCCATCAAACCTGCTTCAACAAGGTCCTTGGTAATTTGCTCTCGAACAGCAAAACGGTCCATACCAACGTACATGCCTGCAACCTCGTTAACCGTACCGTCACCGTTGAAAATATCGATAGTTTCAAGATTATGCTTCTTACCGAGCATATAGTCATTCTCATCATGAGCAGGCGTAACCTTCAGACAGCCTGTACCGAATTCTATCTCAACATAGCGGTCCTCTATAACCGGAATCTCACGACCAACAAGAGGAACGATAACCTTCTTACCTTTCAACCATTGGTTCTTAGGGTCCTTCGGGTTGATACACATTGCAGTATCGCCCATAATTGTTTCAGGACGAGTTGTTGCAACTACAGCATAACGGCGACCATTCTCATCACGATGGATAACTTCCTCCTCTGAACCAGTTTCACCTGTTCCGTCATCAGAAGCAACGTAATATTTAAGATAATATAGTTTTGACTGCTCTTCCTGATAGTAAACCTCATCATCACTCAAGGCAGTCTGGTTCATCGGATCCCAGTGAACCATTCTCAAACCGCGGTAGATAAGACCTTTGTCATACAAGTCACAGAAAACCTTGATAACGCTTTCAGAACGAGTTTCATCCATTGTGAACGCAGTTCTGCTCCAGTCGCAAGAAGCACCAAGTTTCTTCAACTGCTCGAGGATGATACCGCCATGCTTGTGAGTCCATTCCCATGCATGCTCAAGGAACTGCTCGCGAGTGAGGTCACGCTTCTTGATACCCTCACTTGCCAACTTGTTGACAACCTTAGTTTCAGTAGCGATACTTGCGTGGTCAGTACCTGGAACCCAAAGAGCATTCTTGCCCTCCATGCGAGCACGGCGAACAAGGATATCCTGAATTGTATTATTAAGCATGTGTCCCATGTGAAGCACACCAGTAACATTTGGCGGCGGGATAACTACCGTATAAGGCTCTCTATTGTCAGGCTTTGACTTGAATAATTCGTGTCTAAGCCAGTACTCATACCATTTACCCTCAACGTCTTCGGGATTGTATGTAGTTGCTAATTCACTCATATTGTATTATATTTTCAAATATTTTCGATAATAATCTTTACAAAACGCAAAGTTACTCATAAATAACGACAAAACATTTGCCAAAAGACAAAAATATAAGCAAATTCAGCAATTTTCTCTAATTAAGCCACCAGCAAAAGCCCACAAAAGAGATATCGCAACAGACATTATACAAAGTTTATTATAATAACAGTTATAATAAACTTTCACTTTCATCAGAATGCAATTTGCTGTTTACTAATACACATTCTTTACTTGTATTAGCATAGCAATACACGCATAAATGCCTGCAAGTATTATACATACCAATATCTTTACTTACCATACACCCACACACTTTACGCTGACCTGAATCTTTTACTTTCTTTTTCTTATTAGGCAATAGAGGGAGTTGTCCAAATATATCACGAACAGGCCATTTCAACGTATGAAGATAATAAACCAACTCCTCATCATCCGCAAAGATACTTTTCATCAGTTCTCCATCAATACAACGGTTATGCTCAATGCCATACCCGTCAAGTTCAGCTTCCTCTCCACATGTCGCCATAGCAACATTCCATCCCTGAGATTTCCATGCCTCTCTAATTTTAACAAGGCCATAAATAAATTCACAACGTTGAGAATATGTCATTTCAGCTGATTCAACATTCTCCTTCGTAAAATATGTCGTTTCTTTGATAAGATTATTCTGTACTTTACGATAAGTTTTGACATCAACAAAACTAAATACTAGTTTATCTGTAAAACCTTTAAGAAGATTTCCTAAATGCCATATTCTTTTAAGCAAATCTTGAGGAGTTATGTGCTTAGTTAGGATTAGAGGATCGAATCTCCATATGACCTTCTCCTTTCCAATCATATCAGATAACTTCTTGAATGTCTCAACCCTTTCTTCTATAGATGGGACATTAGGTTCAAACAGTTCCTGAGTGTAATCATTGAGTGTAAATTGAAAATAATAGTGTATTCCAAGTTTATCAAGTTCGTGCAAATATGGCAATATAGGTTTGGGATTCTTTGTCCAAAAAACAATAACCTTACATTTCTTAAAAGAAATGTACATTGGCTGTTGATTGAACGGATTATACCACACACAATAGCCTTTAGCCAAGCGGTTGAAAAACCACTTGGCATAAAAAGCAGGAATATCAGTTGAACGACTTGCAGAGATAATTACAGGAGCTGTCGCTTCTACTTGTTCACCAGCATCGTTTTTAATAAGTATCTTTTCTGACGGCATATCTATCATATAATTCTTGTTTAAGTTTTTCTAACAAAGCCTTATTCTCCTTCGTTGAAGGTATCCATGAAGGATTATTCCCTTTTGTAAATGTGCATTTATTAATAAAATGCTTTATTGTATTATCATTGGTTCGAGGACTATCTTCCCTGCCATAATAATAACCATTAGGAGCATAATCTTTCTGGAAAGAGGTTATTTTTTTTGCCAAGACATCACGAACTTCACTTGGGAGATAAGCTCTAGACAATATGAAGTTTCTTGCATTATTATCATCAACAAAATTAGCCGAGGTAGCTTTTATAAGACGGAGATTGTGTTGTCTTTCTGAAGTGCCAGAAACAGGAAACTTATTCCCTGCTACAGGAAGTTGCATAGATAGTTTAGAAGTTGAAGAGCCACTAGTCTTTATAAGTGCGACAATTTTTTTATATGCATTAGATGTCTTATCTAAATAATTATCCAGTATATATAAAAATGCCTCGGGATCCTGCCTCTTTGCTTCTAATTCAATTGCAGTATCAATTCGGTCTTTCGCTGCTTCCGAATCTTTCTCACCAATTGTTCGATAAATTTTTTCCTTGAACTCCTCTGGAGTATAGACTCCAGTATCTTCCGCAAAATTTGCTTGAACCAGATTCTTATATGCATTTGTCCTTTTAATATTAGGTATGCTATCCAGTATATACATGAAAGCTTTAGGACTTTGTACAGCATCTTCTAGTTCAACAGCCTTTATTACCGCCTCAACAACTTTTTGCTGTTTTTTGACATTGCACTCTACCTTATTCATATTTTCAAAAATCTTAGAACCAATCTGACTTTCAACTACAACAGAAGTACTCGAACAGGTCTTTGGTAATACAGCATTCTTTATCTCTACGCCATTAAGCATTCTCCATACAATACTTGCAAATGTCCGATAGTAATCCTTGTCACCATCAATCAAATCTGATGTAAATGTTTTCGGCAAAGAAGCAAAACCTCTTGTGGCTCCATAGATGCCATACGCCAATTTATAATTGCAGAATCCGGTTTGTTCAAGGTACTCTACCAAGCGGTCAATATTATCACCCTTTTGACAGAATGCGGCAAATGATGAAAGCACGTCATTATCAATAGCAAATAAATCGAATGCAGAATTCTCTTGGAAATGATTAAGCAATGCTCTGATATAAGCAGAAGCAGGACTAACATCCCATTTATCTTCAAGCATCCACTTTAGAATCACACCTCCATTGTACGCTTGCGCCAAAGGCTCCTCTACTCCTTTTTCTTCCATAACAGACTTATAATCATCTATAAACTGAGAACTAATTAATCTGCTATAAAAAGAAGTCTGATACGATGTATCCAATATCTGCAATGACAGATTATCATCAATATTTATCAACGACTCAATGGCATACTTTTCACGTTTAGCTATATCCTTTGCTTCCAATCTGCGAACAACACTATTCATACAGTCTGTAACTCGAGTAAATGCCTCCGGGGATGCATACTCTAAACAACTCCACAAATCATTTGCATCATAAACTCTACGAAGATGAAGTTTGTTGCAGAATTCATCATAAACATTCCAGTAGTGCAAAAGATTCTTGGCATCTTTTACAGAAAGCCCTTGCGGGTTGTCTAATAATTTAGCCTCTATCAAATTATTGTTCCAAATAGTATCTTCATCTATTGAAGAATAAATTTCGTTAAATTCTCTGATTCCATTCAGAATAGCATCGTCTTGCACTTGAGTAGGTCTTTTATCATAAGAATTTATGACAGCAGAAAGTATATTACGAAGTTTTCTTGATAAAGCTTTCAATTTACCAACTTCGTCGCTTACCGAATTATTAGCACCTATTAAATAACAATAAATGAAGCCTTTAATTCTGTCTAACAAAACGTCTCTACCGACATCTGTAAATCCACTCTTTATTTCGCAATCTGCATATGAAGTGTCCCATAAGAAATCATCTTTTTCATATTGGCTAAATAAGTTTTGGGCAGTACTCCAAAAAGTTTTTTTATGCTCGGGCTTGACCTCTATATTAGCATCATAAAGTTTATAGAACTTATTCTCAAGACTTTGTTCAGCTTTTGAAAACACACTCAATTGCTCCTGATAACTATTGAAAAAAATACGGCAATGGAAAGGGTTAAGGTTGATGGTATGATAACAGAGATAAGTTTCTACGCCATCGAGTTCATTGGCCTTCTCAAAAAATCCTTCCTTATAGTCTTCAGATTCTATCTCAACAACCATAGGATAGTTTTCAAGGTCATTTTCTTCAACCTTGAATCTTGGAAATTTACTATATAATAGAATTGCATTCTCCTTATCGTTAGCGCAGACTGGATAGAAGCGTTTGTTGCCATAGCCTCGTTTTGCATATAGTCCAATTGGCGAAATAGACTCTGAAGACAATATGTTATTAAAATTCAGAGTACAAGTTGGTATGTATAATCTCATAATATCCTTTTATCAATCTATTGTTAATTTGGATCCACTCGTAAGGCTCTTATCATAGAGAGAAGTAGGCACATCATCAAAAAAACTGGAAAGATTGCCAGAGTGCATGATGTACAAAGCACGATAGGTTCTCGTTACTGCTACATATAATGGATTCCTTCCATCGCAAGCAGTACATTCAGGAATAAAAACGTGTTCAAATTGAAGTCCTTTTGAACTATGATAGGTCATTATCTTTGGATTGTCTGAAGAAAAATCTAAATCCATAAACTGATCGTACTTAGCTTCAACATTCATGCCGTGTTTCTTAAAATAATTATATGCTCTTTCAACTTCCTCGTTGTGGCGGAATAAAATACCAACATCTTCCATGTTTCTATTCTGTATCAAAGATATAATAGCATCATATTGAGCTTCTATTGTTTGATATTGAAGAATTTTAGGCCTTTCCGTTCCTTCTTCTGTACAACGTTCTTCAAGTTCATCAGTTTCTGAATTGAGATACTGAGCAAGACGAGCTATTCTCTTAGGCAATCGATGATTAAACACAAGTTGTTCAACAGGAAACCTAGTAAAATACTGTATATCCTCCATTGAAACCGTTTGCTTATTTTTGATAAAAGCATAAAGTTGTTGAGCAGAATCACCATACAACAACAATGCCTTATTAGCCTTTGAACAAAACAATTCTATATCCTCTTTTGAAAAATCCTGAGCTTCATCAACAATTATATAGTCATAATTCCCCTTCTTCCATTCACCACGCTGAGGTTTACCATAAGAATTTTTCCCCCAATGGAAACAGGCATCAAAATTAACCACATTGCTTTCATGTAAACCAATTTGTTTAATGCCATCACTCATATACTGACAAAGTACTTTCGTGTATACTACATATAGGTAAGAGCCCTTGCCACCCTCTTGTGGAGGTGTGTCAAAATGCGCACCTCCCTCTTTTTACGCACAAAGCCCCGACTTTC
>UQLZ01000075.1 GCA_900541935.1 uncultured Prevotellaceae bacterium | reverse complement strand
AATCGGAAAATTGGTCAAGTAAAGTATTCACTAATTTAATTCAACCAACAGGTATCTATGAAACAAATGAGTATTTTTTGTTTATTCTTTTCAAAAGAAGGGCAATTATTACAATTGGTTAAAGATATATAGGCTATGTTGGTCTGTTGTTAATGATTTATGATTTTGTCGATTGTAAGGGAGGGTAAAATTTATTGAAAATATTTATGAAGAACTGTCAATAGTGAGAACAAAGCAACTATTTAAGACATTTGTAAATGGAAACATCACTTATTTTATAATGGCTTAAAATTTTTGTCGGACAGCAATACACTTCAATTCACCACTCAAAATATCCTCAATAATTTGGATATACTTGTAAATACATATTTTTGTGCTAACTTTGAACTTGGGGTTCAACCCAGACTAACCCTCAATAAAAGCGATTGATGCAAACCGCCTAAAACAAACCCTTAATCTAAATCTCAGCAAGCAACCTGCTGTTTCAGAAAATATTCTTATAATTGAACGAGATGGAGAAAGTTTATAAAACAAAAATTGCAATTTGGCTAATATGTGCCATTATAGGATTTACTGTAATTCCTGTAATCCCAGTATTGTTATACGATTTTTCATGGATTGTAGTAACAATTGTAGCGTTAATCCTCTTTTTTGCTCTTTTCTCTCTGTTTAACATCCGCTACACTATACATGATAACATCCTCTCAGTTAAATGCAGTATATTTTCAACCACCAATTATGATATAAATCAAATAAGAATAATAAAAGATTCTAATTCTATTCTTGCATCTCCAGCATCTTCTTTAGACCGAATAGCAATATATTTCACCAAACAAAGAACACCTCTTATTATTTCACCTAAAGACAAAACTGGTTTCATCAGAAATCTGCAGTCTATAAATCCAAATATTATATATTACAACAGTATATAAAACGGTAGAAAATATGCTACAATTTAATTGTATGGGAGGATAGATTTTATGGAAAATATTTATGAAGAACTGTCAATAGCGAATGTTTCAAGTTTTATCATTTTTAGTTTTGGAGACCTTCTTGAGAAGGAGGCATTTGTTTGGATCGCTGCGGTTATAACTGTTTTTGCACTCGGCTTTAACCTCTATGCTCTTCGCAAAGCATACAGCAGAGGTGAGCAGTCGGCAAAGGTAAAGGCTGTCCGCAAGACGATAAATCAGGTCTTGTTTTCGCTTACGCTTTTGGTGATGGTGTTTACAAAGGTGTTTATACTGCATTCTTAATTGCAAACAGTTTGCCACGCAATAACAAAAACAATAGGCTGCCTGGTAACGACACATGTCAGCGGACACTCTACAGAGTGTTCCTACTGAAAAGTAGGTAATATGCTGACATTCTGACATATATATGGGGGGGTGTGCCAAAATAATTTTTTGACGCAACCCCCTTTTCAGTTAATAATAGAGATATTCTTTTATTTATTTCTTGGCTTTTTCAGTTTGAGCACCTGAACGCTTCTTGCCGGGATGTAAAGTTTCAGCCATCCGAGACCGTGTTCGGCGTAGAGTTCATCGTGCTGAGTAAAGTGGTTTACTTTCACATCGATGTTTCCATAGCCACCGTACTTAGGCTCATCAGAGTCAAGAACGTGAGTGTATTCGCCAACAGGAGCAAGGAATCCGTAGTCGGTAAACGATTGCGTTGGGTTGAAGTTAAATACGAATACAAGGTCTTTTCTCTTGAATATAAGGATTTGGTCATCGTCCTTGTCCCAAAGTTTTTCAACTGGAGAAGCCTGGAAATTCTTTGACTTGCGTACCAGGTTAATGATGTCTTCATCAAATTTTCCAAGGAATTTGTATTTTAGGTCTTCCCTGTCAACGAGGTCCCATTGGCGGCGTGCATATTTGTAAGACCAGCCGTTGCCTTGACGCGGGAAGTCAATCCATTCAGGGTGGCCGAATTCGTTACCCATAAAGTTGAGGTAACCGCCGTTGATAGTTGCAAGTGTAACAAGACGAATCATCTTGTGAAGAGCAATACCACGGTCAACGGTGTAATTGTTGTCGCCAACCATCATGTGCCAGTACATTTCAGAATCGATAAGTCTGAAAATTATGGTTTTATCACCAACGAGAGCCTGGTCATGGCTTTCAGCGTAGTTGATAGTCTTTTCGTCTGCTCTTCTGTTTGTCAGTTCCCAGAAGATAGCCCCTGGTTTCCAGTCCTCATCTTTCTTTTCCTTGATAGTTTTAATCCAGAAGTCAGGGATACCCATAGCCATTCTATAGTCGAAACCGATACCTCCGTCAGAGAATTTGTTAGCAAGTCCAGGCATACCGCTCATTTCTTCTGCAATAGTAATAGCATGAGGGTTAACCTTGTGAATCAACTTGTTTGCAAGAGAAAGGTAAGTAATTGCGTTAGTATCCTGACCGCCGTTGTAGTAGTCATCGTAGGAAGAGAAAGCCTGACCGAGTCCGTGGTTATAATAAAGCATAGAAGTTACGCCGTCAAAGCGGAAACCGTCGAATTTATACTCTTCGAGCCAGAATTTGCAATTTGAAAGGAGGAAGTGCAATACCTCGTTTTTGCCATAGTCAAAGCAAAGCGAATCCCAAGCCGGGTGCTCTCTTCTGTTGTCACCGTAGAAATATTGGTTATAACTTCCGTCAAATCTACCAAGGCCTTCAACCTCGTTCTTAACAGCGTGAGAATGGACAATGTCCATAATAACGGCAATTCCGTTAGCATGGGCTTCGTCGATAAGTGCTTTCAGTTCCTCTGGAGTTCCGAAACGGCTTGATGCAGCATAGAATCCCGAAACATGGTATCCGAAAGAGCCGTAATATGGATGCTCCTGTATTGCCATAATCTGAATGGCATTATATCCGTCCTTAACGATGCGGGGCAGTACTTTTTCACGGAATTCATTGTACGTGCCAACTCCTTCCTTATTTTGTGCCATACCGATATGGCATTCGTAGATAAGTAGGGGATTTGTCTGAGGCTTGAAATTATCTATCTTGAATTTGTATTTTCTTGCCGGGTCCCATACCTGGGCAGAGAAAATATAAGTATTTTCATCTTGAACAGTCCTTGTAGAGTATGCCGGGATTCTTTCTCCGTAGCCACCGTCCCATTTGACGATAAGTTTGTAGAGGTCACCATGCTTGAGGGCTTTTTTGGGGAGGTTTATTTCCCATACACCGCCGTCAAGTCTTGTGAGTTTGTAGTCTTCATCCTCGTGCCAGTCGGTAAAAGAGCCCATTAGGTAAATCTCGGTAGCATTAGGAGCCCATTCTCTGAAAATCCAACCGGTCTTTGTCTTGTGCAAGCCAAAATATTTGTGCGCATTAGCAAAATCGACAAGATTTCCCTTTTTACCAACTAATTCGAGTTCTTTTTTTACTGCATCTTTGTGACGTCCGTTAATGGCATCCGCGTATGGAGCGAGCCACGGGTCGTGCTTGATGATGCCTAAAGTTTTTTCCATAGGTCCTGTACTTTACGGTTTCTATTGTTCTACAAATATACAAAGGTGATTAAGTTTTTCAAAGTTTTTTGATTAATTATTGCCGAAACTTTGTGATTAATAAGCAAATTTACAAATGAATAGTAAAATACCACGGGAATTTTTATGTAAAAAGAATTTTTTTATGAAAAAATTTTTGTTGCGCAAAAAGACTGCATAACGGCTATCTACCTTTGCAATGTCAAAACTAAGGAAGCATGGTTTAGCGGTCGAAAACAGCACTCTGCTAAGGTGCCGGGCCAATAGACTCCGAAGGTTCGAATCCTTCTGCTTCCGCGTAATGGAAGTATAGTTCAGTTGGTAGAACGTCGGTCTCCAAAACCGAAGGTCAGAGGTTCGAATCCTTTTGCTTCTGCACAATTTATGGAATCTTGGCAGACATGGTGTATGCGTGGGACTGAAAATCCCAAGAACGTGGTTCGAATCCACGAGATTCCACAGATATGGAGATTGTAGTTCAGTTGGTAAGAATGCCTGATTGTGGCTCAGGCGATCACGGGTTCGAGTCCCGTCTTTCTCCCAAAATGCTCCGATGGCTCAGTAGGATAGAGCACCTCGCTACGAACGAGGAGGTCGCAGGTTCGAATCCTGCTCGGAGTACTGAATATTGCGGGATGATAGCAGTTGGCAGCTGGTCAGGCTCATAACCTGGAGGTCGCAGGTTCGAATCCACCTCCCGCTACTGATGTAAGGATGCCTGAGTGGTCAAAAGGGGTGGTCTGCAAAACCATAACTCATCGGTTCGAATCCGATTCCTTACTCTATGCGGAAAGAGGTTCTACGGAAGTCATAATGGCTGGTAGAACCTCTTTTCTATACTACTCTCAAGAGATTGTTGAGTTTGTCTTTCACTCTGCCCAACACTTCATCTAATTTGTCTATATCCCCATCTTCCCGGTATTCTTTAATCGTGTTAACTGCCTGGACAATAAGGTTATAATCTTCTGTAGTAATATGAGTATTGGTAATAGAGTAATCAGGGTCAGAATATCTGTAATATTTGTTGTCATAGACTTCGATTGGGGCATAATATCCTAACTTGTCAGACCTCATCATCTGCAAGTCTCCCTGAACGGTTCTTGTGGATACGCCCTTAGCAATGCCCTCCATGTCGTATAGAGCATCTGAGCAAGCGTCCACCAAATCATCCAGCGTCCACCTTCTGTACCTGTTTCTTAGGCACCTGTCTATGGTTTTGTATCTTATAAGTGCATTTTTGTTTGCTGGCATGGCTGTAAAAGTTTATTTCATCCATAATAAATTGTTTACGACGTGCCTGCCAGCATAAAAGAAGATTGCCGGAAGGCACAAAAAAATTGGAAAGTGCCTTACGGACCTTCCAACTATCTTCTTTTGTCTTATTTGCTGATGTTTGGTATTTATTTAGAAACTATGACATCGGTAACCGCTAAAACAAAGTTGTCGGACAAATCCTACAAGCACACTAAGGAAGTTGCTAAAGCGCCAACTAAAGCAACAGCCTCCAAATGCACTGCGGCTATGGAGCATGATTCCTGATATGTATGTTCTTTGTTTCTGCATTACTTAATGTTTGTTCAAATCGGGAGCAAAGATAATACTTTGCTGCGCATCCTATCTGCGTAACAGTAAAAATTTTTATTTTTTGTGCAGTTTTTCGTACTCACAAACCGCCAATGCAGGTATGTAAGTAATTTATTTGTTTCTGATTTTGTTTGTTTGAGGAAATAATGCTATCTTAGCGAACTTTCCCTTTTTGTAAAATATTAAATTATAAATACTTAAATCAATTATTATGGATTTTGAACTGGCAGAAATGATAATCGGCTATTCGGCCGCTATTTGTATGGTTTTGGGATATTTGCCTCAGGCAATCTATACAATAAAGACGCGAGATACCGATGGTATTGCCTTGACGACCTTTCTTTTGATGGGTCTTGGCGGGTTCTTTTTTATCATTCAAGGATTTATGCGTGATAATTGGCCTCTTATAGTTACTAATCTAATAACAACAACCTCTTCGGCAATTATCTTCAGTATTAAGATTTATAATGACTATTTTAGAGACAAGAAGAAAAGAAAGTAGAACCCAGTCTGATTAGAAAAGCAATTTATCGAAGAGTTGTCGATTTTTCAAAGACATACTCTTCGATTTTTTTATCGGTCAATATCTTTATCTTTATTGACTTGCATGATTGTCTGTTCCAAAGGTTTGCTATTTTGAAAGAGGCATAGCATTTTCTTTCAAAATCAGGGTTTTGCGAACCGAAATGATAAACAAGATAAAGTTCCGGCACATCATTGTCAATTGTTTTCTCATCGGCAATCAGTGAAATTTTTGCACCTTGGGCAACATGGGGTACCCAACTGTTAAGATTGATATATTCACCGCTCCTCCAGAGGCTTGTTATCTTAATAGGCTGAGGGTTTAATGATTTTATTGTTTCAACCGAGGCCTGTCGCAGTACGTCAGAATAAAGTTTGTCGGCAGCATTGATTTTTACATTATATGAGTGACTGTCCGTTTGCTCAATTACCGTGTATCTGATAACCGCCCTTTCCCCTTGCTTTATTGCTTCTTCGTTCCATCTGTCAGCAATCAGGGTGATTGTTGGACTGTCGTTTTGCGGCTGATATGTAAGTGTTTTGTTTCCTTTGTATGTAACAAATGCTTCGAGGAAATCCCCGTAGTCTCTTTCCGGCTCATCACTGCATGCCGACAGCACGACAGCGGCGGTTATCAAAATATATTTAAGTAATCTTGTCATATCAGTAAGTAAAAGTACTTCCTCCGAGGAATTCTCTAAGAAGGCTGTTTGACGGAACTTGCTCTGCTTTAATTGCTTTGAAGTAACTCAAGAAGCGAAGCAGACGGTATGCTTCGGCATATTCCGGAACATTGTGAGGAACTTGCCTTAGAATTGGTTCCGCAAAATCCTTCATGATGCCCAATTCGAAAATCAGAGACGAATTGAACATGGCGTCGGCATTTTCCTGGAATGGGAAAATCCATTTTTCTTCACCGCGACGAACGCTTTGCCAGCGGGAAATTGTGTCAAGAGCCGAAGCACCGCGATATTTGTAGTCGCGGACTATTCTGCGAAGCAGCCTGTTATCGGTTGTTGGCACCCAGTTATGGTCGTCAAGAGAAAGAGTGGTCAGCGCCGAAACATATACCTTGAATTTCTGTTTGTCAGGAATCGCCTTGGTCAGTTCCGGGTTCAGACCGTGAATGCCTTCCATAAGCAAAACGGAGTTTTCCGTCAGTTTAAGAGTATTGCCTTTATATATACGCTTGCCGGACGTAAAGTCATAGGTAGGCAAAGCAACCTCCTTACCTGCAATAAGGTCAGTTATATCCTTGTTGAATTGCTCAAGGTCAAGAGCATATAGGGATTCATAGTCGTAGTCACCTGTTTCATCGCGTGGAGTATTTTCACGGTTAACGAAGTAGTCGTCAAGTGAAATCATTTGCGGACGGATAAGGTTTGCAAGCAGTTGAACGGAAAGGCGTTTTGTTGTCGTGGTTTTTCCGGAGGATGAAGGCCCTGCGATAAGAACCACTTTAGCGCCACCTTCGTGGAATCTTTCTGCAATCTGGTCTGCAATTTTTCCAATCGCCTTTTCGTGAAGAGTTTCCGCAACGTTTATCAGCATTCTCATTTCATTGCCTTCTTGCGTTGCAACCTTGTTTAGGTCCAGAACGTCTTGCACACCAACAATTTTGTTAAAAGAAATATTGTCGGTGAAAGCCTTGAATAGTTTTTCCTGCTTTATTGGTTCGCAAGGTGCAACTGGTTGCTTTGTCAAGTCAGGAGGCAGCAGGAGCATGCCATTTTTGTATTTTTTGAGGTCGAAAACGCTGATATAAGCAGTAGTTGGAGCCAGCTCTCCGTAATATACGTCGATAATGTCGTCTAACTGGTGGTATGTTGTATATAGGTTGTCAGACCATTGCAGCAGTTCTGCATTGTTTTTGTTTCCAGAAGATTTGAACTTTTCAATAACGTCGCTTGTCAGTTTGTTGGGGGCGGGGGGGCGGGGGATTCTTGCTGGAAGTTGCGTCTATTCTTTCGGTGGATAGTTCAGGGGCGCGAAAAACTCATCGAGTGTGATATTGTAGCATTTGCAAAAGATCGAAATTGAAACGATGGACGGAATGACCCGGCCGATTTCGATATGGGCGATGCCAGACCCGTATTCTCAAACACATACTCCTGCGAATGGCCGTTGCTCTTGCGTATCTCTTTAATCGCCGCATGATCAAGTCGTTAAGTGTCGCATCAGTACGTTTTGGCTTTCTCTCTTTCACAGGTACAAAAAAATGGACATATTCACATTTGTATACTGTACATATGTTTATTATGCTTGCTTTGTTGCGACATAATGCGCCCTCTTTTTTGCGCCTGCCTCTCCTTTGCGTGCAATGACACATTGTTTGATAGCAATACAAAATCCAATAACATGTCAATAATATATTGTATTCGCGATTTCCGTTTTATCGGCGCCCCCTATCTTGAAGCCTTGTTCGCCGTGTTGCGCGCGCAGCCCCGTCCTTTCTATGCGTTTCTTGCGGGACTGCCGAAGGAGGGATTTTTGCATCCTTTGCGCTTACGACTGCCGGAGCCGTTCCGGGACCTGCCGGGCCCCCGGTCGGTT
>UQLZ01000074.1 GCA_900541935.1 uncultured Prevotellaceae bacterium | reverse complement strand
TATGTGCAACTTTTTCATTATAAATGTTTTGCAAAATTAATTCAACCAACGAGTTTCATAGATATATGATTTTAGTTAATAATTGTACTTGTAAATATAGGTATTTGAAAACAAATAACAAAACAATAAGCCGAAAAAGCCGAAAAAGTGATATATTGTCACAAAATAGGCTATTGTTCTTATATGTAATCAAAATTGTAATGCTTTTATAGTATTGGATTTTTTAGAATTTGTATTTATATCCAACTCCTATGATGTTCAGGCTCGGCTCATCCTGATAGCGGTAGTATAGGTCAATTGTATGGTTGGAGTTGATTTTGTATTCAGTGCCGGCTGTGTACCAAACATAATCAATCTTGTCGCTGCTAAACAACTCGGCAGAAACATACGGAGACAGATTGATGCTATTGATACCATAACCCAACTGCAAGCGGGAGCGAAGAAGATGCTTTGCATTACCCTTTACCAACGCCGCTTCCCGCAATGTCAGCATATCTTTTTCCAACTGCGCAACATATCTCTCCGGGCGGTAAGTATATTGCCAGCGCTCACGCAATGAAACAGAAAAATCACCAAACTTGACCTTACCGGTCAACGAAAAGTGAAAACGATGGCTAAGTCCCCAGTAATCTGTAATATAACTGTCTGATGTGTATTTGCCGTTTGTATTACGATCTATCAGAACATAAGTTGCTGTTGCACTCAAATACTGGCAAATATTGTAATTCGTTCCAACGGCAAAACTGAAGTAACCCATACCTCCTGTAAAATTCGGATGACTTCGCAACTCTGCCTCAACATAAGCATTCCAATTCTTATTTATCTTTTTAGTTGCTGAAACAAGCGACCAAACAGCAGTACCCTCTGCAAACAAAGATGCAGAAAAAAATCCTACAAACACTAAAAACAATCCTATTCTTTTCATTAACTTAACTTAATTTGCGAGCACAAAATTAATGAAAGTAAAAAACAAAACAAAATGCAAGCATTTTGTTTTGTTGAGCCATAAGAGTGCCTTATTCTAATCAAAAATGGTTTGCATCGAAAATTTATTTTGACACAACCCCTTTTAAACATACTCTAAAAGTACATTCCATGGAAATTATTTCCTTCAAGAGAAGTTACCTTCTTCACTTTATAACTATTCTGCTTCTTCATTTTTCTTGCGGTCATAAGCAAACTAACAGAGTCATAACTTTTCGGCAGTTTATATCCCAGCATATCCGTTCCTTTCTCATCAACAATCGACAAGCATTCACCGCCAATGACCGGTGATGTATAAGAGACGAAATAATTCTCTTCTGAATTCATAACGGTATTGCTTTCTCCAATGGCAACAACTTCTGATGCATCAACCATAAATTTGCCGTCCATACATTCTATACCGTTATTTGACTTGCCACCAACAGCAACAACAGAACTATTCAAAATATTAACCTCTCCATTTGAATCTATTCCATCGCCCTCTGCACTGTAGGCATATATGCTTGCATTATATATATCAACATATTTCTCACCTTTGATGCAATCATCAACAGCCGAAACCTCGATAAGACCACCATTGACAAGAACTGCTACCTTGCTTTCCAAACCCTCACCGCTGCTGGAATTATTGACGCGCACCTTTATCTTTCCACCATTAATCATCATTATAAGATCCGAATTGATACCTTTAGGCGTTGAAGACATAACTGGACTATAGACATATTTCGAACTGGTTACCAAGACATCCAATTCACCGCTACTGATAGTCACTGCACCATTGACATTTATGCCCTTTCCTCCTTTTCCCATTGTTTTGACAGCAATTTTTCCACCAATTAAACCGAAATCCGTATCACACTTTACGCCTGCCGCATTTGTCAGGTCAATCCCATTAAACTTGCTGTTTCCTAAGGTTTTAATAATTGTTCTACCTCCGGAGACAACCACGTATGACTCACTGTTTATGCCCTTAGCCGCCTCGCCTTTGACATCAATATTCAAAACGCCACCACTAATTCTCACTCCTGTTTTTGCCTTGATACCATTGCTCGCAGTACTGGTGATATTAATAACATTACCTGGTCGGAAAAGAATGTTCATATCCGAAGAAATGGCGTTCTTGCAATTCGCGGAAATATCCAACACTCCCTTTCCGCTGAATATCAACTTACCCTCAGCAAAGATACATCCCTTCATATCCTCCACCGGCGCAACAGGCACATAAGTTGTGCCGTCGCAAAGAGCATTGACGCTCTTTTCCGCAAGATGTAGATATGTTGGCGCCTTAGACTGGATATTGATTGCCGCTCCCGTTGAGTTATTCAATTTAACGCCAGCGAGAATGACCTTAGTGTAATTATCACCATAAAGACGGAAATAACTATTTGAAGAACTTCCCTTCAACTCATACTCAACACCCGCAACAGTTGAATTGACAACAACGCCTGCACCTTTAACCTCAACAGCAACACCAGGAACCTGTCCTGTAACTTCCGCCTTGCCTTCACTATAAGTGATTACCACCTTATTTGGAAACGCTTTATTCTCAAAATATTCGTCATAACTTTCCTTATTAGGATCCTTAGTAATCTCATCGCTTTCTTCTAACGGCGTTGCATCAAACTCTATATCAAACTCTGGCATATCATCACCGGCACCAACGACCGTACCACCACCAGGAACAGTCGGCTCATCATCAGAACAAGAGCCCAACGGCAACAACATTGCAACCGCTGCCATTATGCTATATATAACCTTCTTCATAACGCAAACAATTAGTATCTGTTAAAATTTAAACTTATATTCAATTCCTATAATATGCCCATCCGGGTCATCCTCATCAGACTGGTCTTGATAGCGGTAAAATAATTCCAGGGCGTGCTTCTTTGTTATCTTATACTTTCCTCCAGCCGTATATCGCACCTTATCCAATCCGCTGCCACTATGGTACATCTCAGCCGAAACATAAGGCGACAACTTTATACTGCGGATATTATACTCCAACTCCAAACGCGAGCGAAGAACGTTTTTTCCCTTACCCTTCACCAATTCATCATTCTTAGGTGTTATAAAATCTTCCTCAAATTTTGGCACATACTTTTCCGGGCGATAAGTGTATTGCCATCGCTCACGAAGGGAAATAGAAAAATCGCCAAAAGAAACCTCACCAGTCAACGACGCATTAAACCGATGACGCAAGTACCAATAGTCGGGAACAAAATTTCCTCCCTTAGTTATCCTGTCTTGTGAATGACAATCCATAAACACATAACCAACACCGATTTTCAAGAATGAAAATATCTCATAATCAGTACCAACAGACAGGCTAACCCTGTCAATACCACCATCAAAACCGTAATGAGTTCGCAGTTCGGCTTCTGCCGAAACGTCCCACTTCTTTGTTATCTTCTTCGTTGCAGAAACAGTTGCCCACATTGCTGGTCCTTCTGCAAAGACAGTCGATGCAGAAAACACTGCAACCACTATCATTATTAAAATCTTTC
The DNA here is from genome assembly GCA_900541935.1 of uncultured Prevotellaceae bacterium. Classification (GTDB taxonomy): domain Bacteria; phylum Bacteroidota; class Bacteroidia; order Bacteroidales; family Muribaculaceae; genus Limisoma. The sequence continues at coordinate 4,882 of UQLZ01000074.1, read as the reverse complement.
TCATTGTCCTTTAGGTATTTTTATTATGTTATCTACTGAATTAACTAACTGGTCATCTGGCTCATAATGCACTTTCAGCAACGCCGTATCCCGCAAAAAATCTATCGAACCAATCTCTACCGAAACAATTTTCAAACCCGTACGCTGCTTCAAGTCGGCTATCAGTTCATCACGTTTTTCCGGCTTTATCAATTCTATCTTATCATACTGCACCAACTTGGAAGACACATGCTTAAGCCACTTGTTTCCCTCGCAGATCCATATTGCGAATATAAAGATAAAATTCGTTAATACCAACTCGGCAAAACTGATAGTCGTTGACAAGGCATTTATAACAGACAAGGCTATAAGCACAAAAAGATAAGTCATCTCCCGCACAGGCATCGACTCCGTTCGATACCGTATAATGCCAAAAATGGCAAACAGACCTAACGCAAACCCAATCTTCATCTTAACACTTCCAAGAAGGAATATCAGGAAAAAGATACTTATACTAATCAAAAAGAACGTAAAATAATAATCACGCCTTTTACTCTTTCTATAGTATAGCCAATGAATAATTACCCATACCACAATACTGTTGAAGGCAAATCGAAACAAAAGTTGCCAAACATCAAGAACCTCCAATAATGGAGTATCCAAAATTTCAAATTCTTCCATATTGTCTGTTTTTATTTAATTTCTGATTAACTTGTCAAGATAGCAAAACAATGGCTTAAATCTATTTTGCTTTAACATAGGGTCTGTCTTTGCACAGCCTACACAATATTTACTGAATTTTGACGGCTTTATACGCAAATCACGCAGCATACTTTTTATAGGGGAATATGTGTTTCCATCGCGTTTCAATTCAATAATCGCCAACTCTGGAAAACCAGTTCGGCAGTCGTTTTCAAAGTTATGGAATTTCAGATCTACGTCAATAGTAATGCGCTCCGTCAAGCCTTTATTGACAAGTGTCACCCTCTGAAAACTGTTCTCTATCTGCTCGTGCAAATCACCTACTTTGTAACGGCTATATTCATTAAGAAAATCCACGCCTTCGATATTCCATTGCGAACGGTCACTAACAGAAATGCGCTTCTTTTTCGTTCTGCCACAACAATTTTTATTCTTTACCTCAAGAAAATGTATTCCCGAATCAGAATAACTGCGAACCCTAATCTTTTGGCGATTCTTCTTGCCATTCTGATGCATTATATACATATCATGGCTTGCCGTGTCAAAGTACAAGGTATTGTAGTGCATCATTCGCCTGCCACCTGTTTCCTGAACATAATACTCAGGCTGGGCTCTTCGCAACAATTCCTCCAGTACGGGAAGTGTTGTAACAAACTTTGTGTCAATCCGGTTCATTAGACGGATACCCTTCATCTCTTCCAGAGAGATGCTATCATATCCTGATAATTCTTCTTTCATAATCTTATATTCTGCCAGCAATGCTACATTGTCACTATTAATCTTATCTTTAAGTTTAATCTTGTTCTTTTAAAAACAGGTGGCCTTGTTTCCATAGACTCGCATTCTCCTCGCTCGCCTTTCATATTAAAACGTTTACTATTATGGAAAAACTGCATCAACAACTGATAATTTTTCCTTTTCGTTATATTCCTCCAATTTTTCATCATGATTTAATAAATCATCCAAGCCATTTCATTCCAGACATAATACTTACACAAACGCCAAAACCCAGTATGTATCTCTAACAATTCGCACTACCACTCTCTTTATAAAGGATTACACTCTTTCATATAGTTATTATACTCATCCAGCAACAGAACAGCATTTCTGGATAAATAATCAAATAAACTTGTTTTTTCTCCTATCTGTTTGTATTATCTTTGCATAAAATTAGGTACAAAATGAGGATTTTCCCTGAAAAAGGAAGTTATGCTGGAATATTTGAGGTATTTATCTTCTCTTTGCTGATGAGCTTGCCGGCAAGTTATGAGCCTAACCACTTTGCAAAGGTGTTTTTTGTCACTTCCTTTTTCCATTCATTATCATGGGGCATTGTGCTGTGGGTGATTGCGTCAACGAAATTGCGTAAACTCTCAGCCATCGCTTTATGCTCTGCTTTTATATTTTTTATTATAGAAACATTATGCTACCTGCGTTTTGGTTCGCGGCTGAACCCTGCTGTTATGACGCTGATTGCCCAAACGAATGCCAAGGAGGTCTTGGAGTTTCTCCAGGTATTTGTCTTTCAGCCGATTATGTTGCTACCTCTTGCCGCTACGGTTGCTGCTGTTTTCGGTTATAAGATTGCTAAAAGACGCCTGGTAAATAAATTAGTTGACTTCTCTAATGCAATAAAAATTGCAGTGGTCATTACTTTTATAGGCGGTACAGTTTTGCCTTTTCTTCCTTTTTCTTTTCCTATCGGAAACAATACAATTATGGAATTTGCCAAATCCGTAAACTTTGTCAGGAAAAATCATAATGATATTGACAAGATTAGGGAGGCTATAAGCAAAATTGAAATAACCTCGCAGCCTGAAATTGAAAGCGCTCCAACAATAGTCTTCGTTATCGGTGAATCGTTCAATAAAAACCATTGTGAACTGTACGGATACGGGAAAAATACTTGTCCGAATCTGTCTAAAGAAAACAGCCTTGGAAACCTTACCGTTTTCGACAGGGCATATTCCCCGACAAACAGTACGGCATACGCAATGAAATATATTTTTACGCATACCGACTGTAACCCGAAAACTTTTAACGACAGCATTTATATCCTTATGCCTGCCGTATTCAGAAAAGCGGGATATAAAGTTAACTATTTCGATAATCAATATACCCAAAAGTTGCATGGTGAATGGGATTACGGATGCACTTATTTCCTTAATCCTAAAGATATAAACGATGCCTGCTTTGATTTCCGAAACAGCGAGATTTGCCATTATGACGGCGATTTTATTTCAAAGTACAAATCTCAATTTGACCTGTCTCCTGGCTCACTTAACATTATTCACCTTATGGGAATGCATGCAGATGCTAAAAACAGGTATCCTGAAGGGTTTGGAGTATTCTCAGAAAAAGACGTTGATAGATATGACTTGAACAAACGTGAGCGCAGACGAGTTGCGGAATACGACAACTCGGTGCTGTACAATGACCTTGTTATATCAAATGTCATAAGTACGCTTCGCGACAAAAATGCCATAATGTTATATATTTCGGACCATGGCGAAAATATTTATGACGGAGAAAAACCCAGTTATGGCCGCTCTTTTGGGAACTTCGCCAACACTAACACCCAACGCGATATTTACAGCATTCCTTTTTTTATCTGGTGCAGCAATTCTTTCAAGAGATTAAACAGCGAGAAATATGTAAGAATACAGTCTGCCTACAACAGATTATTCTGCATGGCAGACATTCCTTTCCTGCTTTACGACATTGCTGGCATTGACTTCAACTACAACAATCGCAGAAAGAGTCTAATAAGCACAGATTACGTTCCACACGATATATATCTGGAGCGCGTGTTTCCTATTAGATAATAGGCTTTTCCTTTATAACAGATTGCCTTACAAGGATATTTTAATTATATAAGATTTAGTTTTTCCTGCAGTTTCTTCAAATAATTTCTTGAAATCTTCAAATTTGTGCTACTGTCAAAAGGCGGAAGCATTGTGCAATTTTTCCCATCAATAGCAGCAAGATAATTGATATTGACTATTGTTGACTGACTTATTTGAAAAAACAGTTGAGAATAACCTAATATATTTTCTGCAGATGTACCCCTTTTTAAACACAATGACTCTCCACTTACCAAATTTGCATACCATTGCTTGCGTATGCCCTGATGCGTAAAGTACCCTATCTCATCAAGTTTTATAATACGATAACCGGTAACTGTTGCAGCAATAAAACTGCCTTGGATATAATCATTATCAGATATTTCTGAACTATTTCTGAAATCACTATCCTTCTTTGCCTGATATATACGATCTAATATTCCATCAAGTTCTTCCTGACAGAACGGCTTTAGTAGGAAATCAAAGGCTGATTCCCTCATAGCGTTGAGAATGTACCTACTGTGTGCTGAATAGAATATGACAATCATATCCCAATCCACCAAGCCCTTTATGCTATTCAACAACTCAATACCCTTAGTGTCTGGCAATTCAATATCAAGAAACAAAATTTCTGGCCGTACTTCAAATATTGTTTCTTTTGCTGTTTGTGCATTATAGCACTCTCCTATAATATCTATTGACGACGAATGTTTCGATAACCCTCTTTTAAGCTCATCTATAGCCACCTGATCATCGTCAACAATCAATGTGCAAAACGAGTGTCCTCTCATTGGCGTAAAAAATATTCAGTATTACTTAAAGATAACTCATCAATATATAGTTACACTGCGAACAATTTTATGGAAACAAATTTTATGCGTTTCTCTTTTTCACTTTCCAGTTTTTCCTATCTTATGCAAAGATAAGTAATTTGTATTTATTAAAACCGCAGTGCTACGCAACTTTACTGTATTACAGCAACATTTTGCCCCTATCGTGACAAAATATATTACTATTCGGTTTGAATTGCTTGATAATTGTAGTTGTTTGGTATTAAAATCTCAACCTTTGCTCCTTCCTCAACCCCTTCCTCTGATTTGTTGGTACTGATAAAAAGTTCTATCTTATTAACATTTCTACTGTTTAAAAACGCTATCGTCTGATATATAACCTTTAATCCGGTTCCAGTTCCTGACGTTACCATCTGTGGCATATACTTAATGCCGTTGTTCCTGACAACAAGCAATATGCCCTTTTCTTTCTTGCTAATCTCAATCACAAGCCTCCGTTTTTTTTCTATACCCTGTCTAGTCCTGCCATAGCGTTACACTAAAAAGTAACAGAAAATGAAAGAGACT
>UQLZ01000073.1 GCA_900541935.1 uncultured Prevotellaceae bacterium | reverse complement strand
CTCGCAGCCTTTTCATCATTCGTGGCAAACGCTACGTCTGCGAAAAGTTAACTGCGACATTCACTTCACAAGGAATGTCGCAGTTAATCAAAGGCAGCTTCTATCCGGTCAAGGATTGACACCTATAAGGTCATCAAAAAAGTCATCGAAAATGTCATCAAACTTGCACCGATAGGGTCATTGAAATAGTCAACGATAATGTCAACCAAATTATCAACGAAAAAGTCACGAAAAACATCATCGAAAAAGTCATTGATTATGCCTTTCTTGGACGACCTCGTTTTTTCTTCTCAGGTGCACCGAAAACGTAGTCGAGGACTTTTCGGTTTGCCTCGTCCACCTTCTTCTGGTCGAAGTCGATGTAGATGTCGGTAACGGTGTTGCCGCCGTGCCCGAGGGCTGCCGCGATAGTTTCCTTTGGAATATCGAGGCTGGCGGCAACCGTAGCCCACGAGTGGCGAGCCCAGTATGTGGTAAGCTCGTCAATCTTTATGCCGTCATCAAGGGCGTTAAGCGTCTCTTTCAGCGTTTTCAAGCCGTAGCAGAGCCGCATATAATAGCAGCGATAGTCCTTGTTGGTGTCAAGCGGATTGATGAGCCAATCCTTGCCACGGTACTTCTCGATTATCGCCATTGCTTCCGGCTCTACCTTGATAGAATAGTGGCGGCTGGTCTTTGCTCGGTCGTACTCGATGCGACCATCTTCAATGTATTTAAGGTTGCATAAATCCACGATATTTATTCCGCAGAGGCAGAATATCAATTTGAAGATGTCGCGGTACTTTTCCTCGAAGCCGTCGATAGGAGTGTTGAAGATCTTTCTCAAAACTTCAACCTTAAACGAGCGTTTTCTCGTTTTTACAGGCTTGATTTTGAACTTTCTAAATGGGTAGTGCACAGTCACTTCCTCGTCGATTGCGTCATTAAAGACAGCACGAATGTTACGGAAGTGAATGTTGCGAGCATTTTGCGACGGAGAGGTCTGTGCGAGGAAGTCATCTAAGCCATAAAGCCATTCTTTATTGATGTCCTCAAAGACCAATGACTCCACTTTTTGCATACCTACATAGGTGATGACCTTCTTTAATGTGCATTTATAGAGGTCGTAGGTACGCCCTTTGTAGCGTTGAATAAAACGCTCGAAGTAGGGAACGAAAGCATTTTTGGGGACTTTCTTTTCAGTGCCCTCTTTGTCTCGGGCAAGAATCAAGTCCTTAATTTCTTTCGCTGTGAGTTCAGTTCTGCCGCTTTTAGTGTACTCAAAAATGAGCATGTCTATTTCCTGCTTACGCTGGTTAAGCAGCAGATTTAGAGCCTCTTTTTGGGGGTGATTCACTACTCGGAAGTTTGCTTTATCCCACTGTTTCGGAAGCAACTTAAAACCGAGATTGATAAAACTCGTGTTCTGTGCCGTGAAGATTGCAATCTTCAACGGGCACTCGCAACCGTCGGCGACGTTGCGGTGGTCAAGATAGAATTTCGTACTTGCCATGGCTTGAAAAACTTTAACAAGGTATTTGCATACCTCCTTCGCCAAAAGACTCCAAATGCTGCCAAAATGTGCCATTCTTTGTCTTTTTTTTTACAAATACGAGAACAATTCTTACGTATTCTATCCTTAAAACAAACACGCTAATTTGTTGAAAATTAGCGTGTTGATTGCGGAGCGAGGGGGATTCGAACCCCCGATACGCTTTTGACGTATACACGCTTTCCAGGCGTGCCTCTTCAACCACTCGAGCATCACTCCTTTGGCTAAAATTACACGTGCAAAGGTAGCAATTTTTCCGATATCCGAAAAATCATTACCCTAATTTCTGCCAAATTATTTGGTTACTTTTTCTTGTGTATTCTTGGAAAAAGCCTACGCAACCTTACCAACTGTGCGGCAACAGAGCCTCCTGCTACTACAATAGATACGGCAACTACAATCAGCACCAAACCACAAACATCGCGGAATGTCAGCACCTCACCAAAGACAGTTACGCCAAAGACTACTGCCGTCAACGGCTCTAAAGCTCCAAGAATGGCTGTTGGGGTTGACCCTATGTATTGAATAGACTTTGTTGTGCAAAGAAACGATATAACTGTTGGTAGCACTGCAAGGGCAAGCACATTGCCCCACATATACCATTTTGTTGGTAGCGAAATGTCGCCAAGGTAAATAAGTCTTGCAGCAAAGATGACTATACCGAAAGTAAGCACGTAGAATATCGTTTTTATTGTTGGAACATCCTTCAATACTGATTGGTTTACGCCCACCATGTAAAGAGAATACGACAGTGCTGAAGCCATTACAAATACAACGCCGATAACGCTAAGCGTTGCACCCGGTTTGCCATTATATAGCAACCCAATTCCCGCAATCGCCATTGCTATGCATATCAGAGTCAGGGCTGACAGCCTCTCCTTGAAGAACAGGAACATGATAACAACCACCATCACAGGGTAAACAAAAAGTATTGTTGAGGCAATTCCTGCATCCATATAGGTATAACTCAAAAACAGGAACAGCGACGAGAAAGCCATCAGAATACCCATCGTTACTAACGGCAGCACCTCATTACGCTTTACCTTGAAATCCCGTCCTCGCAATTTTATCATTGCACCCATAATAGGAATTGCGAACAAGTATCTGAAAAATAGCACTGAATCGGTGTCCATACCGTCAGAATACAGTGGCAACGCGAAAAGCGGATTTAAACCGTACGTTGTTGCCGCAATAGACCCTAAAATATAGCCTTTGATTTTTGCTTGCATATACCTTGAAAATTTTTGAAAAATTCTCGGCAAAAGTACATAAAAAAAGCCATTTACCAATCAAAAAGACAACAAAAGGCAATAACGTTTTTCCAAATATAGTAAATTATGTATTTTTTTTGTAATTTCGCAACTGAATAACAGAAATTTAATAAAATAAGTAAATATATGGAAGAAAAAAAGCAAGAGGGCGTTAATTTGCCGGATAATGCTTTCCGCGAGTTGAAGGACGGAGAACAATACGTTCCAGTCATGAAGCCGGGAGAGGAGTATGCGGAAGTAACCCCTTATTCAGTGACTATGGGTCTGCTAATGGCTGTTATCTTCAGTGCTGCAGCGGCTTACCTTGGTCTGAAAGTCGGACAGGTCTTTGAGGCGGCAATTCCTATTGCCATCATTGCTGTTGGTCTGTCAGGAATGTTGAAGAAAAAGAATGCATTGGGACAGAATGTTATCATTCAGTCTATTGGTGCATCATCGGGTATCGTTGTTGCCGGTGCTATTTTCACATTGCCGGCACTCTACATCCTTCAGGAAACATACGGTTCTGAAATTACCGTTTCTTTCCTTGAGATTTTCCTTAGTTCATTATTAGGTGGTGTTTTGGGAATATTGTTCTTCATCCCTTTCCGCAAGTATTTCTGTGCAGACATGCACGGAAAATTCCCTTTCCCGGAAGCAACTGCAACAACACAGGTGCTTATCTCTGGTGAAAAGGCTGGCAATCAAGCTAAGCCGTTGATTATTGCAGGTTTGGTTGGTGGTGTCTATGACTTTCTCCTTTCAACTTTCGGTTGGTGGAGCGAAGTGCTTACTACTAAGGCAACCGCAATTGGTGCAAGCATTGCTGAGCACACCAAGATGGTATTCAAAATCAACACAGGTGCAGCCGTTCTCGGTTTGGGATATATCGTTGGTTTGAAGTATAGTTTCATTATCTTCGCAGGTAGCGCATTCGTATGGTACGTTATCATCCCTTTATTGGGCACAGCAACTCCAACTTTTGCAAGCCCAGAGGAACTGTTTACAGAGCAAGCAAGATATATCGGTATCGGAGGTATTGCAATGTCAGGTATCATCGGCATTATCAAGTCATGGGGCATTATCCGCGGTGCTGTTGGTCTTGCTGGTAAGGAAATTCGCAACAAAGGCGGCGAAGTGAAGAAAGTAGCAAGAACACAAAAGGATATTTCAATGAAGGTGCTTACATTCTCAATGATTGCCGCTTTGGTTCTTACTTTCGTGTTCTTCTATTTCGGCGTTATCAACAACCTTTTCCAGACAATCATTGCGTTCCTTGTTGTTACGGTTATTGCATTCCTCTTCACAACTGTTGCTGCTAACGCAATTGCCATCGTTGGAACAAACCCTGTATCAGGTATGACTTTGATGACTCTTATCATTGCATCTGCAATCTTCGTTGCAATCGGACTTAAGGGTGCTTCTGGCATCGTTGCTTCAATGGTTATCGGTGGCGTTGTTTGTACAGCCCTCTCAATGGCCGGCGGTATGGTAACGGATATGAAAGTCGGTTACTGGTTGGGTAGCACTCCTAAAAAGCAACAAACATGGAAATTGGTCGGAACATTCGTATCTGCAGCAACTGTAGGTGGCGTTATCCTTATCCTTGCGAAAGTTTACGGTTTCAGCGGCAATAACGCTCTTGCAGCGCCACAAGCGCACGCAATGGCTGCCGTTATCGAACCGCTTATGATGGGAGGCAACACTCCTTGGCTGCTTTACGGCGTTGGTGCGGTTCTCGCAGTTCTTCTTAACTGGCTTGGCGTTCCGGCCCTTGCATTCTCTCTTGGTATGTTCATTCCTTTGGAATTGAATGCTCCGTTGCTTGTCGGCGGTCTTGTAAGTTGGTTTGTCAGCACTCGTTCAAAAGATGAGGATATCAATAATGCGAGAAAGGAAAGAGGAACTCTCCTCGCTTCAGGCTTCATTGCCGGTGGTGCATTAATGGGCGTTGTGAGTGCAGGCATGCGCTTTGCTGGCTTTGAATACTCTCACAGCCTTTCTGGAGCAACAATGCAAATAGGTGGCATCGTTGTTTACTTGTTGCTTATCGGTTACCTTGTTTGGGACTGCTTGCGTGCTAAGAAAAACTAAATTTTTTTTCATAATTTTGGGGGTTGTGTCAAAATATTCATTTTGAAGCAACCCCTTTTATTTGCTCCAGTATAGATTGAATCTTAATTCTGGCACTAAGACTTAAATATATTGATTATGGACCAACAAAATAGTCTGTTTACTCTTGCCAACGGATTGAGGGTTGCTTACCTCAGAAAGCCCGGCAACGTTGCCTATTGCGGACTTACCATCAATGCAGGAAGCCGTGATGACGGTAATCTTTTCGGACTTGCCCACTTTGTTGAGCATACTATTTTCAAGGGAACGAAAAAACGCAAGGCTTGGCATATTCTCAACAGAATGGAAAGGATTGGCGGCGAACTGAATGCCTATACAACCAAGGAAGAAACCCTTATCTATTCTGTTTTTCCATCGGGAAATATGTCAAGGGCTGTGGAACTTATTTCCGACCTTGTGTGCGGCTCTATTTTCCCTGAAAAGGAATTGGAAAAGGAAAAGGACGTTGTTATAGAAGAAATACAGTCTTACCGCGACACCCCTTCGGAAGCAATTTTTGATGATTTTGAGGATCTTATTTTTGCGGGCTCTCCGCTTGGACACAATATTCTCGGTGATGAGTCAACTCTTGAGAGCATTTCTTCGAAACATTGTATGGACTATATCAAGAATCTTTACGTTCCTGAAAACATGGTGCTTTTCGCTGTTGACAGCATCCCAGCCGAGAAGTTTCAAAAACTTGCAGAGCAGCATTTCAACCACATGAATCATCCGCTTACCCGCCCAGCGCGAAAGCAAATCGTCCCAGTAAAGAGATTTGATATAGTCAAGGATTTCGAAACACATCAGCGCCACACAATTATAGGTACACAAACTTTCGGAATGCATGATGCAGACAAATACTCACTCCTATTGCTTAACAATATCCTCGGAGGACCTGGAATGAACTCTACTCTAAATATTTCAATCCGAGAAAAAAGAGGATACGCCTATACTGTTGAGTCTTCCGTTACTCTACTACCTGATTGTGGACTCTTTACCATTTACTTTGGCAGCGATGAGCGTCACGCCGCCAAGTGCATCAAACTGGCGGAGCAGGAACTGACAGGCATTGCCGAGCACGGATTGTCGCAAAACGCTCTCAATGCCGCCAAAAAGCAATATACGGGACAACTAATCGTTAGTAGCGAGAATCCGGAAAGCAAGGCTCTTTCGCTCGGAAAGGAAATTCTTTATTATAACAAGATTCTAACTATAGAAGAAATCGTTAAGCAGATAAATGCCGTTACAAATGAAGACATTCGCAGAATGGGGCAAATGCTTTACGAGGGTCGCTCTATTTTAACATTTAAATGATATGATATTCAGAAAAGCAAGGCACGAGGAATTGCAGGAATTAATGAAAATCTACAATCGTGCTGTCAGTTATATGAAAGAAACGGGTAATCCAAACCAATGGAATGACGGTTATCCTGGTGAAGCACAAATCATCAGCGATATAGATAACGGTTATTGCCATATTGCCCTTGAGGATGGTAATATAGAAGCCGTTTTCGCTCTTATTCCAGGCGATGACCCGACTTATGCAGTTATAGAAGGGCAGTGGCTTAACGAAGAGCCGTATGCCGTTGTGCACCGTTTGGCGGCATCTGGCAGGATTCGCGGAATCGGTGAAAAATGCCTTTCTTGGAGTCTTGAGAAATATCCTAATTTAAGAGTTGACACCCACGCGGACAATAAGATTATGCAGACAATAATCAAGCGGCTCGGTTTTTCCGAATGCGGTATAATATATACACGCAATGGTTCGCCGAGAATAGCATATCAGATAAATAAAGAAGGTGGAAAAAAATAATTTTCCATCTTCTTTATTTATTATTCCTCGATAATCTCTTTGCCAAATGGAGCAAACGCAAGTCCTGCAAGTTTGAAATGCTGCTTGCCGAAAGGTATGCCGATAATGGTAATGAAGAAAATCAAACCAAAGAATACATGGCTTAGGAAGATTGGAAATCCACCAACAAAAATCCAGATAACACTCATTAATGTATTCAGGCAACCGGCACTGTTTGGACCATTGACAACTCTTTTTCCAAACGGGAATAATGCCAGAATGCCAAGTTTAATTGACTGCAACCCGAAAGGAATACCAATTATCGTAAGCATCAAACAAACACTTGATACAAAATATTCAAGGGCGATAAAAACTCCCCCAAACAAAAACCAAATAAGATTCAAAAATAAATTCATAAAAACGGATTTTAAGTTATACGATTAAATTTAGTTCTAAACTTTTACGGCGAGCATCCATACACACTCTGAAATACCCTTCTGAACGTTGATACCGAATTGAAGCCCGATTCTTCAGAAAGGACCTCAATTGTCTTTTCAGTATTTGACAGCAAGTCCTCTGCATAACGCAAGCGGTAACCATTAACATAGTCAAAAAAAGACTTATTCTCCTCATTATTGAAGTAACTAATGAGGTATGAAGGGTTAGTTCCCAAATCTCTGGCAAGGTCACTCAAATTAAGTTTCGGATTTAAAAACACCTGATCTTCTTCAAAAACTTTATGCACTTTCTCTGAAAGTACTGCAAAAATGCCATTTCTAAAAGCATGGGGTTCTAAATCATCCGTCTGCTCTAATGCCAGGCTTGTTATATCTATAGCCGCTTCGTGACGGGAAAGGAAATAACAAACGAATATCGACATAGCCAAATTCATCAGCAAATACGATATGTCACTATAAATTCCGATATAGTTGCAGCAAAATAGCCAAAAAGTCAGAATAATAAAAAACGATATCATGATTGCCCGTAACCACGACAGGTCAATATTTTTCTGATAGGAATATTGCTGTTTTAGCAATCTGTTGTATTTAGGTATCTCCACCAATGTCCATATTGCTGCATAAAAGCCGACAATCACCGAAATAGCAACTACTATATAATAGAGAATATCCCATCGAGTAAAACTATATAATGCGGTCAAAATCACAAAAGGCACCTCCAACAGTAAGACGGTACGCAATCTAAGCCTTCCAGGTCTGCATAACTCATATAACATAAAAAAATAAGCCGGCATTATGAAACTGTCATATAGAGATACTATCTTATTGACAAATAAATCATCCGAATAAATATATTCAATATAAAAAAGATCTTTAATCAACTGAACACAAAAAACACCGGTAACCGCAAAAGCAATAAATTTAAATCCCTCCTTTCTGCCATGCCAGAAAAAGAAAGACATTGAGCCGAAAAACATTATCGACATTCCATAAACAAGATACAAAAAATTAACTGAAGTCATAATTTCCTAATAATTAACAAAGATAATACAAACAGAGTGGAGATAGAATAAGTTTACCAATTTTTTTTGTTGAATGTGTCTTCCTCAATATAAACTCAAAAATAAAGACAGAGGTAAAAGTTGCAATATGATTAATACCAAAGACAAAAATAAAAATGCAAATTACTAACAGAAATGAATAACACAAATGCATAAAAGAAAAGAGGCATCTTCACAGACACCTCAGTTCTAATTCTAACTAATCTCGCTTTTCCTATAAAACACATTTTACAACTATTAATAATGTTCACTTTCTATAAAGAATCGTTCGATTGGCTAAATGTATGATTTCCTTGTTTACGATTGTAAAGTTACGCTATTTTTTTAATAAAACAAAGAGAAAATGAAAAATATATAAGAATTTAAAATTATTATTGTCAATTTACTTACTAAATAATTATATTTACATCAAATTTTCTTAAACTTGTAATTGGATAATAAATAATAGCCTAATCTAGGCTCAGTAGCAAAAAGGTGTGGGATTGACCTAAAAGCCATAAGTCTTTGAGGTA
>UQLZ01000072.1 GCA_900541935.1 uncultured Prevotellaceae bacterium | reverse complement strand
TCAGGAATACTCGTACTCGAAGCGGGACTTGAACCCGCACAGCCGCAATGGCCAAAGGATTTTAAGTCCTTCGTGTCTACCATTCCACCATCCGAGCAGCATTTAATCACACACTTCGGTGAAAAAGCGGAGCAAAGTTACAACTTTCATCCGTACTTTGCAAATATTAAGGACTGTTTTTTATCACAAATCTGTTTAGTCGTCGCTTTTTATTGATTTATTAATTGAATCAATATAATCCAGAAGTTCTTCCCTGCCTCTGCGGTCTTCACTTGATGTCATAAACACAGGCGGCAACTCTTCCCACATCTCAAGCAAATGCTTCTTATAATCAGCAACGTTTCTAACCCCGGCATTAGGTCCGAGTTTGTCCATCTTAGTGAATACAATGCTAACCGGCACTCCATTCTCTCCAAGCCACTGGATAAACTCAATGTCAATCTTCTGCGGCTTGTGACGGGAGTCAATAAGAACGAAAAGGTTCGTCATCTGCTCCCTGTTAATAATGTAACTTTTAATCAACTTGCCAAATGCGTCACGCGTATCCTTACCTCGGCGGGCATAGCCATATCCCGGCAGATCGACAATATACCAACTGTCGTTGATAAGGAAATGATTGATTAGCATCGTCTTTCCTGGAGTTGCTGAGGTCATTGCCAATTTCTTCCTGTCGGTAAGCATATTAATCAACGAGGATTTGCCTACATTTGAACGACCTATAAACGCATACTCCGGCAGATTGTCTGCCGGACATTTCTTCACATCACTATTGCTGATAACGAATTTTGCTTCTTTGATTACCATATTATGCCTTATATGGACACAAAGTTAGTGAAAAACGACTGAAATACCGCATTTTATTCAGATTTTAGATGTAAATTTGCGGTATGGAACGTGAATTTTCATCAACACTATTAGAGAATGCCGTATCTGAAATGGCAAAACTGCCTGGCATAGGCAGAAAGACTTCACTTAGACTAATTCTGCACCTTCTCCGAGAAGATGAGTCGGCGGCTATCTCTTTAGGCGAGGCAATTATCAAGATGAGAAAGGAAATAAAGTACTGTAAGAAATGCCATAACATTTCTGAAACAGACCTCTGCCCTATCTGCTCTGATGAAAACCGCGATGCCTCAACAATCTGCGTTGTTGAAAACGTTAAAGACGTTATGGTTCTTGAATCAACCCGCCAATACGGAGGCCTTTACCACGTTCTGGGCGGACTTATTTCCCCAATGGACGGCGTAGGCCCGCAAAGCATCGAGATTGAAAGCCTTGTTGAGCGTGTTCGAGAAGGTGGCGTGAAGGAGGTTATTCTTGCTCTTAGTGCAACTATGGAAGGCGACACGACCAACTTCTACATTTACCGAAAACTTGCCGACCTTGGAGTTAAAATAACAATCCTTGCCCGCGGTGTGGCTGTTGGTAATGAGATTGAATACACCGATGAAATCACTCTCGGACGCTCCATAATAAACCGTACTCTCTTTAGCGACAGTTTTAAGAAATAAGCAATGGAAAAGGTACTAATCTCTGACAAGGCGTGCCTGCGTGCTATCGAGCCTGCTGATGTTGACAATATCTACAGGTGGGAAAACGACACTACTTACTGGGACTTGGGATGCTCTACTGCTCCATACTCTAAAAAGCAGATTCTTAACTATATAGAGAATAATTCTTCAGATATATACACTGACCGCGAACTGCGACTAATAATAGAGGCCGAGGGTACTGCTGTTGGCATTATTGACCTTATCAATTTTGACCTGTTCAACTCCAGAGCAGCAATCGGAATACTTATCGACAAGAACAAGCAAGGGCTTGGCTACGGAGAAGCAGCCTGCAATATGGTTATTGATTACGCCCGAAATTTCTTAGGCATACACCAGTTATACGCAGAAATTCCTACGCACAACACTAAGAGCATCAACCTCTTCAAGAAACTCGGATTTATCCAAACAGGGATAATGAAAGACTGGCAAAAGACTGGCAACACCTTTGCTGATATTGCTATCTTACAATTGATATTCTAACAAATTATTCTATTCCTTTTCTGAAAGTTCGAGCCAACGCATCTCTGCCTCATCAAGACGGTCACGGATTTCACCCATTCTGTTCGATAACTCACTGATTTTCTCGTAGTCTGTCACTTCTCCAGCAAGCAATTTCTCTATCTCAGCCTTTTCTCGTTCAAGTTCTTCAATCTCTTTTGAAAGGGCCTCAAACTCGCGGTTTTCATTATAGGTTCGCTTATTACTTTTCGGCCTGTCGCCCTTCCAGTTATTCTTTTCCTTTGCTGGCTTTGCCTCTTCGGTAGCCTTAAGCCGCTTCCAATCTCTGAAATCGGAATAATTGCCTGGAAAGTCTATGATTTTTCCATCTCCCTCAAAGGCAAACAAATGCTCAATCGTTCTGTCCATAAAGAAACGGTCGTGGGAAATGATTATCAGACACCCTTTAAACGCTTGCAAATATTCTTCAAGGATTCCGAGGGTAACGATATCAAGGTCATTTGTCGGCTCGTCAAGAATAAGGAAGTTTGGATTCTGCATCAAGACTGTTGCAAGGTACAGGCGACGCTTCTCACCACCACTGAGTTTGTAAATATAGTTCTGCTGCTTTTCCGGAGAGAAAAGGAATAGTTTCAAGAACTGTGAGGCAGTATATTTTGTCTTCTCATCGAAGACAATCACCTCTGCAAATTTCTTAACTGCGTCGATAACCTTTTCCTGCTCGTTAAATTCTATGCCTTTCTGACTGTAATAGCCGAATTTAACTGTTTCGCCAACGTCAAAGCAACCGCTATCGGGGGCTTCCTCTCCAAGAAGCAGTTTGACAAACGTTGTCTTGCCGACGCCATTACTGCCAACAATACCAAGTTTCTCGTAACGCGCAAAGATGTAGTTGAAATTATCAAGAATAACCTTATCGCCAAATCTTTTGCAAACATCCTTCGCCTCGAAAATCTTGTTACCAATATAGGATGCGTTTACGTTAAGCGTAACGTTGTCGTCGTCACGCCTTACTTTTGATTTTCTGTCGAGTTCATAGAATGCGTCAATTCTGTATTTCGCCTTTGTGCCTCTTGCCTGCGGCTGACGGCGCATCCAATCCAACTCTGTTCTAAGCAGGTTCTTTACTTTTGCCAACTCTGCATTCTGGGCGGATATTCGCTCCTCTCTTTTTGCAAGATAATAGTCGTAATTGCCATCGTAGGAATACACCTGACAACTGTCAATCTCTATGATTTTAGTACATACACGGTCAAGGAAATACCTGTCGTGGGTAACCATAAGCAAGGTTGCACGACTTCTTTTAAGATAATCCTCAAGCCATTCAATCACCTCAACGTCAAGGTGGTTTGTCGGCTCGTCAAGTATAAGGAAATCAGGTTCGGAGATAACCATATTGGCAATGGCTACTCTTTTCAACTGGCCTCCAGAAAGTTGCCCAACATGCTGGTCAAAGTTGGTAATATTTAACTGACCGAGAATCTGGCGAACACGGTCCTCAAAGGTCCATGCGTTGGTAGCGTCCATCTCTGCCATCGCCTTTTCTATTGCATCACCGTCACCGGAAACGAGGGCCAACTCATACTTGCTGATTGCAGATGACACACTGTCGTTAGAGAACAGGCAGGCTTCGATAACCGTCATTTCCGGAGCAAATTCCGGCATCTGTTGAAGAAAACCTATACGCAAACCGTTATGGAAAACGATATTACCGGAATCAGCAACCTCCTCCCCTGCAATTATCCTCAGAAGGGTAGTTTTACCCATTCCGTTTTTCGCTATCAGACCAACCTTGTCTCCCTCAAAGATACCAAAAGTCACGTCCTCAAAAAGCAATTTGTCACCAAAGGATTTACTTACTCCCTCTATTTGCAAGTATGAATTCATATTATCTTAAATTTTATGCGAAGATACAACCAAAAATCAGGATTTGCAGTATGAAATGCCGAAAATTAAATTGTAATCATTGTTAGTTTTGAATAATTCTAAATAAGACAGTACTTTTTAACAAAAAATCTTAAAAATACCACTGAAAATTTTTTTATTGCTAATCCGTGCATTAACTTAGTCGCCAAAATAAAAGAATATGAGAAATATACTACTTATCCTCAGCGTGTTCATCGCATTGACTGGATGCGCGCAGACAAAGACAAGTGAGCAAGGAAAGGCTGCTCAGCCAGCCGCAGTGGAAAAGAAAGCAACAGTAAAGGCTACAGAACTGACAACAGACCAGTTCTGCAAAAAGATTCTTGATATAAAGACTGCAAAGACTTGGGAATATAAAGGCACAAAGCCGGCTATTATCGACTTCCATGCTCCATGGTGCGGACCATGTAGAAAAATGGGTCCTATCTTTGATAAACTTGCTAACGAATATGCAGGTCAAGTGGACTTTTACAAGGTCAATATCGATAACGAGCAACAACTTGCTCAATATTTTGGCATATCTTCAATCCCAGCATTACTGTTTATCCCTGCCAAAGGAGAACCGCAAGGTGCTATGGGCTTGATTCCAGAAGAAAATCTTAAACAGGCTATCGACAGCCTGCTACTTAAAAAGTAATAACTACTTTCTTTTAAGATACTAAGGGGCAGCATCACTGATGCAGTCCCTTTTTTGTTTTGCAATAACAAAAAGAGGGAGGTCCAAAAGTCATAAGACTTTGAGTTCACCCTCGCCCCACATGCTAATAAATACTACCCGAACTACCTCTAAAACCCTTTGCTCCTACAGAGCGCTTCTCTATGGATAATGAACACTTTGTCTTTCTGCACGCATACTTAAATGTTTCCGATTCTGCAATCGCAGACTGATAATAAACTGTATGGACGAAATGTATTTCGTCCGCCGTACGGGATAAAACGGTACAAAACACCGAATATCAATTATTTGCACGAACACATTGCCAATTTGTCAGCCACGTAAAAAACAAAAAAAGGTTGCGAATAATCGCAACCTTTATAATATCCTGTATGGTCTAATTACTTGCTCAAAGCAGTAGCAACGTCAACTGCACAAGCAACAGTACAACCTACCATTGGATTGTTACCGATACCAAGGAATCCCATCATCTCAACGTGAGCAGGAACTGAAGAAGAACCAGCGAATTGAGCGTCAGAGTGCATACGACCCATAGTGTCAGTCATACCGTAAGAAGCAGGACCGGCAGCCATGTTGTCTGGGTGAAGAGTACGACCTGTACCACCACCTGATGCTACTGAGAAGTATGGTTTACCTGCAAGAACACGTTCTTTCTTGTAAGTACC
This sequence comes from uncultured Prevotellaceae bacterium, assembly GCA_900541935.1. Lineage (GTDB taxonomy): Bacteria > Bacteroidota > Bacteroidia > Bacteroidales > Muribaculaceae > Limisoma. The sequence continues at coordinate 3,522 of UQLZ01000072.1, read as the reverse complement.
AGCAACTGGGTGTTGGAAACGAGTTGGGTTAGTTGAGTTACCTGTAATAGAAACATCAACGCCTTCTTTCCACATTACTGCAACACCTTCGCGAACGTCGTCAACACCGTAGCATTTAACTTTTGCACGAGGACCTTTTGAGAATGCAGTTTCGTTAACAACTTTCAATTCACCTGTATAATAGTCGAACTCTGTTTGAACATAAGTAAAACCATTGATACGGCTGATAATCATAGCAGCATCCTTACCAAGACCGTTAAGGATAACGCGCAATGGCTCTTGACGAACCTTGTCAGCCTTAGCAGCAATCTTGATAGCGCCTTCTGCAGCAGCGAAAGACTCGTGGCCAGCCAAGAAAGCGAAGCACTTAGTTTCCTCGCGGAGAAGACGAGCAGCAAGGTTACCGTGACCAAGACCTACTTTACGGTCATCAGCAACAGAACCTGGGATACAGAATGCTTGCAAACCGATACCGATAGCCTCTGCAGCCTCAGCAGCGTTTTTGCAGCCTTTCTTAATAGCGATAGCGCAACCTACTACGTACGCCCACTTTGCGTTTTCGAAACAGATTGGTTGAGTTTCTTCACAAGTCTTGTATGGGTCGATACCAGCAGCGTCACAAATGGCGTTAGCCTCTTCGATATCTTTGATACCGTTTTCGTTCAAAGCAGCAAGAATCTGTTTGATACGACGATCCTGACTTTCAAATTTGACTTCTCTAATCATAATTTGTTTCTCCTATTCTTTACGTGGGTCAATATATTTAGCAGCCTCTGCAAAACGTCCGTATGTACCTTTTGCTTTTTCCATTGCCTCAGCTGGTTCAACACCGTTCTTGATCATTTCCATCATCTTGCCGAGGTGAATGAACTCGTAACCGATTACTTGGTTTTCTTCGTCAAGTGCCATGCGTGTGCAATAGCCTTCTGCCATTTCCAAATAACGAGTACCAGTCTTTGTTGTTCCGAACATAGTACCAACTTGGCTACGCAAGCCCTTACCAAGGTCTTCCATTGAAGCACCTACTGCCAAACCGCCTTCTGAGAACGCAGATTGAGTACGGCCGTAAACGATTTGAAGGAACAATTCGCGCATTGCTGTGTTGATAGCGTCGCATACAAGGTCTGTATTCAATGCTTCAAGCAATGTCTTGCCAGGAAGGATTTCTGATGCCATAGCAGCAGAGTGTGTCATACCTGAACAACCGATTGTTTCTACCAATGCTTCTTGGATAATACCTTCTTTTACGTTCAATGTTAGTTTACATGCACCTTGTTGTGGAGCACACCAACCAATACCGTGAGTCAAACCACTAATGTCTTTGATTTCTTTTGCACGCACCCATTTTCCTTCTTCAGGAATTGGAGCAGAAGGGTGATTAGCACCTTTCTTCACACAGCACATGTGCTGTACTTCTTGAGTGTAAATCATAACGCGTTGTTTTAATTTAATTCAATTAAGATATCTGTTTTTGCAAAGTTACGAATTTTTCCGTTTACATTTGGCATACATACCATTAACTTTGTTTATTTTCTCGCTTTTTCAACGTTTTTTTGCAATTTTCTTTTGGGATTTATTTCATTTTGACTTTTACAGCTATTCATCTTCGCTAATTACTACTGCCCGGGCATCATCAAAAGCCTTCTTCATAGTGGGATTGCCTCGGGTAAGTTTCTTTACCGTCAATGCTTCCGCTTTATCATTAGCCAGACGGAGGTTATTGATTGATGAAAGCAAATTGTCTTTTGTCTTCATCAGATGATCTATAGTCTTGTCAATCTCCTCAATGGCTGCCTGAAATTTACGGCTCGCCAAATCGTAATTCTTTGAGAAACGAAGACGGAAATCGTTCAACTGATTTTCAAAATTTGTCACATCAATACTCTGACTGCGTGCCAATTCGAGTTCCCTCCTATATCCGATACTCTTCTTCGATGCCTGTGAAAGAAGTGAGATTATCGCCATAAAAAACTGCGGACGGACAACGTACATTTTAGGATAACGGTACGACACGTCAACAATACCTTCGTTATAAAGTTCGCTGTCTGGTTCAAGAAGCGACACAAGTACTGCATATTCGCAATTCTTCTCTCGGCGGTCTTTATCCAACTTGGCTAAGAAATCCTCATTGCGGTGCTTAGTGGCGGTCTCGTCCATCTCGTTCTTCATCTCAAACATAATGGATATATACTCAATGCCGTCAATACTGTCGCGGAAAATAAAGTCACCCTTACTTCCGCCCTTTGCATCATTGTCTTTCTCAAAATAAGCATTCGGGTACATTGAGGTACGAACCCTATTAAACTCCGTACTACAATGAATTTCAAGAGTTTCTCCAATCATCTTGGTTGACATCTTCGCTTTCAAATCCTTATAGTAGTTAACCTCATCCTGCTTTTGCTTCAACTGGAAATCATACTGCTCTTTAATGCCTTTCTCCCGAAGTTCAGCCCTACTCTTTTCCTGCTCAATAAGACCTTTTAACTCAACAATTTGCGTTTCCTTTGAGCGGATTTTCTCCTCTGCTTTCTGCTGCTCTTGCATAACGGCAATCTTACGCTCATCACCACTGCGGGCAATCTGCGATTTCAGTTCAAGGATTTCTTTTTCCTTATTAGTCAGAGCATTATTTAACTCCATATCCTTAGCATTACCAAGAGACGCAAGTTGCTCGCGGAGTTTTGCTATCTCTTCTTTCTGCACAGAAAGTTGCTGGGAATACTCAATCTGCTTTTGTTGCGCAACACTCTTGACCTGCTCGCCGAGTCGCTGCACCTCCGCATCTTTTCTACTCAACTCAATGTCTTTTTGGGCAAGTTGCTCCTGGAAATTTCTTTCAGCCTTTGCGGCACACGCCTCACGCTCCACCTCGTTCTGTTTCTTCAATTCACCAAGTCGGCGGTCAATCTCCCTTTGGAATTCCTCTCCTTTAACCTGGTTCAATATCTTTATATAATCAGACTCATCAACGGAAAAGACCTTTCCGCAATTCGGACACTTTAATTCTGCCATAATACTATTCTTTGGTTACAAATTTAGCAAATCTTATCTGATTTTTCCAAAGCATTAATGCCAAAACGACCTTTTGAACCGTTAACCGCAGTTTTTTAAGATTGAGTTTTTACAGTACAAAGACACCAAAAATTGGACAAAAAACCAGTTTTTCTGCTGAAAAACATAAAAAATGCACTTTTTTTAAAATTTTTCTCCAAAATATTTGCACAATTAAAAAATACACTATACCTTTGCACTCGCAATCAGGAAATGAAATCACTCACAACTGATGCAATGAGGGAGATTCGCTAGCTCAGCAGGTAGAGCACATCCCTTTTAAGGATGGGGTCCTGGGTTCGAGCCCCAGGCGGATCACCAAAAAGGTCTTCAGAATTCTGAAGACCTTTATTTTTATATAAACCTTGAAAAACGATACAACAACTTCACCCCACATTGTTAACGCAACAACAAACGGGTCAGTAGATTTTTAGTGTTGATAACCATATAATTTAGCAATGCGGAAAAGGA
>UQLZ01000071.1 GCA_900541935.1 uncultured Prevotellaceae bacterium | reverse complement strand
TTTTGTCCTTATAATAAGTAGTAATTTTTGTAACGCTTATTTAGGACTAGTCAATTTGCATAAAACTCAAACCTTATGAAACGAATAGCCATTATTTTAATAGCCTTGCTGTCGTTGCCGTTGTTGCAGTCTTTTACGTATCAGAGTGGCAGGGCGAGTCTTTCTCCATATCCAGATAATGCTGCGATTGCTGCTTATCCTGACAGTTTGACACCGATATTTATTAACCATGTTGGTCGTCACGGTTCGCGATACCCGGCAGGTTCGTACTTTACTATGATGATAAAGCGCGCTCTTGACACTGCTGAACAGGAAAAGACAATAACGCCACTTGGTAAGGATTTCAAGCAGGTTGTTGAAAAGGTCATAGCCGCTACGGGTGATAATTGGGGGCAACTTGACACTATAGGAGAGAGAGAGCATAGGCATATTGCCGCAAGAATGGCCGAAGCCTATCCCGAACTTCTTGATTCTGCAAAAGTGGAAGCAATTTCTTCGTATTCCCCACGATGCATTATGAGTATGTATTCCTTCTGCCATGAATTGACAAAGAAGGTAAAGAATATTGATGTATCAACGTCTTCAGGAAAATGCTATAGCAATTTGATGAGAAATTTTGAATTAGATGAGGCTTATAAGGAATATAAGTCAGATACTGCATACGTCTCAACTTACAATAAATTTGCTGCTGCCAATATCCCTATTGACCCTTTGCTTAGGATTCTTGGGGAAAATTTTCCTATAGATTATGACAAGGTTTATGATTTGGCATTGGCACAGTACTATGTCGCAGCGGGAATGAACTGTATGGGGCTTGATTTTGATGCGGAAAAGTACTTTACTATTGAAGAGTATAAGAAACTATGGTCAGTGTTTAATTTCCGTCAGTATTTGCTCTATTCAGCTTCTACCTTGTCGAGCAGACCAGCAGAAATAGCAGCACCGCTATTGCAGGATATTATCTTTACTGCAGATAAGGTTTTGTCGGGTAATCTTGATTTGGATGTGAAACTTCGTTTTGGGCATGCAGAAACGCTTATGCCGCTAATGTCATTGCTCCAGGCTCCGCATTGCTACTATCTTACTAATTATTATGATACTGTTGCTGATAATTGGAAAGACTATGAGAGTTTTCCAATGGCGGCAAATTTGCAGATGATATTCTTTAAGGCGCCATCAGGAAAGATTTATGTCCGCACAGATTATAATGAAAAACCAATAAAGTTGCTTCATGGCTATAAATCGGAGTATGTTGAGTGGGATACGCTACGTTTCCATTTAATAGAGTTGATTCCGTTGTCTTAATGGCTAATTTTTAGTTATTTAGTTTGATTATAGTTAAATAATACTAAAGCAATGTATTTTTCTTGCTAAAAAAATATGTTGTACAACATATTTTACTACCTTTGTATCAGTTTTTCATGGTATTAGATTTTAAGGTAGGAAGGATATTTGTCGAGAGATAAGTATTCTTTTTTTTTGCTCCATATCGGAGAATGCTAATGGGCAATCTGCATCGCTGATTTCAGATATTATATTAATTATAGTACCTATAGGAACTATAATAAACAATCAGGGCTGAGTAATAATACTCAGCCCTGATTGTTTATGAAAGATTTAGAATTTATAATCCTTTACCGTGGCAGTTCTTGTATTTTTTACCGCTACCGCATGGGCATGGGTCATTGCGGCCTACATGCTTTTCAGCGATTATAGGGCTTGTTACTTGTCTTTGGCCTTGTGGATTTCTCATTGCCTGGCGTTGAGCATCCTGACCAGGGTATTCCTCCTTGTGAGTAGTATAGTTGTTCTGCATTCTTCTTTCAGGCATTGCTGGAGCAACTGCTTGAACAGGAGCAGAAGAAGGCATTGAAGGAGAAACTGAAACGTTGCCAGAGTTGGCTGGTCTTTGTGGTTGCTGCTGTTGTGGTTGTTGGTTTTCAGCAGGTTGTGCAAGTTGCGGAATCTGTCCTCTCATAAGGATAGAAACAGCCTTAGCATTCATTGTGTTAACCATTGTCTTAAACAAGTTGAAAGATTCAAGTTTGTAAATCAACAATGGGTCTTTTTGTTCGTAACTTGCATTTTGTACAGCCTGTTTCAATTGGTCAAGTTCGCGAAGGTGCTCTTTCCAAGACTCGTCGATAGACATAAGCAACATTGCTTTTTGCCATGCTTTTGCAATATTTTGAGCGCCAGTCTTATATGCCTCTTCCAAGTCAACGTTTATACCGTAGAAACGCTTTCCGTCGGTAATTGGTACTCTAACGAGTCCTTGTCCGCCACGATTCTCAACAATGTCTGTTATGATTGGTTTGGCAACTTCTGCCATTCTTTCGGTTTTGCGTTTGAAGTTAGCGACTGCAGCCTGATAAATTGCATTAGTAAGGTCATCGTTCGACATCTTCTTGTATTCTTCTTCACCGAATGGAAGTTCAATAGCAAGAGTCTTTAGGATATCAAGACGCAAGTCTTCATAATCATCCTGACCACCATAAGCGGCAACGATATTGTCAATAGTATCGTAAATCATATTCATGATGTCGATACCGATGCGTTCACCCATCAAAGCGTGGTGGCGACGAGAATAAACAACCTTTCTTTGAGCATTCATAACGTCATCATATTCAAGAAGACGCTTACGGATACCGAAGTTGTTTTCTTCAACGCGTTTTTGAGCGTTTTCAATAGAGTGAGTAACCATTGAATGCTCAATTCTTTCACCTTCCTTAAGACCGAGTCTGTCAAGCATCTTAACCACCTTATCAGTAGCAAACAGACGCATAACAGTATCTTCGAAAGAAACGTAGAAAACAGAAGAACCCGGGTCACCCTGACGACCTGCACGACCTCTCAACTGACGGTCAACGCGGCGTGATTCATGTCGCTCAGTACCGATAATTGCAAGACCGCCGGCAGCCTTCACTTCGGACTCAGTTTGATGTCGGTACCACGACCAGCCATATTGGTTGCAATGGTAACAACAGCACGCTGACCCGCTTGTGCAACGATTTCCGCTTCACGCTGGTGCAATTTAGCGTTAAGGACATTATGAGGAATATGGCGGATAGTAAGCATACGGCTTAACAATTCTGAAATTTCGACAGAAGTTGTACCGACCAATACCGGTCTGCCTTGCTTAACCATTTCCTGAATTTCATCGATAACGGCGTTATATTTTTCTTTCTTAGTCTTATAAACGCGGTCATCCATATCCTTACGTGCGATAGGCTTGTTAGTTGGAATAGTTACTACGTCAAGTTTGTAAATATCCCAAAATTCGCCTGCTTCAGTTTCTGCAGTACCAGTCATACCGGCAAGTTTGTGGTACATACGGAAGTAGTTCTGCAAGGTGATAGTTGCGAAAGTTTGGGTAGCAGCCTCAACTTTAACGCCTTCCTTCGCTTCGATAGCCTGGTGAAGTCCGTCGCTATAGCGGCGACCTTCCATGATACGTCCAGTCTGTTCATCGACAATCTTAATTTTGTTGTCGTCGATAACGTATTCAATATCTTTGTCGAATAGAGCGTATGCCTTAAGTAACTGGTTTACGGTGTGAACGCGTTCTGCCTTCACTGCATAGTTTTGCAGATGAGCATCCTTCTTTTGTTGTTTCTCTTCAGGAGAAATGTTCTCGTTTTCGAGAGCAGAAAGTTCTGCAGCAATGTCAGGAAGTACGAAGAATTGCGGGTCATTGTTAGAACCTGCAAGGATATCGTGTCCCTTGTCAGTAAGTTCTATACTTCTGTTTTTTTCGTCGATAACGAAGTATAGAGGATCGGTAACAATCGGCATTTGTCGGTTGTTATCCTGCATATAGAATGCCTCAGTTTCAAGAAGAAGAGGTTTGATTCCGTCCTGGCTGAGGTATTTAATCAATGCCTGGTATTTAGGCAAGCCTTTGTATGCTCTGAAGAGGAGCAATGCTCCCTCTTTGCGTACTTCCTTATCGTCAGACTCAATTTTAGTCTTTGCATCAGCAAGAAGGCTTGTAACAAGTTTTCTCTGAGCGTTATAAACTCTTTCAACATTCGGCTTGAACTCCATAAACATTTGATCGTCTCCCTTAGGAACAGGACCAGAGATGATAAGCGGAGTTCTTGCATCGTCGATAAGAACAGAGTCAACCTCATCGACAATGGCAAAGTTATGAGCACGTTGAACGAGTTCTTCAGGCATCATTGCCATATTGTCGCGAAGGTAGTCAAAGCCGAATTCGTTGTTTGTACCGAAAGTGATATCGGCATTATATGCTTTTCTACGCTCCATTGAGTTTGGTTGGTGCTTGTCGATGCAGTCCACAGAAAGGCCGTGGAACATATAAAGCGGGCCCATCCACTCCGAGTCACGTTTAGAAAGGTAATCGTTGACAGTTACCATGTGAACACCGTTACCAGTCAAAGCGTTAAGGAAAACAGGAAGCGTAGCAACAAGTGTCTTACCTTCACCAGTAGCCATTTCTGAAATTTTGCCTTTGTGAAGAGCAATACCGCCAATCATCTGAACGTCATAGTGAACCATATCCCAAGTCACTTCGTTACCGCCAGCAATCCAGTGGTTATGGTAAAGGGCTTTTTCGCCTTGTATTTCCACGAAGTCTTTGCCTTGAGCGGCAAGTTCACGGTCGAACGGTGTTGCAGTAACTTCGATAGTTTCGTTTTCCTTGAATCGGCGTGCTGTTTCGCGAACGATAGCGAAAACCTCTGGCAAATGCTTGTCAAGACCTTCTTCGAGGATGTCGAGAATTTCTTTCTCCAATTTGTCAACGTTTTCCCAAAGCGGTTCACGCTTGTCATAGTCAACGGTTTCTATATTAGCCTTGATGTCGCTGATTTCCTTTTCCTTTTCAGCCTTGCTTGCTTTAAGGTCTTCGCGAATCTTTTGCACTCTGTCTCTCAATTCATCGTTAGAGAGATTTGCAAGAGTGGGGTAGATGGCGTTAATCTGGTCCACGATAGGTTGGATTTCTCTCAAGTCGCGGTCAGATTTGTTTCCAAAAATCTTTTTTAGAAAATTATTAAATCCCATATTTAGTTTTTTTTGTTTGCTAAGTTAGTTGTATTGAAAAAATTATAAAGATAGAGGTTGTTGAAACGCTGCATTCGGAGAGCGTATCCTCAAAATCCTTGAAATGCTCGGAGCAAGTATGGTTGCGTCGGTAGGCGTTGCAACCTTTTGCGGTTTTGCGTTCGGAGCAAGGATGAAAACAGGTGTGCTGACGGAATTTGTTTTCACCTGCTTTTTGTCGTAGTAGTTGTTGAAGTCGTCAACAATATTCCAGCCTGGTGCAATTTCTATTAAGATGTCACCGGCGTTTTGCAAAGCAGTTGACTTGTGCAAGGTGTTCAAATGCTCGCCAACAGGATTGTTTATAATCTCATCAATAGTGTACGCTTTATTAACGCCCGCCATGCGTCGCATGAATTCGCCGGACTTTATGCGTAGTTCTTCGATTTTTATGTTTTTGCTCTTTACCAGTTTGGCATTAAGGAAAACTTGTTCATTATAGTATCCGTTAACCCAGTTACCGTTTCCGTAAATAGCCATCAGGTACATATTCAGCAAAGAAACTGCTTTCTTTGAGGAGAATTCCCCTGAAGGAATGTTAAAGCGCGGTTCGGTTGCAAAGGTATTGTCAAAATAACCTGTTGAAGCAACAAAGATAACAGCATTTCTGCCTACTGCTTTGTCGATGGCTGAGAATAGGATGCTCAATTCCTTGTCAAGTTTAAGGTATTTGTCCTGAATCTCAATTCTTTTGTCGGCATCAAGAGCGTATGGATATGGAGAGGCTGTATAAGCGATATTCAGCATATCAATTGTAGCCCTGTTACCAAGTCGCATATCGTTGATGCAGTCAACGGCAACATTTGTTATTTCGCTGTTGACAAGAGCTGATTCCTTGAATTTCTTATATCTTTCAGGTCCGGTAAACGTGTATTTGAAAGGGTAGAAAGTCTTGTGTAGCGGCAGGTCGTGGTATTCAGCGATAGGTTTCGACGGAACCCAACTCATAGTGTCGATTCGCTGAGATAGCGGACGGGTAAAGTTCTTTGACTGGATGGCAGCCGGGAAATCCTTGTAGAAAGTAGTGGAAGCCCATTTGCCGGTGTTGTCGTTAATCCAGAAAGCACCGTTAGCAGCATGTCCTGCCATCAGTATTGCTTGCTGTGCGTCTGGAGCAATGGCATAAACATATCCTATGCCGTTATTGTCCATCTTCAACTCATCGCTGAGGGTAGAGACCTTCAGTGCTTGTGGTGAAAATGTTTCATCAGTTGCATTTCCAATAAAACTTTTGTCGAAGAGAATCTTCGATGCCTTTTTTGTATCGGCATTATATATGCTTTCAGCGGAAATGCCGTTAACGTTCGGGAAAGCCCCCGAATAGAGCAATGCTGTAGCCGTAGCCTTATTAGGATTGGAAATCGCGAAGACTGCGTTTTCAAAATATACGCCGTCCCTAATCAGTCTGTTAAAACCGTTATTGCCGAACTGTGATTGAAGCAGTTCGATATAGTCGGTTCGTAGTTGGTCAATGGTGATGCCAACGACAAGAGTAGGGCGGCCGTTGCTTTGTGACAGTGCAGAAAGGGCAACTATCGAGAAAAGAACGGATGTTATTAATTTATTTGTCTGTCTTCTTTTTCGCATTTCTGAATGTGGTAATGTTTGTTGCTGAACGCATCAGAGTTATTGCGACCATTGGGAAAATGGCGGTATTTGCACATTGTGGAATAGCCCACCAGAATGCGAACAGAATCAAAACGACTGCAAAGTTAATAAAATGGTAGTAAACTACCCATTTTCGGAGTGATTTTATCCAAATTAATAAAGATGCTATAAAACATAGCGGGTTTAGCCAGAATATCAGATAGTTTGGCGAGGTAGCCTCGTGCTCAGATGCAAAAACGAGGAATGTTATCAGTGAGCCGAGCAATCCTGTGGCTGTAAACCAGATGCAATCAATCCATTTGGAAACTTTTCCACGCTTTATATCGCGGTAACTTGCGTATCCTATTGCAATCATAAGAATTAATGCAATGAAAAGTGGTGACAAGTACCATGGAGTTGGAGGCAGAATTGCGTTTCCTGTTCCTTCGTTGATTATATTTGTTTTTGAAACTATCGGTGTTTCCTTTCCATTTTCGTCAGTATATGTAGCCTTTGCCATTGCTTCCATAAGAAGAACGGGGGCAAATTGCTGCTGGCGTGTTGTTACAGTATAGTCTATACCCGAACCTAAAGCGAGGTCTATGCCAAACTGATACCAAGGGTAGTTTGGGCTGTGAGCGGCCATAATGTCGCGGAATGATAGTGTTGTATCTGCAGGGACAGGGTATTTCAGTCCTCCGACAAGAGATTCAATCATGTCTCTCGGGCGTGTTGCACAATTATCGAGAACGTAATTGTAGCGGTATTCCCTATTTTCAGGGAGGCTAAGGATATGAAGCCTTTTCCACAGTTGAACGGCCTTTTCATTGCTGATATTCAGTTCTTGCTCAACGATTCTTGAGCCGCGGTAGCGGTATTCGTTAATGAAATTGTAATATCTGTCACCGTCGAAAGGTGTATAGCCAAGCATATAGTCAGTTTCACCCTTTACGAAAGTGTATATGAAATTCGGTTTGTTGAATGAAAACATGCCAAAATTGTACGCAAGGTCGCCGTAATCGCTTTTAACCCTGATGGCGGTATGCCCGTAAAGTTCGTAAACGAGAGGACCTGGATAGCATGTAATCAGGCTTATTTTGCATGAATCAGGAAAACCAACCAAATCTTGCTCAGCGATTTTTTGTGATAGAGCGGAGTTGGCAATTCCTAATATGAGTATTATTGTCAGTAGAAATTTTTTCATAATTCAAAAATCTCTCAAAGGTACTTTAAGAATTTCGTATTTGCTAATATCTGACTTGTTTTTAGTTGAAAAAACTGTCAGTCACCATTTATTAAGCAAAAATCGTGCCGAAAAATGAGGATTATAAGGGTATATAAAAAAATAAAATTCGGAGTAATCATTTATTACACCGAATTTGTGAACCTGCGACAAGAAGTCGTTAAGCAACTTCTAAATTTCTGCCAGTTGTCGCACATCTGGATTTATTGCAGTTATCTTGCCCTCCGGGTTGATAACATAACAATTGTATCCATTCTCCAAATGGAATTGTTTATACACTTCTGAGTTAATTCCATCTTTGTCAAAAAATTGTGCTTTATCATCAAGATTGTCTATTTTCAGAGTGCTGCTGAAAAGGTCAGCGTTTCTGTCAAAGTTAACAGCGGCAAATACTAAATCGTCATTTGTGTTGCTGTTTGCAAACTTGCTTATCTCGATGTTCCTAATTCTTGACTCAGCATCATCTGATGACCAGAAGTTAATAACAACGTATTTACCTCGATATTTGCTGAGAGGGAATTGTGAGTCGCTGTTGCCGATTGTGATATTCGGTGCAATAGCACCCACCTTTGTATCTATTTCAGGAGCATTAAACGCTGATGAAAAAGACACGAGAGCAACGAGAAGCACAATAAATGCTAAAGTTTTTCTCATTATAAAAAATTATGATTCCTACAAAGGGCTTTCTTGGGTGTCCACCTGAGATAAGCCCCTGCCGATTTTCGGCGTCGGGAAACTCTTTTCCCTAAAAGTGATGCAAAGATATATACAATTTTTTGTATAGGCAATGAATATATGCAAATTTTAAGTCTATTTAAAAGTAGAAAAAGCAATATGCAATTTTATTAATTGCCTGAAAATATTCTTGTTTCTCTTTTTATATAGGCGTTTTAGAACAAATTTTGTGCTATCAGAAAAGATTTAAATGCATATAAATGCGTTTGATTTTAGCAGATGTTAAAAGCCAAATGTTAAACAAAAAACATGGCATATTTCTTGATTATTATAAATATAACCTGTTGGTTGAATTAAATTAGTGAATACTTTACTTGACCAATTTTCCGATT
>UQLZ01000070.1 GCA_900541935.1 uncultured Prevotellaceae bacterium | reverse complement strand
TTAGTATAAACCTGTCCTACAACACAAGTGGGACGCTTAATATTTACGTATGAAATATCCTTTTATTTTAGATATTTTATCTTCTAAATACCCATATTTCTTTATTGATGAATTTCAAGATTCCAATCCTATTCAGACTAAAATCTTAAAAATGTTAGAACAAAAAGCGATTATTGGAATTATAGGTGATAAGGCCCAATCAATATATGAATTTCAAGGAGCAGATGTAGCGCAGTTTGATTCTTTCATATTGCCTAATATGGCCATGTATGAAATAAATGACAATAGAAGAAGTTCATCTGAAATTGTAAAGTTATTGAATCATGTGAGAACTGATTTAAAGCAAAATGAAGAAAATTCTTTGAGTACGGGGTTTATGCCTCAAATTATTGTTGGAGATAAATTAGATGCTTATTATAAAGCGAAACAAATAGCAAATGAGGATGTTTATGCGTTATCTTATTCTAATATTATTGCTAACACAATGAGACATGCAATTACAGGAATATCTGAATTCAGAAATTTTATTGAAGATTTAAAAATTGCAGATTCTAACAATGAAAGAATAAAGATAATTATAGGTACAATTAATGCAATAGAGTTGGCTCAACAACTTAAATATAAGGAAGCAATAATGATTCTAGAAAAGCTATATCCAAAGAGTCTTGATAAAGGCAAAAAAGCTTTATTATTACTTCAAAGTCTGCTGAAAGAATATTCTAAATATAAGGACAATACATTATTCTATTATCAAACTTATATACAAAAATATATAAATTCCCCTCAAGTTACAAGAGGGAAAGTAAAGATATTCTATGAAACTCATACATATTTGGAACTTGCATCATGTGTTAATATTCCTGAGAATAAGAGTTGTTTCAGAACCATACATAAGGCAAAGGGATCTGGATATGAAAATGTAATGTTAGTCTTGGAAAAAGAATCCGATATAGACTTTATACTTGCTCCGAATTTGATGAATAATGTTGATCATAGAGTTTATTATGTCGCAATGAGTAGAGCTAAAAGAAGATTATTTATTTCGGTCCCTACATTGTCAAATAAAATCGAAGAAAAATTAAATACATTGTCGTTGATTAATATCGTTCATATATAACAATAAAAAGTGATAAACTGGCAGCAAGCAAAGTCTTTTCAATGGATTAAGGAGAGGAAAATCCTCTCCTTAATAAAAGTCCATATTACACTTCTAACTCCTTCAACGGCAACCCATAATTATATTGTCTGAAAAATCCTCTGTGGATAAGTTTCAGACCAAGGGTCTGATAATACTTGTAGTCATCATCCTCGGTGCAGAGGTACTTGTAACCATAGCGCGGGGCGTACTCCTTGAAGAAGCGGGCAAGGTCTTTCAGGTTTTCCTGCTGGTTTCGTTTGAAGTTGCTACGTACAATGATAATGCTCCAGTCGGGGTAGTGACCTACACCACAACTGTATTCCTAGAAACGGATGTATAAATCCATTTCGCCTACATGAACAGAAACACAAATGCCGTTGGCGTTGTGCATAACGGAACAACAGTTTCTGTAACCGAATCTCTCACAAAAATAGAGATTGAAATCGTAAATAAAATCGGAATAGTTCATAATAATTTGAATTTTGATGGTTAATAAAAATTTGATTATAGACTGAAACCTCGCTTGCGTTTCGGTTTCTTTTTCTTCTTTTTAAGCCGGTTGGCCTGTATCGCTTCCTCTGTATCATAATCCGTAGGAGAGGGTGTGAACAATCCCACACTGATGCCGGAATGATTCTCCTGCTGGTATTCATGCCGAGGTTCCTCGCGTATGGTTGCTGCCTGTACCTGACGCTGGTTCATGGTAGCGGAAAGAGCGTTATATCTCAGTTCCTGGTCGATGTTCAGGAAACTGAACTGACGATCAATCTTGGAACCGCTAAAAGTCAGTTGGTCACATGTGAACTTGACACCTTGCATCTCTCCGGTCGTGCGACTTAGCTTCCATTGCGTATCAATTCCGTACTTCCGTAAGGCCAGTCTCAGTTCACTCCAGCTTCGGGCGTTCGGAACTTCTCGTTTCAAGGCATGATAGATAAAATACTTTACCTTGTCATGACGACGTAACCGCATGAAATTGACATGCTCTTTTCCTTCGGCAAAATGCAAGCGGTAAAGGGCTGTCAGCATCTTGCAAACCTTTTCATTTCGGTAGCGGTCGTTCTTGTCGCTGATGGTGTAGCCATCATTATCCACCCGGTTGTAAACGATGTGACAATGCGGATGGTCACGATCAGTATGCCGGGCGATGATGAACTGTGTGTTCTCGATTCCCATCAGCTTCATATAGTCGTGGGCGATTTTCAGCATCAGTCCATCATCGTCACGGATGCGGTCACCGTCCTCTGCGGAGAAGCTCAATGATATATGGCCGACCGTATTCTTGACCTTGTCGTTCAGTAAAGTCTGCAACTCGAATTGTTCCGCTATTTCTTCAGGTGAACCGTAGACACCAACCGCTTTCAGCAGGCGCGATTTATCCTCTTTCAGCACATAGTTTACGCACCCGGAAAACGATGTGCCTTTGACAATCTTACCTATCATCTTTGAGCTGTTTTATGAGTTGGGAAATCTCTTGGGCGACGGTCCGACACTCATCAGCCACACGATAAAAACCGTAAACGTTGGCTCGTTTGGCAAGCTGATTCAGGTTCGTGCTTTCGCCAATCAGTTTACGGATGATGTCAATATTTTCTCTTGTAATCCGTTCGCGTACTGTACCATGTTCGATGAGCGAACGCACTACTTCGCTTTGACTGCGTTTACTGCGTCGGCTGAGTGCTCTGAGCCAGCCGAACTGTTCGTCTGTAAGACGGATTGTAACTGTATTTTTCTTGTCCATACTATTTGCTTTTGAGATTAATAATTGTGACCATCGGGAGCTGTCTCACCTTCTTTTGAGGTGAGCAAGTGGTCGGGAAATGTAATACACCGGCATAAACTTGCTCCAGTGAAAAAGAAGTGAATCAGACATCAGAAAGTCATCGTTTGAAAATTCCTTTCTAGGAACGTTGAGCCATTGCTGAAAGAGGTGTTTTCTCCACATTGACAAGCTGTAAATCGAAAGTCTCGACCAGTGTTTTTAGGGCTGGATTCAATGTGATAAGACGATTAAAAATAGCCTCCTTAGTTTCTTCTCTCAGCAGAAAATCGGCGATGTCATAACCTGCATCACGTTCTTCTTTTGTTGCATTTCTTTCCATAAAATCGAAGAGAGAAACCTCTATTCCCAGGCTTCGGATCATCTCCATTTTACTGTTCCAATAGTCGGTCGCACCCAGATCGGGGAAGAGCAGGACACGTCGGTTTCTCAATACGCTCATGGCATCCCGATTGAACGCTCCGTTCTTTCCGCCCGAAGCAATCCATAGATATTGCGGCAGATAGAAACTGGATATCAAAGCGCTTTTTTCACTCTCCACAAGGGCAACCGGACGCTGCTGGTCGGAGGACAAAAGATGTTCACCAAACAGGCATTGCCGGAGGTTGAAATTTTCTTTCTTCAATAGGGAATGTACCCACGTGATGTAGTTGTGCGGCTCTTTAATCCGTCTTCCGTTTTCGGGATTGTAGAGCATCACTTTCCCGGTGCGTACCCGTCCGGAGATATCCACTTGCCAGAAGACAGTAGCTCCCGGCCAATGCTTTGAGGTTCCCACATGGTAGCGCAACATCAACTCTTCGGTAACCTCCTGTCCGAAATGAAAACTCAGGAACTGAAACAGTTTGTTCGTGTGATACAACTTTAGGGACTGCCTCATGATTTCCGGCTCAATGAATGAAGGTTCAGTAGGAAGACTGATGCGTGGCCTTGACACCGGTACAAACTCTTCGCTCAATCGCTCCTTGGCCGTTGGGTTTTCGTCAAAGTACATTTTGGGCGTATAGTTGTAGCCGCACTTCTGTTCATGGTTGCATCGCCCTACATAATCGGGAAAGCTGATTTGCTTTTCCGTATCGATGTATTTGGCAAAACAACTTTTGCGGTGGCAGTTCGGGCATGTATGCCGGGTGCTGACACCTTTGTATGGTTCTAATGTGAATCTGTAGTTCATTTTTCTTTCTGTTTGGATGTTACTATGCACATTTTCGCAACTTCACAAACCCCTCGGTTGCGAAAATGTGCATAGTAACAGGTTTATTTACTGTATTCTCCATGATTCTCTTTTCTGAATAATGTTCCGATGTGTCGTTTTAGAAACATCTTGAAAGCATGCTCTTTCATCCCGTAGCTTTCAGCAATGCCGATACCTTCTGCCGTTGTAAACCTCTGAGGCAGGTTTAGGTAGATGTTGCGGTGCAAT
This sequence comes from uncultured Prevotellaceae bacterium, assembly GCA_900541935.1. GTDB lineage: Bacteria > Bacteroidota > Bacteroidia > Bacteroidales > Muribaculaceae > Limisoma. Next base: position 4,892 of record UQLZ01000070.1, on the reverse strand, counting down.
TCGCTCAACTGTTCCTGACTGACAGCAGTCTGCACTTTTACGGCTGTTGTCCGAAAATACTCGGCCAGCAGGATGGCACGGTTCACACTTTCAAGGTCAATCGTATGCTTGTCGCACTCTCCACAAGTCCATCGGGCAAGTTGGATAATCAGACAAAACCGGATAATGTAGATTTCCAGTTTGCAGTAAATACCGACCAAAGCATCATTGGTTTCCATATCACATTGGCGGGCATTTTCATGCTGCCAACCGTAAAGCCGTTGCTTGGCATCGTCATCGAATGGCAGGCATTGAGGTTGTAACTCATTATTCTCGTCATGCGGACAATCTTGTGCGATCAGCTTGTCAATAATCTGTCGCCACTGGATTTCCAGCTCTTCAGGAGTTTCCCGGTCGTTCCATCTGCTTTTCAAAACAGATTCAGGCATCACGAAAAGAATACGGTCAATAAAACCGTTACTCGAACGCTCGCCCTTGACCAGTTCGCCCAGAATCTTCTTTTGAATGGTACCGATAACGGAGATATAGGGACGTCTGATAAAAATGGAACTTTGCGTACTCTTGCGGTCGGAAATCGTGGGTTTGGCATTGAACGCCGAAAGCCAAAACTGTTCTTCCGAACCGTTATTATAGCGGTTGAAATTCTTGAACCAAGCAGACAGTTCGTCCGACCAAAGGCAGAGTCCTCTGGGATTTTGGGCATGTATCAGGCTCAATCCTTCGGGAGTGATATCTGAAACAAGAAAGCGTCTACGCACGGGAGCCTGCGGAAACTCATCCAAACCGGCTTCCATGCGTTCCTTTTTGCTCATGGACATAGTGCGTTCATACTCGGCATACAGTTTCTGATATTCCTGATTCTGACAATAGTCGTGCTCAATAAACGGCTGGAAAGCGAAACTCAACGGATGGCTCTTATTAGCTCCGGGGCGACCAATCAATGCCATGTACAGAATGGGACTTTCCAACCAGTTGTGTTTCACCTGCACTAGATGGGAGTTGCCAATCCCCACGGCAATGGCCGCAAGGATAGCCGCAGCAACATAATCCACGGGATAGCCCTGACAATCGTGCAAACTGCTGATGATACGCTGAATCTTGATAGGAAAGACTTCTATCGGGAACTCACCGCCGGACATCTTGGCTCCGATGCGTACAGCCTCGCCGATAATACCTTCTGCTGTTAATTTGGAGGTTGCCATAGCCATGCAGATCAAAAGTTATAACCTCCCTTTGGTTTGCGTTTCGCTCCATGTACTATCTCCACAGCCTGTTCCTGAAGTGACATGGCCTGCATCTGCTTGCGTCCGGACTCAATCCATTGCAGCAGCTCATCTTCATAGAAGTAGAGTTTCTTACCTCGTTTGTAAGCTGGAATCAGTCCTTTACGCGCAAGCGTGTAAATGGTAGGCTTCGCCTTTCGTGTGATTTTACAGGCTTCGTCAATTTCAATAAGACGATGCTTGTCGGAAGAAGCCTGCGGTTGCAGTGCCGCCACCATTTGCCGGATTTGTTCCATCTGTTCTGTGAGATAACCTACCGCCTGCGGCAGCTTATCAAAAGTGATTTGTTCGTTTGCCATACGTACTCGTTTTTAATTGTTCGCTGGCAAAGGAAATTGGTGTTTTGATGGTGGGAAACATCACCGGAATATAACTGTGAGATAACTTTTGGTGGTGATTATAGATTATAATTATTTGATAATTAGATAGATTTTTGCTATTTAGAGTTTTGCTAATTATAGTAGTTGGTGGTTATTAATAAGAATAAGTGTAGTTTTTCGTAAATGTGAAATGTGCAATGAATAAAATATGAGTTGTAAAACTCTAAGTCTGATAAGTTTTAGGTAATTTTGTCAAAGGGTTAAGTATAAAATATAAGTGTATATGACAAGAAACAGTGCAAGTAGAGAGACAATAGATGTTTTGATAAATAATGCAAAATCGACAATGTCGTATTCAGAACAATTATTACAAAATGCGGAACTTATAAAATCAAAATTCTCTGAACATCATATTACGCATTATTTACAACTACTTTTTGAATTACTAAGCGGTAGCCTTTCAGCCATATATGAAGTTTGCAGTGATATAAAAAATATGTTATCAACAGAAAATGTATATACAAAGCGTTTTCATATGCAAATGATTAACTTGTCGCAATATGAATTATCTGTATACTTAGTTGGTAGAGATAAAGGAGGAGTAATATCTGAGCTAATTACTTATCTTAATAAATCGCATCAAGATTCTAAAGATCTTGAGGATATATTACAACAGGTAAAATTACTTGGAGAACAATGTGATATTAGATTGAGAAACGTAACTGCTCATTATGATAACCCAAATACAATGTATACAATGTTGACGACTTTGAATGATGAAGATGTCTATGCAAAAAGAGTTGGAAATCAATTATTAATACATGATAAGATTCTTAAATACATATCTCCTGTTTTACAAATAATTACAGAGAAATTATCTCCTGATAAAAAGAATTGTACCTATAAAAAGAGTGTTGAAGAGCTTACCCTTGTAGATATTTTAAATGATAGAGTGGCAGAGGCATTTCATAATAAGGGGGAACTTGATATTATAATCACAGAACAAATGGCAAATGCTTGGGTTAATATAGAATCACATAAAAAGATTTTTTCAATTTGTGAAAATGCTATTGGATATCTAAAAGATAAACAATTTGATTACAGTAGACTCACGGAAATACGAACATTGGAAGAATTGCGATGGGAGGTTAGTTTTATGCATTATGATTTAGTTTGTTCTATGGATACCTATCTAAAAGCAAGTAGTAATGCAGAACGCTCCATCAGTTTTATGCGAACTTATAGAATTGAAACTAGTGCTCTGTCTCATTTGTATGGCTATAATGAAAAATACAAAGTAAAAAGTATATGGAATAAAATTAAATCTGTTCCAGAATTCAAATATATACCATTGTCCATCGAAATAGAAGATGAACTCAAAGCCTTAACTGCAGGTTTTAATTCGACCAAAAGAAATTTATATACTCATTATAGAGATGGTGCAAAATTGAACATCAGTGAGAGGTGGCGATGTGCTAACGAGATGAATCACCCGAAAGAGTTAATGCAAATGCTTCGTCTCGTGACACTGTGCAAAAAAATCAATCAATTCTTAGTTTTACTTATATCATCAATGAGTTCAATCGAAAAACAGAAAAAAGATGAAATGTTAAATCCTATAAGGAAAATAAAGGAACTAGCTTACAAGAACAATCAACAAGATATTGTTGATATATCAGATAAGTTTTTATCAAAATTCTCTTTATTTGATAAAAAATCATAGTATAGTTACCCAATCGTCTCATCCAACTTAATCATGCACTTTGATTCTGTATGTGACATTTTTCGCTCAATAGTTGAAATCTCCAAATCGCGGAGAGTATGTGCAAAGACTTTCTTGATAAAGGTGGCTGTATGAACACGCTTTATACCAAAAAACTTGCCGATATTCCAGCCAAAGTGCATAATATCAATACTTTTGAGTTGTGAATCAACCTTTACAGGCGATACCTTACAAAAGATATCGCCTGTACTATATTCTGCAACGTATGTGCATAGACGGGTGAGATCTTCTTCACTCATATAGGCAACCATCGTTTGCTTCGTATAGCTAATGACCTTTTCCAATTTGGTTTGAATAGCGCGATTCTTTTTTGATATAGCGTTGGTTCGCATGACTTCATATTCTGAAGGTATAGAGATTGTTTCTTCAGCGTTAGGAGCAGATTCAATGACATCAGGCGTAGCTTGGTTTGAATCTTTGATTGCAGGTGCTTCCGGAGTAGAAACGGTGTCATTATGATTTTTCATTGTTTGAAAAGCAGAGAAACGCAATAGAAAAGCTTCTATGCGTGGTAGTAGAAACTGATTGAAAGTTGTCTGTAAACTGGCATAGATTGCCATCAAGACAATTACTGTTGCAAAAAATGCGACAATACTACTGAAATCGTCAACACCTTTGGATAAAACAAACTGACGAGTTAAAACGCCAACAACAAGAGTACTTACCAATACAAGGGAATAGAGTGCTATATGTTCTATACTTTTCTGATTCATAGTGATATTTGCTAATTGTTTGTGCGCAAATATATGTCATTTCATATATACCATGTTATAAATCAAGAAAGTGGTAGCATTTGTCCTCGATATGTAGCTTATTTCCTAGTTAATAAGCCAGAGTCAAACGAAAAAATCCCAATTATATTCTAATTGTGTGTTTCGTATAAATTGGAGGGGGTAAAATCAAAATAAATCAGTATCTTGAATTACTTATGAGATTGTAGATAACAATATGAATTATATATGGATTTGAAAGAATTAATAACAGAAGGTGAATCATTCCTAATGAGTGTGAGAAGGACTTCTTTTGGAGATTATATCGCAGATAGTAAAGGTATGCAGAATGGGGAGCAAAGTCTTTGATGTTTTTGCAATCATTGTATCCGAACCATCCTCAGACTGAAAGATTTGATTTTTGGGTCAAGAGAAATATGTGCGATGAAAATGAATGCGAACAACTTATTGCAATATTAAAAGCTTTTCATGAGATAAATCCTAAAATAGCAGAAGTGGACTATGATAAAGTTCTAAGTAAAATATTTGAGAAATTTCATATATGTGCAAGACAATTAAAGCGTAGGCATGCAGGACGCCCTACGTTAGAGATTAAAGATGAATACGATGTTCAAGATTTATTAAACGCTATTTTACGATTACATTTTGAGGACGTCCGACCAGAAGAATGGACGCCTTCATATGCAGGCGGTAACAATCGTATGGACTTTTTGTTGAAAAATGAAGAAATTTCAATAGAAGTAAAAATGACACGCGATGGATTAAAAGATAAAGA
>UQLZ01000069.1 GCA_900541935.1 uncultured Prevotellaceae bacterium | reverse complement strand
CCCTTCGGCCGGTGACCGTTGGTTCAGGGCGTGATGCTTATGTCCATTGCCATGAACTAAGAACTTCTGCCCGTACTTGAGCCTTTTGCGAAATTTGGATTACTCTTCTCTGTTGCTTTGCTGCAAGAAGCATTGAAACTCACGTTGACAGAAAATTTCCAGATGCGGAATGAAATAAAGATGTTCATCATGTACGAATGCAAGGCCTCACCTTCCTTTAAGGCTCATTAGTTAGCAGCCCAACCTTGCCGAAGCTGAGGGCAAAATTAGGCTTAAACTAACAGCTGTGCAATGCTTGGTGAAAGGACACCCCCTCATCTTTTCACTTACCCTTATTCCAAGTAAGTCAGAAGGATGTTTTTCATGGCTATTAGCAGTTGAGTTGCTTGTTTTCCTCCACAAGCAATCTCTTTCACGTAGTAGTCATTTATCAATCCGACAAAAAGCTTCAGATAGAATCTTTCTGTCACATTCTTCAATGGTTTGCCGTCCCTGATGTTTCTCAGCGTAGGATAATTCACACACGCATTAGCTCTCATTAGCATTGCATGCGTGTAGCCAAGTTTAGTTACGTATCCATAGGCTAAGGCAAGAGCCGTAGATGGATTTTTTTTATATGTATTCATACCTGATTCGGTTTGCGAGTGAAGTCGTGGTTAACCGATGGCCATCTACTAATCACTTGTGAGGTGCCTCGCCTCCGCTCAGGTTAATATAAAAAACTCGGAAATGAGATTTCGTACAATCCCAAATCCGAGCACAAAGATAACACATCATTCTGTGTATTCCTAAAAAAAAATCTGGACTTTTCTGGAGTCCAGAAAAGTCCATATTTACAGAAAAAAAGTTTCAACAAATAATTACTTATCGTTGTTGCTGAGTTGTTTGAAATCTTTCAGTATTCTTTGATATTCTTTGATTTTATAAATGATTTTATCCTCTTTTAGGTAATCATAATACGTTGATTCACATTGATTATTCATTAGTCCCGTTGCGCCGTAATCTTCAAACGTCAGCCGGCTCATAAGCCCAGCTTCAACAGCTGCCCTCACTGGCAACATGAAATCTCTGGGCTTAGTTTTACCCTCTTGGAAACTTTTTATTTTCTCATATACGAAAACGGGGATAATATTCTGTTTTGCAACCTGCTGAGCTTTGCTTGTTTTTTTCTCATTTTCTGCTGCTTCTCTGCTTGGTTTCATCCAGTCGTCCGGATAGCTTATGTTCAGTCCGTATTTGTCGGCATTACCCTGGAGAATGTCGTCGATGATGCAAATCTTATCGAGGGTATAGAAAAAATCACGTTCGTTATAATCTGTAAAATGATCACGGTGGTGAATAAAGTATTTTGCTACGTTTTGTATTCCGTTTTCATGTGTCACACAGGCCATCCAATGCTTACCATAGTCGTTATATCCAAAGTGACGGATTTGATGATTGCGCTCTTTTTGCAGTTCAACTAATTTCAGCGGAGAAGGCGATTCGTCCAGAATATCTTTGATATCCTTTAAGGAATCACGATAGGAAACAAACAGCCTGTAAAGCAGAGCCATCAATTCGTTGCCTTCAGAACCCTTGCCTTTCGTGGGGCAGACTCTCATGTATCTTTTAAGGCTTTCATTATACCAGTAAACTTGATTTTCGAAGATTTCATCTACAACAAAGGCTATATTCTCATCCGTCGGATTGAATGGAATAACATTACCTTCGAAATCGTCAGTTATCATCATATCATTTGTATATTGACTATAGGAATCAGAGTCCATCATTTCCCAAAGCATCTTGTCGCAGGCTTCTGATTTGATGGTTTCTCTGATAGTCGGCCAATCTTTCGATTTCGGTAGGAAACTTGATTTCTCGGTTATTAGATACTTCGTATAATCTATCCTTTCATCTCTTCTATACGGACACACCAGGGAGATAATTCTGGAATCATTCATGAGTTTTGCGGACAGACGCTTCATTTTACTGACAAATATAAATAGCTCGGGCACAATATCGTAGCCATCTTTCTGTTTCAAAAACTCCTCAGAACACTCCTTCAGCTGTTTTAATTCGTCACTATTGACCTGAAGAAACCTCTGGGCGTAATTAGAATGTTCATCACCCTGTATTTTACTGTTACAGAAATACTCAAATTTCTTTTCGTAATCCCAATCCGTGCCTTCAGGGAAACGAAAATTTTTATAGAATCTATCGCAGAATTTTTTCCAATATCTTTTATGAATCTCTTTTATATTGAATATTTTTGACTCTGATTCGGATAAAGGTTCGTAATTTTCCATATTTAGGTTTTAATTTATTAATGTGTGAATGTTCTGGTTCTTATGTGCCTAATAGGTATCAGAATTAATAGGGTGCACCTGATAGGATTTTTAGAAAGCAAATTTCCTTACGTGATGAACAGAGCACTTGTCTTCGCAATTTTTTGCCTAATAAAGAAAAAGGCAAAGAGCTTATCAACAAAAACAGCTGCCTGTGATGCGTAGAGTTGCACCAAAGCCTGTTTTATCATCTTTTTTGAATTAATATTCATTTCTTATTTAATTTTAAGAAGATTGTTATTTATTGTGTTGTTTTTCATGCAAAAATAACATTATTTTTATAATTACAAAGGAGGAAGACAATCTTTAACAGAAAAAAACATTCCTGTTTACTCCACTTTCTTGGATGTTTTAGGATTAGCAGAACTTTCGCAGGGGGGAGTCCCCAAATCGCCTTTACAACCGACTTTTCTTCTTCTGCCCTTGAACTAAAAAGGGAGTTGCGCAGAAGCATCTGCTTCGTCATTCGCCACCGGGCAGCCTTCTAACTTTTGCAAATCCTCTATATGGCTTATCAGCTTGCCGTAGTTTTCGATATTTTCCATTTCCTCGCGCCTCTCTTTGCTCATTCTGCAAAATTCTTCTTCCTGTTCAATTCCTGCAAATCTTCGTCCGCACAGGTTGGCAGCAATTCCAGTCGTAGAACTGCCGCTGAATGGGTCAAGATCCAGTCGCCAGGGGTGGTGGAAGCAAGAATCATACGAACAAGGAGACGCAAAGGCTTCTGCGTGGGATGCTTGCCGCAGGTCTTCTCCCAACGTCCGATGGCAGGCAAGCGCCAAACATCAGTCATCTGCTTGCCATCATTCAGCTCTTTCATCAAGTCGTAATTGAACTTATGTGGAACTTTCTGCTCTTTTCTCGCCCAGATGACAAACTCTGTCGAGTATTTGAAAAAGCGACATGAAATGTTGACAGGCGGATTCGTCTTTTCCCATGTAATCACATTCAGAATCTTGTAGCCGAGTTTCGTCAGGCAGTTGGCCACAGAAAAGATGTTGTGGTAGGTTCCGCTTATCCATATGGTACCGTTGTCTTTCAGTTTGTCCCGACACAAACGCAGCCATTCCATGTTGAATGCCATCATATCCTCTTGCGACTTTCCTTTGTCCCAATCGCCTTTATCTACGCACACGACCTTTCCACTCTGCAACGATATTCCACCGTTGGAGAGGAAATAAGGAGGGTCGGCAAATATCATGTCAAACTTGAAATCAAACTCTTCGAGAAGTTTGAAACAATCGCCATGGGCGAGGAGAAAATCATTGACTAAAGACCGATAGTATGAGCGTATCACGTTTATAAATCTTTTTTTATTTCTGCAATAAACTCTGGAAGTGTAGTGAAATTATAAACCCTTGGAATTTCATAATACGCTTCTTCTAACTTTGATTTTGCAGAGTTCCATCCTTTTCCGTCTGTTATCCACACGAATTCAAAACCATCAACATTTTTTATTGCAGCTGATAATTCTCTGTAGGCGCGAGCGACTTCGTTCAGTTTAGAACCTCTATCATTATAAAAATTCACTTCTATCAAGAATGTTTTTGATTGTGTCTTTACAACAAAATCAAAACGCTTCTTGTCTGTTCCCAAAACTTCTCTTAGTTCATCGTATTCTGTGGAATAAACCTCGATACCATGAGGAATGCCATTTGTTTGCAAAATTCTATGCAATAATGATTCTGTAGCATCTCCACTTCTGTTCTTTCTCGCATGTGTATCAAGACCGGCTTCAACTCCAAAAACATAATCAACCAAATCATGTACATCCTTATTCTTAAAGAAATCGGCGAGACCTGTTTCATTGAAAAATTTCATTATTCCATCGACAGATGTGAACAAAACTTTTATCAATTTTATCTCTCCATCAACATCTATGAACTTTTTCTTACCCTCTCTCCTTGTGGCAATAAGTATGTCAAGTACGTTGAAAACCTTTGGATCTCTATCCCAAAGTGCTTTCACAGCCGAGTACAAATCATCCTTGCCCAACAAGAAGTTCAGCATATTCAAGCTGATTTCTATGTTTTGCACATTACGACGTATTTTATTGAAATCTGTATAAAAATCAAGAGTTGCATTTGTCTCCTTCAATTGAGACATGAATTCATTAAAGTTTTTTTTCATAAGATGGTATTTCTTCAGCCACAAAACATGTGGAATTAGTAATGTTATATGTTCTATTCTGTTCTCTATTCTTATAGTTACGCACAAGTATCTCTGAAATTTTTCCTCGTTTTGCTCCGTTTGCATTTACATTACGAGAAGCCATTACTCTGTCAATATAATAATCTGCATATAATACATCGAAGAAATTGTCTGCTTCATTTTTCCCTTTGCAATCAGAATTGCTGAGCATAAAACTATAACCTTCTTCAACCACTTGGTCGCAAAACTCCTTTAACCTAATTTGTGATTCATCATTAAATGCTTCTTTTGTGTAGTCGTTGAAACTTGAAGTGTCACTAAGTGGACGATAAGGAGGGTCAAAATAAAATAAAGTTTCACCTTGTGCATAATTCAATGTGTTCTCGAAATCTCCCTCCAAGATTTCTACACGTTTCAGCAAATTACTATCTGCTCTAAGAGTATCTTCATCACAAATCTGTGGCTGTATGTACTTTCCGCATGGTACATTAAACAAACCTTTCTTATTCACCCGATACAATCCATTGAAGCAAGTGCGGTTCAAAAAGAAGAACTTTGCAGTATTTTCTATAGGGTCAAGATTCTTCTCGTTGTAACGTTGGCGTACAGCCATAAACATTTCACGCTTGGCATCCATATCTTGCAAAGCGTAATATTGTGCTTGAATTTCTTGCAATGCAGGTATCAACTCTTCAACTTTGTCACGTACTGTTCGGTAACAAGTAATCAAGTCTGAATTAATATCATTGATTACAGCTCGTTTGATATTTGGATGCTTTTGCAGCATATAGAACAGCATAGCCCCACCGCCTACGAATGGTTCTATGTAAGTCGCATCGTCCCAATTATCAAAGTCAGCTGGAAGTTTCATTTCCAGTTGTTCAATGAGCTGGCCTTTGCCGCCAACCCATTTGATGAAAGGTTTTGCTTTTGAATTCATTTCATTTTTAGTTTAATTAAAGCAAAAGTAATATTTCTTTTTCAAATTATCGTCTTTATTACTTTCTTTAACTTATTTTTTGTATTTTCCGTCCCTGCCACCAAACAGATTTGTCCGCAAATCGCCTTTCAGTCGGTCGTTTTCTTCTGCTTTTGATCTAAAACGAGTTAAGAATTTCTATTTCGATCTAAACTTTTTGGTAGTTTGGGCAGGATTGACAACCTTTGCATCGACAATAAATGTACGGTCACATGAAATGGATGAATACAAAGGAACTGGTTTCGCTGCTTAAGCGGTTCCCGAACGAAGAGGTGGAAGTGGTAGATTATCAGGACGGAAGCCTTGCTTCTGCTCTTTTCGGGATGAAGGCTGACGGGGAGAAATACTTTCGCCTCACCTGGGACGGGGAGACAAATACTTACTCCGAAGCCGAGGTGCTTCGCTCTTACAGCAACAGATATTGGAAAATCGTGTCCTCGCTTTTCTTGCGAAGTGAGCACGAGAGGCAAATCGCCCTCAGAATGGTGGAGGAACTTGGTTTGCTGGGGTGTTTGGACGACATCATTGCCGAACACGGGCTCGACAATGTGCGAGTGTGCGAGCATTGCCATCGCCTGATGGACGAGGGCTGGCTTGTGGATGATATCAGAACCTTTTGTTCGGACGAATGCCTGCAAATCGCCCTCCCCGACATCCGCCTGTCCGAGCTCCTTGATGATTCGCATGACGAGTGCTTTGCATACTGGACAAAGTGGGAGGAGTGAAGCCAGCGATTTTCAATTCAGCTATGCGCCGGTAACTTTGGGTTCAGGGCGTGAGAATTAAATAGGATTCTTGATGACAATCTATCATTTTTCTATGTTTTTGCTTGGTAGTTTCAGAATTAAAACGTAATTTTGCTGATGAAAATCAATTAATTTTAAAATAAGGATTAAATATGGATACTTCAGTTATAAATAATCCTCAGCTTTTAGTAACAGTTTCCGACCCTACTATGTTGACAAAGTTGAAAAACGCCATTAAAATGTTGAATGGTGTTAGCTCTATTTCTGTTTTGAAGCCAAAGAAGACAGGACTGGAATTAGCCGAAGAGGACAAGGCAAAAGGCAGAGTTACCCACTGGAATTCCGTCGACGAAATGTTTAACTCTATTTTAGGTGAATAATGTATAAACTTGGAACGACCAAAAGATTTGACAAGGCACTAAAGCTTTAAAACTCCTGGCAATTAATAAAGCTTTTGCCCTTACAGGTAGGGTGTTCAAAATTCGTTTAAAATCCGACGCATTTTTTACCTATGGTATTGATGCGTTTCACTGCCAAATTTGGAGAGAGGTTTGCATTAGTCCATTCTTTAATGTGCCGATGTCTTCCTTCCTCCAAACGTTCTTTAAAATCAAAACCAACTCGCCTGTTTTTGTCAGCCAAGGCTATGCGCAGAGGCATTATAAGAATCATTGGGGTAACACCGGTAAGTTTGTCGTTAGACATTCTGTCCTTAGTCACTCCAAATGTTGATTCTATTGGGTCAGAACTTGCATTGTGTACATCTCCTTCATTTAAGAGAGAGAGCTCACGTTCTAAATATCCCAAGATATAAGAGCCAACTTTTCGCTGTCGCTCATGCCTCAAGATCAAGCTTTCTGTCACGAGTTTTTTGCAACGGGCAACAGAGTCTTGCGACCACCCGTTGTTTTTGATGTCTTTTTCTATCTTCGTTATACAGTCCATAGTTTCGGCCAACTCATCAACCAGAGAAGCATTTTGCGGAATAAAAGCATATATGCTCTTTATATCCTTTTGCAGTGTATGATATACATACTGCATCCTGCTTATCCAGTCAATCCATTTTGACATGTTCATAAAACGTGCAATACTTCGTTGCGATGGAGGTTGCACATAAGCAACATCTTGCATGTTATATTTAAGACGTGCTATCTGAACATTACTTGAAAGCTCCTGAAAATCAGTATCATTCTTGTAAACTCTTTCGAGGAACATGCCAAGAGTATGACTAATATCATGGTGATGTTTATAACCAGCATCTCTAATGGCCTTACATATACAGGAGCCATTGTCGCTGATTACATATTCTGGCTCATGCCCAATTTTATCAGCGACTTTTTCCAATACTCCCTGAATGGATTTTCCATTCCAGCTCTTAGCTATTGAGATGTCTACAATGGTTATGTTTTTTTCTGTGATGGCCATTCCTATATTATCTGCCGCAACAGCAAGCGTAAGCAGCATTTTCTCACTGCCTATCATCATGCTTTCATCGACAATCAAGGCATAACGCTTACCCTTGAAAAGGGTACACGATTCCTTATAGACACTAAGCCCCAACTCTTGTGCCCAGTAGCCAATTGTCGTATAAGCAGGTACTTCACCGAAAATATTGCCCATAAACTCATTCAGGATATTGAATATTTCAACAATCTGACGTGAGCCTATAGAAAGACGAGCATAAAAAGCAGTACTCAAAGCAACCATTAAGGATGAATAATGATGTCGTCTAATAGACTCATTATTTGTTCGAAGGACTCCTTGTCCAATCCTACGTTCGGCTTTTCTTTTTTTTTAAGTTCGGAACGATACTTATTGGACTTATTCTGAGAGGTAGTCAGTCTTCTTTTAAGATTACGTTTGTCCTTTTTTAGAGACTTATTTGCCTTCACTAGTTTTTCGACACGCTTTTGAAGCTTTTCAAGCTCTGTATCTTTGGTTGATTTTTCCATATCTTATGTATTAATTTTTACTTGCAAAGATACTGAAAATCAGTGAGTTATGCAAATTTTCAAAGAACTATTTCGTATATTAAAGTGTTAAAAATCAGTAACTTAGCTGCACCGAAATAACACCATTTTTTATACCGGATTTTTGATTCGAATTTTGAACACCCTACCCTTCAGGGCGTGCTGCTTATATGGGTTCCAGCTCCTTCATCCCGTTCTTGAATCACATGCGAAAGTTCTGTTACTATATTTCCATAAAAATGGAGCTGTTTTAAACCTTTCTGTTAAAGTACCTAAAGATGTACCTAAGGCAAATATCATGCAAACGTTTGCACAATAAGAATGCTGTTTTTAACTCTAAAAAAAGTACAAGTAAGCGCAAAAGGAGTTACATTTGCATACAGAAAGTTAAAATGGTACAAAAAATACCATTCCTACCTTATAATAATGTAGAGACCTAACGACCGACTGGATATTGAAAGTTAATAGCTAACAACACTAACTAAAAGCCAAAACTTATCCAGAACGCCACAAAAGGTTATAACTTTATTTTAAGTGCAGGATATAACTAAGCAAGATTATTCATATAAACTTAAAGATCAAACAAAATGATGAGATGAGCTATACCACCTTATAATATTTTTTAACCGAGCGGACTTATGACTAACGGCTAAAGGGAAATAAGCGTGGAATAAAAACCGACTAACAACAACATGCATATATTAACTAAAAATTAAACAGAATGATGAAGCAGGTAAAAATTAAATTGCCTCTTAGGATGTTGACCCTCGCAGGTGGTCTTCTCCTGACAGCAAGTTCCTTTGCGCAGTCAAATGCCATTAAGGGACAAGTGAAAGATGCTTCTGGTGAGCCTGTCATGGGTGCTACCATTACAGTCAACGGTAAGGCTGTGGGCATTACCGACATGGATGGTAACTTCACAGTCGACGCAGCTCCCGGTACTAAGCTAACCTTTACTTATTTGGGTATGACCCCAAAGACAGTACAAGCAAGCAAGAACATGATTATCACGATGGTCGATGATTCCAAGTCATTGAACGAAGTCGTTGTCATCGGTTATGGTCGTGCTAAGAAAAACGACTTGACTGGTTCTGTCACAGCCATTAAGCCTGACGAGATGTCAAAAGGTATCACAAGCAGTGCCTCTGATATGTTGGTAGGTAAGATTGCCGGTGTGGATGTACAGACTGCCGGTGGTCAGCCAGGTGCTGGAGCACAGATTCGTATCCGTGGTGGTGCCTCTCTGAAAGCTTCTAACGACCCTCTCTATGTTATCGATGGTTTGGCTATTGACAATAACAATCTGAAGGGTGCAAGTAACATCTTGGCGATGATTAACCCTAATGATATCGAAAGCTTCACTGTATTAAAGGACGCTTCGGCTACAGCCATCTACGGTTCTCGTGCTTCTAATGGTGTCATCATCATCACAACCAAGAAGGGACGTGCTGGTCAGAGACCTACGATTACCTACAATGGTGATATCACAATATCTACCATCCAGAAGAAATATGAGGTGATGAATGCCAGCGAATTTAAGCAGGCTCTTACCTCATTGGGAAAGGACATAAGCGGTGG
>UQLZ01000068.1 GCA_900541935.1 uncultured Prevotellaceae bacterium | reverse complement strand
TTCGACGCTCTTCTTTATCAGGGTCATTATAAGCGTGACCAACAACTTCACCTGCATCCAATGGGCTAGGCAAGAAAGCACAAACGTCATCAAGAAGACACTGAACGCCTTTGTTCTTGAAAGAAGAACCACAAAGCATAGGAACGATACCCATAGCCAAAGTAGCCTTACGGATAACCTTGCGGATTTCGTCTTCTGTGATAGTTGAAGGATCATCGAAATATTTCATCATGAAGTCATCGTCGTATTCTGCGATTGCTTCAAGCATTTTGTCACGCATAGCAACACATTCGTCAACCATAGTTGCCGGTATCTCTTCTGCAGAGTAGTCAGCACCCATAGTCTCATCATGCCAGAAGTAAGCCTTCATAGTGATAAGGTCAACAAGACCCTTGAAAGTTTCTTCAGCACCGATAGGCAATTGGATAGCAACTGGATTAGCACCCAACACTTCACGCACTTGACGAACTACTTCAAGGAAGTTAGCACCAGAACGGTCCATTTTGTTAACGTAACCAATTCTTGGAACGTTGTACTTGTCAGCCTGACGCCATACAGTTTCTGACTGTGGTTCAACGCCACCAACAGCACAGAAAGTAGCAACGGCACCGTCCAACACGCGGAGTGAACGTTCAACCTCAACAGTAAAGTCAACGTGTCCCGGAGTGTCAATCAAGTTGATTTTGTACTTTTGGTCTTGATACTTCCAGAATGCTGTAGTAGCAGCTGAAGTAATAGTGATACCACGTTCTTGCTCTTGAGCCATCCAGTCCATAGTTGCTGTACCATCGTGAGTTTCACCGATTTTATGAGTCAAACCTGTATAGAAAAGGATACGTTCTGAAGTAGTTGTTTTACCGGCATCAATGTGAGCCATGATACCGATGTTTCTTGTCAAAGAAAGTTTATCGTCTATATTAGCCATTTACGTAGATATTTTCAAATTAAAATCTAAAGTGAGCAAATGCACGGTTAGCCTCAGCCATGCGGTGCATGTCTTCTTTACGTTTGAATGCTCCGCCTGTTTCATTGAAAGCGTCAACAATTTCTGCAGCGAGTTTGTCGCTCATAGTCTTGCCACCACGCTTGCGAGCGAAGTTGATTAGATTTTTCATTGAAATAGATTCCTTGCGGTCTGGGCGGATTTCTGTAGGAACTTGAAATGTAGCACCACCCACGCGACGAGATTTAACCTCAACTTGAGGAGTAATGTTTTCCAACGCTTTTTTCCAGATATCAAGCGCTGTTTTTTCTTCGTTAGGCATTTTTGTCTTCACAGTCTCCAATGCTGAATAGAAGATAGTGTAAGCGGTATTCTTCTTACCGTCATACATCAAGTGGTTAACAAATTTAGATACACGAGTGTCGCCGAAAACCGGATCTGGCAACACGATTCTTTTTTTTGGTTTAGCCTTTCTCATTTCTGTAAAATTCGTTTTTGTTCGTTTGGTTGCTTTTAGCATCTTCAACAGCGTTCTCTAACGCCATTTACTCCGCCGAATATTTCAATCCAATAAACAAAAAACAATTGAAACTTGTTTTGTTTATCTCTGCTGTTTTAAGGTATTATTACTTTTTACCTTTTGCGGCAGCTCCCGCTTTTGGACGCTTTGCACCGTACTTAGAACGACGTTGTGTACGACCTGCTACACCTGCTGTATCCAAAGTACCTCTTACGATGTGGTAACGTACACCTGGAAGGTCTTTTACACGACCACCGCGTACCATTACGATTGAGTGCTCTTGCAAGTTATGACCTTCGCCTGGGATATAAGAGTTAACCTCTTTACCGTTTGTCAATCTAACACGAGCAACTTTACGCATTGCTGAATTCGGTTTCTTTGGAGTTGTTGTGTAAACACGCACGCAAACACCACGGCGCTGTGGACAACCGTCCAACGCTGGTGACTTGCTCTTGTACTGCAATGTCTCACGTCCTTTTCTTACTAATTGCGAAATTGTAGGCATCTTAGTTCTTTTTGTTTGTAATTATATGATTTATCTCTAAAATTTTGTTTCTTCGTTGCAGCCTATTCCCCTCTCCTTGCCGTATATCACAACTGCTTGAACGCGAGAAGGCTACTTCGTGCTCAAAAAAGCGTTGCAAAGTTACGTACTTATTATATATATACCAAACTTTTATATGCTGAAAAACATATTTTTAACTCTAAAAATATATCATTTTATATATATTTAACATTTGCATTTTATTACTTCTTACTTTGTTTAATATTTCAACATAATTTGCCAGCCTTGGAAAAACTTACGGAATAATACTCTTCGCTTTTGAACGCTTAATCTTGCCTAATATGACAAAACTAACTACTTTTACAAAAAATTTTCGACACATTATAATTATGAACGTAATTTTATTTGACGAGAAAGGCAACTGGACTGATTTGCTGCCTCTCTCTTTTACCCGCCCTATTGCTGATATTCGCATAGGAATAATGACTATCAGGGAAAAATGGAGCCTATACCTGGCACATGACAATATATCATACAAGCCGGCTGACTATCTGTCTATCAAATTTACCAAAACCATAACTGACGACAATATGTTTATTGCATCAAATGTTATTCCCTCAAAGGCTCTTGCTGAAACTATTCGCTCGATAGAGTATGGCTGTGCTTTATTTTCAGGAGAAAGGATAATAGCGTTTCGCGGTACTGAAGAAGATTTTGAGGCTGGCAGATTTGACACAAAAAAAGAAATTGAAGAGCCACGAATGATTAAAATGCTTTACGACATTTTCCTTTTGAATGAGGAAGAAATTATCGCTGACTACAAGGAAATAACTGCCGGGCGAAAGTCTCAGCCTATTTCAAAGACCTGCACTATTGTCGGAGATACCGAACGTGATGGTACGCCTTTGATATTCATAGAAGAAGGGGCTTCAGTAGAAGGTGCATTTCTAAATACAAATTCAGGTCCTATATATATTGGTAAAGACGCAATTATCATGGAGGGAGCATGCATCCGCGGCTGCTTTGCCGCATGCGAGCACTCTCAAGTGAATATGGGTGCTAAAATCTACGGTGCAACAACTCTCGGCCCGTACTGCAAAGTTGGCGGTGAACTGAATAACGTGGTTATGTTCGGCTACAGCAACAAGGCACACGACGGCTTCCTCGGCAATGCAGTGGTTGGCGAATGGTGCAATATCGGAGCCGGCACGAATGCTTCTAATCTTAAAAACGACTATACGGAAATCAAGTTGTGGAACTACCGCACCCACCGCTTCCTAAAGACTGGCTTGCAATTCTGCGGGCTTATACTTGGCGACCACTCAAAAATAGGCATAAACTGTATGCTTAACACTGCAACGGTCATTGGAGTTGGCGTAAATATCCACGGTTCCGGTTTCCCGAGAAATTTTGTCGCCTCATTTCTCGAAGGTGGAGCAGCAGGATACACCGATGTATCTGTCGCTAAATTCTTCGACATCGCCAAACGCATGATGGCTCGCCGTGACATAATACTCAGTGACACAGATAAAGAAATATTCGAATCAATCTACAGTATAGCTGACAATTACAAGTAATTACTTGAATCTTGTCCGCAACCACCGCAACGCTACCAAATAGTTGTGCTTGAAATAAGAAGTCCAAGACACAGGACTTATGTGCCCTGACATAGGATCTGCAAACGCTTGTAGTGCAGTATGCTCGCCGAACTGGTCAGGATAAAGAAGAATGAGGCTGTTGTTAGCAAAGTACTTCGACAACTGCGCCGGAAGGTTATCAAGAGACTTATTATAAGAAATTGAGCCACGGCGAGCACTTACAACAACAAGCAAATGGTCATAATTGACAGCAGCGGAAAGCATCATGAAGTCATCCCAACTTTCCATAAGGTTAAACTTAGCCTTATCCTTTAGCGGGAGAGTATATACTACCCTTTCTATGTAAGCCATGGTTTCTGCCGTAGCATGAAAATAAATGCGGCAACCTAACGCACTGCTCATCTTTGCAAGATGTCCAATCCACTTTGTAAAACCCGCCTCATACTCAGCCTTTGGAGGAACGGCAACAACTATTCTCCTTATCGTATTGAAAGGCATAAGCATCTTAACGACAAGAACTTCGCGGTTAATCTCACTTAGCAGTGTCTCGGTAAGCCACCCGAGAAAAGAATCTATAATATTCGCCTTTCTGTGCAAACCTATAATCAACTGCGTCGCCTCTTGCTCTTTCTGTGTATGGATAATGCCTGAAGCAACGTTGATACCATACCTGCTCATTGACTTTATCGACACTCCGGCAGAGGTGGCAACCTTTTCCACTTCTGAAAGAATCTGCTTGCTGTAACGTGTTCTACCACTATTGCCATCACTGTCGTTGACAACATTCAAAGCAAAGAGATTATCAGTCAATTTCGGATTACGGATAAGCAATGCAAGGTCAACAAGCGTTTCTGCCGTTTCTTTATTGTCAACCGC
Source organism: uncultured Prevotellaceae bacterium (assembly GCA_900541935.1). GTDB lineage: Bacteria > Bacteroidota > Bacteroidia > Bacteroidales > Muribaculaceae > Limisoma. Next base: position 5,395 of record UQLZ01000068.1, on the reverse strand, counting down.
AACCATAATTTTCTCCTTTTCTTTATCAACACTGTCATTCTGCAACGACGACTCATCTGTTGCGAGCACATTCGCCGCACGCTCAGTCACAAAAGAACTAACTATACAAGTAACCAGAATCAAAGCAATTGCTCCATTCAGGATTTCTTCACCCAATAGGTGCGACCCGTCGGGGAGGATAATATTGTAACCAACGAGAACGACTGCCAGCGTTGCAGCAGCCCTGGCTGTACTCAAACCGAGCATTATCTGTCTCTCTATCTTAGTCATTCTGCATAGTTTTTGCGTTATCCATGCAGCAAGCCACTTTGTAATAAGAGACATGGCTATCATTATACCTGCAACCTCAAGAGCACTCAAACTGCCGAAAAACACCCTCACATTTATAAGCATCCCAACACCAATAAGGAAATACGGGACAAAGAGCGCATTTCCAACAAACTCAATATTGTGCATTAGAGGTGAAACATGCGGTATCAGGCGGTTCAGCACCAAGCCAGCGAGAAACGCACCCAATATACCTTCCATACCCACCCACTTCATCAATCCTGCTGAAAGGAAAACGAGGGCAAGAACGAAGATGAACTGAACTACGCCATTGCTGTATTTTCTAAAAAACCAGCGGCCTAACCTTGGAAAAAAATAGATTATCAGCCCGCCGAGGACGGCAACTCGAGCAATAAGCCACAGCCACGAAAGCGAACCTGGCTCATCACCCTTATACTGACCGCTGACAATAGCAAGGACAAAGAGCGTCAAACTGTCGGTAATGGCAGTAGCCCCAACCGACACACTGACACTACGGTGGCGGGAAACTCCATAACGCGCAACTATAGGATATGAAACCAAAGTATGTGAAGCATACATTGCCGCTATAAGCAACGCAGGCAAAGCAGTATAACCAAGAAGCCACACATTGGCAAAATAGCCCATTACCATAGGCACAATAAAACCTATAATACCGAAGGCTATTGCCTTTCCTCTGATAGACTTGAAGTTTTCCATATCCATTTCCAGACCCGCAAGGAACATTATATAGTAAAGCCCGACATTGCCAAACAGAGCAAAACTGCTGTCGCGCTCAAGCAGGTGAAAACCATGCTCGCCTATGATAACACCCGCAAGAATCAACCCAATAATGTGCGGAATATTGAGTTTGCCAAGCAAAAGCGGTGCAAAAAGAATAATACACAGGACAAGGAAAAATATCCACGTCGGATCTGTTATCGGGAAGGTAATATTGAATATTTCGCTCATAGTCTATTTTTTTGCGAAGATAATGCAAATAGGCCTTTAATAAAAGGAAAATTACCTTTTTTACCTCTTTTGACTTTCTGACATCCTATTTTATATAAATAAAATTTGAAAAACCTCACATAAATAGTAACTTTACAAAAAAAGAAATTATGGGAAGGATATACAACAATTTGACGGAACTCATTGGCAACACTCCTTTGGTAGAGCTGAATGCACTACGTAAAGAAAATGGATTCAAAGCCCACCTTGTAGCAAAACTCGAATCATTCAACCCGGGAGGCAGTGCAAAAGACCGCATAGCATTTAAAATGATTGAGACAGCCGAGCGTGACGGATTGCTAAAGCCAGGCGCAACAATAATAGAGCCTACCAGCGGCAATACTGGCGTGGGACTTGCATGGGTGTCTTCGGTCAAAGGTTACAAACTTATTCTAACTATGCCGGAAACGATGAGCATTGAACGCAGAAACCTTCTTAAAGCATTAGGAGCAAAACTAATCCTCACTCCAGGTTCCGAAGGCATGAAGGGAGCCATCGAAAAGGCTAACGAACTACTAAAGGACATAGAAGGCTCTTTCATGCCTCAACAATTCAATAATCCAAGCAATCCCCTTGCCCATGAATTGGCTACAGCCGAAGAAATATGGAAAGATACAGACGGCAAAATAGATATTTTCGTTGCTTCCGTAGGAACAGGAGGGACGCTTAGCGGTACTGCAAGAAAATTGAAGCAACATAACGAAAAGATAAAAGCGGTTGCCGTAGAGCCTTCTGCCTCACCAGTTCTCCAGGGAGGTAAGGCTGGTCCACACAAAATACAAGGCATCGGAGCCGGTTTTATTCCAAAAAACTATGACCATGACATTGTTGACGAGATTATTGACATAACCAACGACGAAGCAATGGAAACCGCAAGGGAACTTGCAAAGACAGAAGGCATCCTCGCAGGAATATCTTCAGGAGCAGCACTTGCTGCCGCTATCAAAGTTGCACAACGCGACGAAAATAATGGAAAGATGATAGTAGTCGTTCTACCTGATACTGGAGAAAGATACCTCTCCACAGAACTCTTCAATACAAAATAATTATTTAGATCATGCTAAAAATTCAAACCGAAAGACTAATCTTGCGACCTTGGAATATTGCTGATGCAACGGCTCTTTACAAGTATGCAAAAGACCCTGAAATAGGAGAAAACGCCGGTTGGGCTCCACACGAATCCATAGACGAAAGTAAAGAAATCATTAAGACAGTCTTCTCAAAGCCAAAGATTTACGCAATAGTTCTAAAAGGGACTGAGCAACCTATCGGGTGCGTTGGACTCATGTTCGGTGACGATACTTTTGACAAATTGCCAGAAGGCGAGGCTGAAATTGGATTCTGGTTAGGCAAACCATTTTGGGGTAAAGGAATTACAACTGAGGCAACAAAAGCAATCGTTGCTCATGCTTTCAAAATACTAAATATCCATACAATCTGGGGCAGCCATTATAATTTCAACGTACGATCTAAAAGAGTTATGGAAAAATGCGGATTTAAATTTCACCACGAAGCCGTAAGAGACAGTATTACCACTTCATTCTTGAAACTGGAGGCTTAGAAAAACTCGCATAACAGGGAAGTCAAATTACTCTATACATAAAACATCACTCAAAAGGTAAAAGCTTTTCTTTTTATCTTTTGAGTGATATTTATTACGATTTGAACCAAGACGAATGTGCCAATCAAATAATTTTGCAGTACACACAATTAAAAATATTCAAATTATGAGAAGACTTCTATTATTATTAACTCTCGCACTGGAAGTTGTTGCATTTTCATCATGCAGCGGAGAGAAAGCAAACTCTGAAAAAACTCAAGAATAAGTAGCCACGACTGCAAAAGACACTGATTTCGACATTGACCGTCTCAAAGTGATGACAGATGCAAACAAAAAGGAAATTACAGAATAAGATGTAGAATTTCTGCTTAAGCAGGCAGAAATCCAAGCAGAACAAACAAAAGGCATGACCAAGGAACAAAAGCAAGACTACTTATCAAAATTAGACAAAGACAAAGCAGGTGCTGTTATGGTAATTGCATTCGCCCTTGCATCTGCCAAAAAAACAGGAGCGATGATACCCGACCAACTCGAGAGATACCAAGAAATGCAAAAAGAATAATGCCTTAGCGGAACAATAAAACAAAAATACGGAGTGTCTAAATTTCAACTTTTGACACTCCGTATCTGATTTTGAATTTTATATTTCTTACTTTTCTGTAAAAATTACGTTTCCGTTTTCAACAGCCATAGAAAAACTTCTGGTAACAATATTTTGATTTTTAACCACATAATCGTCAAACTTATCGCCACCAATTGTCATATATGTATTATGCAACCAGGTTTTTGTCTGGAGCAACTCATCACTACTGTTAAAGACAACTCGAGTAATCTTATACTCTACTCCCATTTTTGCTTTTTCACCAACAACGGCTCCATTCTTCTTTACCCGTGACAAAACAAAGCCTCCTTGACAAGGGAACTTTGTATAGGACATCAACTTTTCAAAATTTCCAGCAACGGGCTCTGACATAGTTTTGCCCTCTCCATTAATGTAAGTAAAAGTAAGGTCACAAAGTTTTAACTCATCTTCAGTAGGAGTTATTGTAACCTTATAGTTAACTGTAAGGTTATTGTCAACTGGTGGAGTTTCCGGCTCATCATCTCCACAGGAAGCAAAACTCACTCCCAGAAACACAGCAATAAATGCTGAAAGCAATCTTAAAGTCTTCATTATTATCTTATTCTTTTATAAATGGAAATACAATATCAACATATTTATCATCATCTGCATCGATAAATTTCTTCGCTCTAACCACAAAATTATAGCGACCTGGCTCCAAAGAACTTATTCCTCTCAATGTTACTATTGGGCACTCTTTTTGAACAAGTTCTCCTGTTTCCGGGTCTGGTTCAGTATTATAACCAACTCCTGTAGAAAGAAATAGAGATTTGCTGAATTTACGCAATTCAACAAGAGCATCAAAGCCTTCGCCTTTGGCAATATACCCATTTATTGTATTCGCAGAGACAGCAGGGAATCCATCCGCTTTCTTTTCAATACCTAAGGCCTCTGCAACTTTACTGATATCCCAACTATGCAGCGGCTCATTCGCTGGAATGATGCACTCTTTGTCAAATTCTGAAGGATAAATCCTTACATTATCTACAACATATTGCCTGTACAAAGGAACATTTGAAGATTCTTCAGAAGCAATTACTTGCCCAAATCTCAATTCTGCATAACCTTGAGCAACTTCGGAATCGGCAAATGCGAATTTTTCATTCAGAGAGACTTTAAAAAAGCCATCCACGGCATTCTTAAAATCGAGTTCTCCTAAATGTTCTTCAAATTCACAAAATCCTCCTTTGACGCACAAACTCTCAAACAAGCCATCTGGCAAAGTAAAATCACCATTTCGCTTTTCTGCATATATCTTACCTTTTACATCAGGAAGAATAGGAGCTTTTTGCATTTTAAATATATCTTGACATCTGATATTCAATCTTATAGTTGTTTCTGTTCCCGCGTAACCCACCACGAAGGAACCTTCTGCATACGAGCATCCAGAAAAATCATATTCAAATACCAGCAATGTCTTCCCTTCATAATCAACCGACGTTTTCTTGACAAAAGGCAAAACATTTGCCTTTTCTCCTTCATAGGAGATATTCATATCACTATAAACAAACTTGCTGACATCAAGAGCAACATCCTTATTTTCTTCCACAACGGCAAACTCAAACTGCCCTTTCATTGCATAAAGGTCAATCTCAGAAACCTCTGCGGTAATCTTACCTGGATTAGCCGTCGGTTCAATCGACTCTTCACTGCATGACAACGCTCCAACCGCCAGAAATGCCATTAGAACAAACACCCTACTTAGAATAATAAAATCTCTCATCGGAAAACTATTTATTTTGTTAATTTCATACAATTGCTGCAACTATTAAATCAGGGAAATAATCTGCTTCAAAAATCCGCTAATTCAAATATTTGCGAAGCGAAGTTACGAAAAGAGTGTAATTTATTGGAAATGAGCGTAGGTTAATTGCTCTGATAGTAATAGGTTACGATTTAGTTAGTTATCTACTGCA
>UQLZ01000067.1 GCA_900541935.1 uncultured Prevotellaceae bacterium | reverse complement strand
GAACTCCTCTTTCAAGAATGAAAATCTTGCGTCCTAACCGATAGACGAATGGGCCTTCACTGTTTTTTGTGCTTATCTGAAAGCGAGTGCAAAGTTAGAGATAAATTTTAATTCTGCAAATACTTTGCCAATTTTTTGTATCAATTTTAATAGATTTTAAGAATTTAACCCCTTTTTAGGCAAAAATGCGGGATTTTTTCCGTATCTTTACATCAAAATAATTTTTCTCATTTTATGGAAGACTGCATTAGGGGCATTGCCCTGCGAACATATAAATATAATGACAAAAATTCGATTGTCAGGGTATATACTGACAGATACGGACTAATATCGTTCCTGCTGCCTCAAAATTCAGGAAAGACAGCAAGTATGCGCAGAGCTCTTTTTCAACCACTGTCGCTGGTGGAAATCGAAGCGACCATAATGCCGGGACGTGACCTTTATAGAATCAGGCAAGCAAGATGTCTGGATCCTCTTCCTTCAATCCACACAAATCCTGTAAAAGGGGCAATCTGCCTATTCCTTACAGAAATTCTATCACACATTATTGTGGAGCAGGAAGAAAATGCACCGCTGTTTTCCTTTATAGCAGGTAGCATCAGGATGCTTGACTCTCTCGAAGAGGGATATGCGAATTTCCATATCTGCTTTTTATATAATCTCGGATTATTTATCGGCATAGAGCCAGATACTGAAACATACGAAAAGGGATGCTACTTCGATTTGGAAAACGGCATTTTCACCAAGATGCGACCAATCCACAACAATTACCTCGAGCAAGAAGAAGCAAACATTCTCATGACCTTGTCAAGAATAGACTACTCCAATATGCGTGCATACAAATTTTCTGGGGAGCAACGCTCGCGACTGCTCGAAATCATCCTGAACTATTACAAACTGCACAACTCATCTCTCGGAGACATAAAATCACTGACAACGCTGAGAGAACTCTTTGGCATATAATAGGCAAAAACCGCCCTTGCCCAAAATGGCAAATTTTAATACCTTTACAATCTATCACAATAAAAACACGGCAATGAAACTTTACAGACTTATACAGCATATCCTAAAGAGCAAGTTTATCCATTACTTCGTTCTATTCTTTATAATCGTGTCAATAACCGCTGTTATAGCAAGTTCCTTTGAAGAAACCGCCCCTTATCAAGTCCAACTTTTTGCAATAACCTACGTTTCTTCTTTTATCTTTCTTGTTGAATATGTTGCCCGCATACTGTCGGCACCAGCCCTATACCCAGACATGAAAAGAACACGTGCGAGGATTAAATACACTTTTTCCTTTTATGGCTTCGTAGATTTTGTAGCCGTTTTGCCCTGTATATTGACCTATATGTACTGGAATACGGAAATAGTACACGTCATTATTCTGCCTTATATCTTCATAATTTTCAAACTCATCCGCCATTCAAAGTCATTCCGACTTATCGGACAGGCTCTTATTGCAGTAAAGGAAGAACTTGCAACGGCATACACTGCCTGCCTGATAACAATATGCTTTTCCGCAATATTGATGTACTATATCGAGCGAGCAGCACAACCGGAAGTATTCGCCAATATCGGCGACGGCGTTTGGTGGGCAATCGTGACGTTTGCAACAGTCGGTTACGGCGACATTTACCCAATAACGCCAATAGGCAAAATTCTTGGCGGAATAATATGCTTCATTGGCGTTGCGATGGTTGCAATACCTACCGCAATCATCAGTTCTTCTTTTATCAGCATTATGCAGAGCAAAACTAAAGAGAAATAGTTAGAATAAGACTACATAAAATAGTCATATTTCTTATCTCCGTCGGTTATAAGCAACAAACCGTTATCTGTAAACTTGATAACCTTTGGCAAGAAATCTACTTTATTGAGTCTTTCAATGAGTTTTTTCGGAGCATTCTTATAATAGACTCCGCCGTCACAGCAGACAACGACAGAATTGCCAGACAATGAAACAGAATTAATATAGCCATACTTTGCCTTAGCCTCATCCATAACCTTGCCAGTATAATCGTCGGAGATATAATTGTTTTCCGTAACTATCGCCCAGCGTCCCTCATCAGTAAATGCCACCGAAGTGATATGTTTACTATCTTTATTATACTTCTTTATCCAAGTAGCCATTTCGTCAGGAATACCATTATAGGAATAGCCGTTATTTTCATAAACTAAAATAAAGTATCCACTTTCTGATATAGCCACATCATTGATTGTATATCCGTTATTATTACAATCCTCTAATGCTTCCCCAAGGTCTTTATGGCACTCATAGCAAGAATAACCATTACCATCCCAAATTGCAACCCCCGAACCGCTCTTGGTTATTGCACCAGTACGGCATTTGTCATATTTTTTGATATTTTCCCTTATGTAAGACAGATATGAATCTTCTGCCGTTGGGATATAATTTTGACTACCACAATGAGGAAAAACGACTGAAACACTTGCAGAGTCGCTCATGCTGGTGTCATTTTCAACATAGTTTCTAACTCCGACTTTCTTGTCCATATCTTCAAATGCCACCTTATAGAAATCCCTTGACCCACCAAAATAATTGGCAAAAGAGTAACTAACCCCATCGAAGGACATATCCTCTATATTATATGTGCAAACCATATTGCGAACCTTTTCTACTTTCTGACTCAAACTGCCCGGCAAGTCTGCATTTATCAGCCATGCATCAACAAGCATATATTTATCTTGACAATATGCCACAAGTCTTCCGCTAAATACCAATTTGTAATACTCACCTGGCTTGTCACTACCCAAAGTAATCTCAATCCGCAAATCATCAACCTTGGAACCTCTACTGTCTAATGATTTAAGATACTCCCCGTATTTACTGTTCATATCTTCACAGGTTATCATAAAGCGAAGCCTTTCTCCATTTGAAATCATTCCACTGCAAGCGACAAAATGCACCTGCACCGTACCCATTGAATCGCCGAGAGTGTCAAAGGTCTTAGCCTCCGCACTGTTTTCAGATATATAGAAATGCCCTAATTTCCCGTTCGTGACATATTCATACTGATACTTGGCTAAGTCGGCATCCTCATCCTCCAATGAATAGCCAAACATCAAATAATCAAGAAGCCCACCTGCTATAGCTTCACCAGGAGTTTGCGAAAAAGATTTCACCGGTAATAGAAGCATAGCCACTAATATTGACAAAACAAACAGATATCTCATATTCTTAAAAATTTTTTTACGATACTTTTCCAAAATTACAAATCTAATTTTCTATAAACCGAAAAACGATACGGGAAAATTATTTTGAAAATAACCTTAGCGGGTAAAAAGACAAGCAACAATGCAACGACCCAGTAATAAATACACCTCATAATCAAAAAACTTTAAAATATTGGATATCAACAAAGGTACAAATCAATTTTATTAATAGCAACAACAAATGCGGAAAAAATTGTAAAAAAAATCGCCACGTTTGTAGCGATTTTTTGATTTATATATCACATTTTAGAACTCTGTCTTCCACAAGCCGTGCAGGTTGCAATACTCATACGCTGCAATAGGTTTGTCAGCACAAATACAGAATTCTGCTTCTGGCTTATCCTTCAAGTCAACACGAATACCACCGTTTTCTGTTTCTACATAGATAAATGCAATATGATGTTCTGGCAACATTGGGTGGGCAACGCTTCCAACTTCTACTTTAACTCTGCATTCGTCGATTTTTGTAATCACTGGAACGTGCTTTTCCCCAGCAGCATCCTCTGTATTTGGAACAAGTTCTTCCATCTTTGCACCACAGCACATTACTGGAACCTTCTTATCAACCACTTTCATTACGATATTGCCACAATGTGCACATTTGTAAAATTTCACTGCCATGATAATTGTATTTTAAAATTAAACTTTTTGTCAATTATAAGTATATATCTTTTATACATAACAAAGTTACACAAAAATATGTTTAATCAAAATTAATTCATTGTATTTTTTCAAATTTTGGAGTAACTTCGCAAAAAAGAAAACAATGGGTAAACTGGACATAATATCAGGCTTTCTAAGCAAAACGGGACAGACTCTTGCAAGCATAGCAAAAATCATCATCCTATCTAAATTCGGCAAAATCTCAAAGAGTGGTAAGGGTGAGGAAATTATCATCCTCGGCAACGGTCCTTCGCTGAACGCAACAATTGCCGAGTCGGCTGATTTTCTTGCTTCACATAAGAAACTGGCGGTGAATTTTGCCTGCAATGCCCCAGTATTCTTTGAATTGAAACCGGAATACTATGTACTTGCCGACCCACACTTTTTTGCATCTGATGCAGAAAACGTTAAAGACCTTTGGTGCAACCTTGCTAAAGTTGATTGGCAAATGACGCTTTTCATTCCATTTAAAAAGAATAGCAGCCGATTAAGCGAACTGACTTCAAATAGAAACATTAGAATTGAGAGATATAACCTGACCCCTATAGAAGGTTTTAAAGGATTCTGCCACAAGATTTTCAGCAGTGGATTAGGTATGCCTCGTCCGAGAAACGTTCTCATCCCTTCCATAATGCTCGCTATCGCTGCCGGGTTTAAGAAAATATATATTGCAGGTGCGGACCATTCTTGGATGAAAACAATTTCTGTTAACGACAATAACGAAGTAGTTTCTATCCAACCTCATTTTTACAAAGAGAATGAACAGGAAAAGAAGCGTGTAAACACTGAATATATGCACTATCCTCTGCACCAGATTGTTTACAGTTTTTATGTTGCTTTCAAGTCTTATTTTGAAATAAAGGCGTACGCAGATTCCATAGGTACTGAAATATGGAACATTACTCCTGGAAGTTTTATTGACGCATTCCCAAGAAAAAAACTATAAACCCATATATTATGAAAACAATACTTGCATCCATGCTACTATTAGCCAGCATTATAGTAACAGCCGCAAACCCACAAGTAAAAACTCTCAACGGCATTATTGAAGGGCTTGAAGAAACCGGGGTGAAAATTTTCAAGGGTGTTCCATTTGCCGCTCCTCCTACTGGCGAGAACCGATGGAAAGCGCCACAACAGGTTGCATCTTGGGAAGGCATACGAAAGGCGCACAACTTTGGTCCTAACCCGATGCAAGAACCCGTTTTCGGCGATATGATGTTTGGAACAAAAGAAATGAGCGAGGACTGCTTATATCTCAATGTTTGGACACCCACAACAGAGCAGAATGCCAATCTGCCAGTATTCATCTACTTCAACGGCGGAGGACTATACGCAGGTAGCGGAAGCGAGCCTCGATATGCAGGTCTGGAATATGCAAAAAACGGAGTGGTTGCAATTACCGCAAACTACAGAGAAGGTATTTTCGGCTTTTTTGCCCACCCGGAACTATCGAGAGAAACAGAATATAAGGGTTCTGGAAACTATGGTTTCATGGACCAGGCTGCAGCCATTAAATGGGTAAAGGATAACATTTCCGCTTTTGGCGGTGACCCTAACCGCATAACAATAATGGGAGAATCTGCCGGCTCCATGTCGGTAAGCGCCTTAATGGCTTCACCGCTAAGTAAAAACCTTATTGCACAGGCAATGGGCTCAAGTGGCTCTGTCCTCAGCCAAAACAAATGGCTATCGCTAAAAGAAGCGGAAGCAATCGGCATAAACCAGGCAAAGGCAATGGGCTGCAACTCAATTGACGACCTTCGCAAACTACCAGCCGAAGAATTAATGAAAAAAGCAAGAGTTCGCGGAGTTCCCGTTTACAATATTGACAATTACTTTATGCCGAAACAGCCATTGGATATCTTTGCCAAAGGCGAACAGGCACAAGTTCCGTGCCTCATCGGCAACAATTCTGCAGAAATGGGCATCGGAATGTTTACCATGGGGAAAAGCATCTCGCGCGAGAACCTCGCACCCGCTGTTGAGTATTGGTTCAAGCAACCTGCCGACACCATATTCAAACTTTACAGCATAACCAACGACGAAGACTTGCTGAAAATCCAAGGTTACGAACTTGCCGGAGATATGTTCATTTCTTATTCAACATGGAAATGGACGGATATGCAGGCAAAAGGTGAGCAACCTGTATTCCGCTACAGATACTGCCACCCGAGACCGGCAATGAAAGACGAAACAAAGGAAAGCGGACTTGCCGGAGGTGTCAAGGATAAAGACGCAGACTCAAAGCCGGCTCAACAAACACCAGGTGCCGTCCATTCTGCCGACATTGAATACCAAATGGGAACGCTTTCAACAAACCCTGTTTTCGCTTGGAATGAAACAGATTATAAAGTCTCTAAAATCTTTATGACATATTTTCTAAACTTCATAAAGACTGGAAACCCTAATGGTAACGGATTGCCAAAATGGGATGCTATAAACGGACAAGAATTTGCACCTGTAATGCTTATTGACGCAAATCCACGCCAGGAAATCAATAAAAAAATGGAAAACAGATACAGATTTATTGATGGAAACTTCTTTAAATAGTACAACATTTAAACCTAAATATTATGAAAAAAGAAATAATTGTGGCGATAACTACGACTCTATTGGCTGTTTCTGCCTATTCTCAATCGTATGAAAAATGGAATGACTTCTACAAACGCACAGAATATTTTGATGAAAACGGAAGAATGACCGGCTACTCAAAATATAACAAATCCTACAACAGGCTGGAATACTTTGACAAAGACGGAAGACTTATTAGCACGGAAAGATATAACGATTTCTACGACAAAAGAGTGGTCCGTGACCGTAATGGAGATATTTCAGGCTACAAAAAATGGAACGACTCCTTTAATCGTTACGACGTCTTCGACGCTGACGGAACGCTGAAAGGCTACTATAAGTACAATGCGTCTTACAAACGATGGGAATACACAGAAAGATAAATTTCTCCTTTGTTTTCTATAAATCTTCCCTATAACACAAATTCTCTTTAGCCTCATGCGCAAGACAGGTTGCGGCTCGGCATAAAAAATTCAAAAACTTGCGTTTTTACTTTTTTCTGCTCTCGCCTTGCACTATCTTTGTTCCCACAAAAATATGGTATAATGAAAAAGATTTTATCCATCGTACTATCTATGATAGTATTCATCTCAGCACAGGCTGCTGAGGTTGACACAATCACAGTATTCAGCAAGTCTATGAACAAGGACATCGCTGTATCCGTTATCCGTCCGTCAGAAATCGTTGACGACACTGAATTGCCAACTGTTTACCTTCTTCATGGATATGGAGACAACAACCTAAGAGGATATTTGAGTCTGACTGACGTTACTGACTATGCAGACGAACTAGACCTTTTCATTGTCATCCCTGACGGTGATACAAGTTGGTATTTCGACAGTCCTGTTGACCCAACATACAAATATGAAACTTTTGTAACGAAAGAACTTGTTGAATATATCGACAACAGTTACCCCACTGTAACAAATCGCAATGGAAGAGCCATAACCGGACTCAGTATGGGCGGCCATGGCGCTCTTTACCTTGCCATGCGTCACCAAGATATTTTCGGAGCGGCAGGCTCAATGAGTGGCGGAGTGGATTTCACCCCATTTCCAAATAACTGGGACCTAAAAAAACGTCTTGGCACTTTTGACAAGCACCCGGAAAACTGGAAAAAGAACACAGTTATCGCACAACTCGATAAAGTTAAACCAAACGCACTAAGCATAATAGTTGACTGCGGTACTGAAGACTTCTTCTACCAGGTAAATCTAAAACTCCACGATGAAATGACTAAGCGAAATATACCGCACGAGTTTACAACACGACCAGGAAAACACAACTGGGACTACTGGAGACGCTCTCTAAGAGACCATATCCTATTCTTTAACGACTTCTTCCTTCTCTCGGAAGGAAGCATTCCAGAAGAATAATTTAAAAGGCTGCAAAAACTGTGCAAAATTAAAAAAAGATAATTCTGCAAACTATTTAACATAATTGTTGTACTTTTGAAGAAGTAATCCGCAATCATTAAATAAAGCAACGCGATATGGCACGACCCAAGATATTGATAATCTATACAGGTGGTACAATCGGAATGATTGAAGACCCAAAAACCCATTCACTCAAGCCTTTTGACTTCACTCATCTTATCGACAACGTCCCAAAGATTCGCAAACTTGATTATGAAATAGACAATATCCAGTTCCATCCTCCTATCGATTCCTCGAATATGGATACGGAAAGATGGATAGAAATAGCGGCAAACATTGCTGACAATTATGCCGAATATGACGGGTTTGTTGTCCTACACGGAACAGACACAATGGCATACACAGCCTCTGCCCTAAGTTTTATGCTCGAAAATCTCCACAAGCCTGTAATCATCACCGGCTCACAACTTCCGATTGGAGAGGTTCGCACCGACGGCGAAGAAAATCTAATCACTGCACTACAGATAGCAGCCGCCACCGACAGTCATGGAGACCCTATGGTACAGGAAGTTGCAATTCTCTTTGAGGACTATTTGTGGAGAGGCAATCGAAGCACTAAGATGAGTGCCGACTACTTCAATGCCTTCAAAAGCAACAACTATCCCTATCTTGCAAAAATTGGCCTTGACATTCAATTCTACAAAGACCGTCTTTTGCGTAACAACGCACACCGTCCATTAAAGGTTCAGTATAATATGGACCGAAATATTATGCTCTTCTCCATCTTCCCGGGCATGACAGAATCAACACTCCGCCATGCACTTAATACCCCTGACATCAAAGGTATTGTTTTAAGAACCTACGGAGCAGGAAACGCACCAACATACGACTGGTTCATCAAAGCAATTCACGAAGCAGTTGAACGCGGCATAGTAATCATTAATGTTACACAATGCGTAAATGGCGGTGTAAACACCGAAAGATACGTAACAGGTTGCGCAATGTCAGAAGCAGGAGTCATCAGTGGCGGAGATATAACAATAGAGGCTGCTACAACAAAACTCATGTACCTATTTGGAATGGGATTAGACTCTGAACAGGTAAAAAATTATCTCAACTGCTCCCTTAGTGGCGAAGTAACAATTTAACAACAATATAACAATATCCCTATCAGGTTTTACCATTGAACAAACCAATCAAAATAATTGTTATACATACAATGAAAATCAACAAATTAGAGCAATATTACAAATAGTGCCCAATTAAATATTTTTAATAAGGAAAAATTTCTACAATACATTGTTATTTGGAAAAAAATTTGTAATTTTGCGGCGATTTAAAGGTTTAAAAGATTGAATTTTTGAAATATTCACTATTATAATCAATTAAAATGAGTACACTCGATTTAACAAAGTACGGCATTACAGGTGCTGTTGAAGTTATCCACAACCCATCTTACGATCAGTTGTATCAAGACGAAATCAACCCAGCACTCGAAGGTTATGAAAAGGGTCAAGTAACTGAACTTGGCGCTGTTAACGTGATGACAGGTGTTTACACAGGTCGCTCACCTAAAGACAAATTCTTCGTTATGGACGAAACCAGCAAAGATACTATCTGGTGGACATCTGACGAATACAAAAACGACAACAAGCCAGTTTCTGAAGCAACTTGGGCTGAATTGAAGAAAATCGCTCAAAAAGAACTTTCTAACAAGAAACTTTACGTTGTTGACGCTTTCTGTGGTGCTAACGCTGCTACTCGTTTGAAAGTTAGATTCATCGTTGAAGTTGCATGGCAAGCTCACTTCGTTTCTAATATGTTCATCCTTCCTACAGAAGAAGAATTGGCTAACTACGGTGAACCAGATTTCGTTGTTTACAACGCTTCTAAGGCAAAGGTTGAAAACTACAAGGAACTTGGTCTTAACTCAGAAACAGCTTGCGTATTCAACTTGACTTCTAAGGAACAAGTTATCATCAATACATGGTACGGTGGTGAAATGAAGAAGGGTATGTTCTCAATCATGAACTACTACAACCCACTTCGTGGCATCGCTTCAATGCACTGCTCTGCAAACACTAACAAAGAAGGAACAGACTCTGCTATCTTCTTCGGTTTGTCAGGTACAGGTAAGACTACTTTGTCAACTGACCCGAAACGTCTGTTGATCGGTGACGACGAACACGGATGGGATGACGAAGGTGTATTCAACTACGAA
>UQLZ01000066.1 GCA_900541935.1 uncultured Prevotellaceae bacterium | reverse complement strand
GTATAATACATGAACAAAAAGAAGGTGCATCGCGCATTACGACACACCCTCTTTAATATTCATTTATTCAACAATACTTTTTTCAGGCTAATGGCATGAAGCGGGTATTACTTTTGATTTTTTCTGTTGCGTATAACGGCCTTTATGTTTCTAACAATACCCTCATACTTTGCTCTTTTTATGGCAGAACCGCTAAATATTCGCATATAGTCAACTTCTGTCAAGTTTGCCAACTCTTTTTCTCCCAAATTAAGGAATTCCTCTGTTGGTTGCAGTTCTGGTATTGTGTTTGAAGCAGCAAAATTATTGTGCGGACAAGCCAATTGGCACTCGTCACAGCCGTAAAGATGATTTCCAAGCATTTTCGCCATACTTTCATCAAATGGCTTCCTATATTCAATTGTCAAGCACGAAAGGCATTTTGACGCATCTAAAGCCGAATTTTCCAGCAATGCTCCTGCCGGACATGCGTCTATACATCGTCGGCATTTTCCGCAGGACAGTGTGCAAGGCTTGTCAGGCTCTATTTCAAGCGTTGTTATTATTTCCGCGAGAAAGAAAAACGAGCCCTTTCCAGGAATGATTAACTGATTGTTTTTACCAATAAAGCCTAATCCTGATTTTTGTGCCCAATACCTTTCCCTGATAGGTGCCGTATCAACGCAAATCCGCGTTTGGGCATTGGTTTTTGATGAAATATATTCCGCAAGTTGTGCAGCCCGTTTCCTGATAACCTTATGATAATCTTTTCCGTAAGCATAATACGCAAAATAAGGCTCGCTATCCGCTCTTTTTACTTGCGGATAATAGTTCATTGCAAGGCATATAACGGTTTTTGCATCATCAAGAAGTGTTGTTGGATTGCTACGAAGGTCAATATATTTTTCCATATAATCCAACTCTCCGTGCTTTCCTTCTTCCAGCCATCGGTTGTACATATCAATATGCATACTGTCAACAGGCTCTGCTTTTGCAAACCCGCAGACATCAAAGCCACATTCTTTGGCACGCTCTCGTATTTCTTCCTTACATAGGTAACGGCAGGAATTTGTATCCATTTTGTTTTAGCCATTCGATAGCCTTTGGCAAGGCATATCTTAGATTCTTTTCTGCTTTTAGTGAGTCATGGAATACAATAATAGAACCGTTTCTTGTATATCGCTTTACATTTTCCAAGACATCATCTCCTGAAAGTTTCTTGCTATAGTCTCGTGTTACAAGGTCATACATAATAATTCTCATATTCGCCTTAATTGCGGCTGCCTGTTTCCAGCGGATAAAACCGTGGGGAGGACGGAACAGCGGACTTTTAATCAACATGTGAGCCTCTGCTATATCCTTAATGTACCGACGCGTCCGCACCTTTGCTCCCTGAAGATGGTGCATTGTGTGATTGCCAACACTGTGACCTCGTTTGATTACTTCCTGAAATGTTTCTGGATGTTTTCTTACATTGTCACCTACCATAAAAAAGGTTGCCTTTATTTCATATTGGTCAAGTAAGTCAAGCACCCACGGTGTTACTTCCGGAATAGGTCCATCATCAAAAGTAAGAAAAACTGATTTTTCTTTCATTGGAATACGCCACATACTTTCCGGGAAAAGCATTCTGTACGGAACGGGAGGTTGCTCTATAAACATAAAATATTGCTAAAATTAGAAATGGGGACGCTCCAAAATCAATTGGTGCTATCCCCATTTTGTTATAAAGTCTTTTTATTTGCGTGGATAACGCTCAAACAATCTATTTACATTTACTCCACAAGTTTCCAATTCTTTCAATACCTTATGTGTATCTTCTTCACTATTATACTCATTGAATAATTGCAGCAATTCAACCATATAATAAGTATCGATATACATGTCTGTATTTGAAAGAAGATTATACTGACTCGGCGTAAGGGTTTGATAATATCTGACATATTGACCGAATCGGTTTATTTCCGCTTTCATCAAGTCATTTGCCTTCTGAGTATCTGCCTTATTGCCTGTTTCCTGACCAAGATTGTAGTAGATTTGAGCAATTTTTTCTCCTAACTGAACTGAATAAGGTTGATTGCTTTCCGGCAATTTCTCACTCATAAGTTCAAGGATATGACGTGACCTGCTAAATCTGTCATTCATATATTTCTCTGATTCTTTATACTCTTCAGAGTTTTTGTCAAGAGGCTTGCCTCCTTCAGTATATTCTCCAGCCATAATGGCTTTTGCCTGGAGACCTTCTATTAGAAGTTGGAACGCAAGATCTACCATAGAACTGCGGGTTGTTGTTACCATGCGTCTTACTGTCTCATCACAATAGATTTTATTGTTGGCTGTTGCCTTGTCAAGACCGCCCCACTTATACTTTTTGGTAACGTTTTCAAATGCCTTGTCTGTATCTACAGTTATTTCAGAACCATTGTATCCATATCGGATAGGAGTAACTTCATATGCCATACCTGTAGAAGCCATATAAGGCATTAGTCCGAGATAGTAACTTTCCGGAACAGTCATAGCGAAATAAATTGGCCTGTTCCATCCATCATTAACTATTGATGAGATAATATCTATTGCAGCCACCTTGCTTGATGTTATGCCTCCATCATCAACTGTGTACCTATCCTCCAATAGATTTAGAGAAAGTGAATCGGCAATAATAGCAGCCTTGCTTGCATCTGCTATTCCGTTTTTGATAACAGCCTCTTTGTCGATATTTGCATACATCATCGGATATTTGCAACTCCACAAACCCCAAGCATTTTTGTTGGAATTGTCAGAGTAAATCTCTCTTAGAGACTTGTCCGCAGGAACGAGCATAGTTGTATCAACATCTATAAAATAGTTGAACTGACGGCGGTCGTAAGCAAACGCATCTTTAGGAGCAATCATCTTCAAAGCGGCTGATTCGTATGCCGGACGACGCATTTGGTTTATATACCAGTCTGTTGACAAATATGAAAGGTTTACAACCCTTACGTCTGTTCTCCAGCCTTCCACTTCCTGAGCGTACCATAGAGGGAATGTGTCATTATCTCCATTTGTGAAGATAATTCCGTTTTCTCCAACAGATGAAAGATAGTTCATACCAAAGTCACGGCAAGCGTATCTTCCTGAGCGGTCGTGGTCGTCCCATGTCTGGCTAACCATTTGGAACGGAACTATAATACCCAATGCAACGGCTGCAATAACAAGACCGTTATTTATCTTGAGTTCTTTATCGGCATCAACTTTCTTGCCCTCAGTCATCTTCTTTCTTGCAGCAAGAAGCATTCTGCAAAGACCGGCAACACCCATACCAATCCATATTGCAAATGCGTAGAATGAGCCGGCAAATGCATAGTCTCGTTCACGCGGCTGGCTTGGTGTCTGGTTCAGGTATAACACAATGGCAATACCAGTCATAAAGAAGAGGAAGAATACAACCCAGAACTGCTCTATGCCTCGTTTGCTTGTATATGCCTGCCAAAGCAAACCAATGATACCCAATATCAAAGGCAGCATAAAGTAAACATTGTGACCGGCATTTCCAGAGCCAAGATCTTCCGGAAGAAGTGACTGGTCTCCAAGACGGGCATTATCAATAAATGAAATACCTGTTATCCAGTTACCGTGAGTAATTTCACCTTGCCCCTGAATATCATTCTGGCGACCGGCAAAGTTCCACATGAAATATCTCCAATACATGTAGTTTAGTTGATAACTGAAGAAATATCTCAAGTTTTCACCAAAAGTTGGCATTTGCTTTTGCTCTGTATGATAAGGATTACCTTCTCTATCAACAAGAATTGTTGCTTCCACTGGTTTTGTCTTTACAGAGCCTAGCCAACTATTGTAATTTCTTGCCGCTCCTGATGCATATAGACGCGGGAAAATCATATTCATTTCCGGAGTCATCTCGTAATCTTCAACGAATCCTGTTTGAATATATCTATCCGGTGCATCTGCTGTTTGCTTAACCTCTTTGCGATAGATTGGCTTACCATATTTCTTAACTGGAACCTGCGTCTGTCCATCTTCTGCTATGGTATATAGAATTGATGAATTATAGACAGGACCGTAAAGCAAAGGAGTTTTACCATACTGTTCGCGGTTAAGGTAATCTGCAAGAGAAAAAACATTATCAGGAGAGTTCTGATCCATCGGAGTCTGTGCGTTTGAGCGGATAAGAATCAACGCATAAGATGAGTATCCGAAGAAAATTACGGCTACCGACATTACGATGTTATAGAAAACCCTTTGCGGAACAACCTTGCAGAACTTAAACAAATATACCGCCAGTGCAACGATAAGGATTACAGCAATAGTAACGCCGTCGCCAATGAAGAGCATGCCTGATGCTGTTATGGCTAACAAGAATGAAAATTTCATTCTTGCCTGACTCTTGCCCTTAGCCATTTCATAAATAGCCCAAACAAGAATACCTGTCAAGATTGCTGTATATACAATAACTCCGCTATTAAAACTAAAGCCTAAGTCATTGACAAAAAGCAACTCAAAATATTGTGCTATTTCTACAAAACCCGGAACAAGTCCAAATAGAATCAAACCAACAATAACAAATGATACAGCAAGAGCGAGCAATGAGCCTTTTGCATTAGTATTCTTAAACTTGCGGTAATAGATAACCAACACAATAGCAGGAATACAAAGCAAGTTAAGCAAGTGAACTGCAACAGAAACGCCTATAGTATAGGCTATTGCTATTAGATACCTGTCGGAATTTGGATTGTCGCAACGCGATTCCCATTTCAATATCAACCAGAAAGTAAGGGCTGTACAGAAAGATGAGAATGCATACACTTCCGCTTCAGCAGCGCTGAACCAGAATGTATCGCTCCAAGTATAAGCCAAAGCACCAACGACGCCGCTACCCATGATTACCGCCATCTTTTGCCAACTGATGCTTTCTTCCTCATCTTTAACAATCAATCGGCGAACAAGGTGGGTTATAGTCCAGAATAGCAACAAGATTGTGCCGGCACTCAAAAGTGCTGACATTGTGTTGACACACATTGAAACCGTTGACGGGCTACTTGCAAAATTTGCAAAAAAGCGTGCCGCAAGCATGTAAATCGGGTTGCCGGGCGGGTGCCCTACTTCAAGTTTGTATCCTTGTGCAGTAAATTCTCCACAATCCCAGAAACTCGCAGTCGGTTCCATTGTCAGCAAGTATGTAACCGATGCTATCAGAAACATCAGCCATCCGAGCGAGTTGTTGATTAAATTGTATTTTTTCATTAAGATTAATATTGAAAATAACAGGCATATCCTTTATCAAATGCTTTCAGCGTCTGATTGTTAGGTCCGCACTGTCTGATTTATTTCTATTCAACTTACAAAGATAAAGCCTTTAACCGATATAATAGCCATTTATGCCCTTAAAGGCTGTTAAAATGCTCTTTATTCAGGTTTTGGAATATCTTTATTGTAATATGGTTCTATATGAATATTAATTATAGTGCCAGCACCAAATTTGCTTCGCAATGCTTTCTCTGTATTATTGGCCACTTCATGGGCTTCTACAATTGTCATTTTGGGGTCAACCTTAATATGAAAACCCATAACAACCGTACTGCCGTTCTTCCGTGTTCGAAGTCGATGGAATGTCTTCACTCCCTCTACTCCAGATATTACTTCACTAATTTCTTTATTAACGCTTTCTGGAAGAGATACTTCAAGCAATTCATTAATAGAAGGAAGCCCGATACGCAATGATACTATCGCTATAAAGATACTCACAATAAGTGCGGCTATCGGATCGAGAATTCGCCAACCTTCACCCAAGAAAATTGCACAACCGATACCTATTAAAACGGCTATACTTGAAAAAGCGTCACTGCGGTGATGCCAAGCATTGGCTATCAACGCCATACTGTGAATTTTCTCTCCTGTTTTTTTTGTGTACTGAAACAGCCATTCCTTTGATATTATGGAAATTATCGCCATAACAAACGCTATTATTCCTGGCTTTGGCAAAATTGCTCCATTTATCGCCATCCATATTGCTTCGGCACTTGAAATAAAGAGCCCTACGGCAACGGCAAGCAACGCAAAACTGATAAGCATCGTTGCAAATGTCTCAAATTTACCATGACCATATTGATATTTTTCATTCTCTCCCCTACTCGAAACACCGATAAAAACAAGAACGATTACATCTGTAACAAAATCTGATATTGAATGAATTCCGTCGGCTATCATTGCTCCAGAATGACCTATTATTCCGGAAATTATTTTTAACAGTGATAGGATGACGTTTACTATAAAGCCAACCCAGGTAACTTTTTTAGCACACCGTGAACGCTCTTCTGAACTTATAACTTTCGCATCCATAACGATTATTTTAATACAATTAATTAAACGCTGAGAATTTCTTTTTGTTTGAATTAATTGATGCAAAGTTAAACCTTTTACTTATAACATCTTCTAATTTTTGCCCAAAAAGTACTATCAACAACCTTATATATATAATAAACTCTTGAGTTTAACTATTCATTAAAACATGAATAACGATATATATTTCAAAATTCTTTACCTTTTTATTTTTTCTGAATCTACCTTTCACTATATTTGCATTATATAGGAAATGTTAGTTAGGTTTATAAATAAAATGACCAGAAATGCAACTTGGAAAATGTTTTTTAATCAAACATACCTAACTATACCATTTCTTGATTGACATTATATTTGATTATCTGATAATTATAATATCTTTAAGTTTATACTATATAAAACTACAAGTATGGTTTTTGATGAAATAATTGAAAGGAAGGGTACAAATTCAATGAAATATGATGCCCTTTCCGAAAAGTTCGGCAGAGACGACCTTAATCCACTATGGGTAGCAGATATGGACTTTGCTATTTGCCCTGAAATTTCCAATGCAATAAAAGCACGAGTAAATCACCCTATCTTTGGATACGAATTTGTACCAGATTCTTATTGGGAATCTATCTTAAAATGGTGCAAACGAAGACATGGATTGATGATTAACAGAGAAGAAATATGCTTCATGCCTGGAATTGTTAGAGGTATTGCGTATATTGTAAACTTCTTCACCAACAAAGGCGACAAAATTCTAATACAACCACCTGTATATCACCCTTTCGCAAATGTAACAAGAGGCAACGGCAGGATAGTTGTTAACAACCCGTTGATTTATAATGAGGGAAAAATATCAATGGATTTCAAAGACCTCGAAAGTAAAATAAAGAGCGAGAAACCCAAATTGATGATTCTATGCAACCCCCATAATCCTGGGGGAAGGGTTTGGTCTAAGGAGGATTTAGAAAAAGTTGCAGAAATTTGTTATAATAACGGTGTTATAGTCGTAAGCGATGAAATCCATGCTGACATTGAACTATTTGGCAACAAATATACACCTTTCCTATCAATTGGCGGCAACGCTGAAAAATGCGGCATATCATTAGGTGCCCCTTCTAAAACTTTCAACATCCCTGGACTGGTCAGTTCTTGGTGTGTTATAAAAAATCCTCAAATAAGAAAAGATTTCTTTGAATGGATGGAAGTTAACGAATTCAGTGAACCAACCTTACCTGCTGTTGACGCTACAAAAGCAGCATACGACAAAGGTGAATACTGGCTTAATGACCTAATTTGTTACCTCGAACAAAACATCATATTCGTAGAAGAATATTTATCAGCAAACATACCGCAAATAAAACCAATAAGGCCGGAAGCATCTTTCCTAATATGGCTTGACTGCCACGGTTTAGGACTAAACAATAAGGAACTTAATGACTTGTTTGTAAACAAAGCGAAACTTGCATTAAACAACGGCGAAATGTTTGGAAAAGAAGGCAGCGGTTTTATGAGATTAAACATAGCATGCCCCAAAGCAAACTTGACAAAAGCATTAGAAGCCCTAAAAAATGCAATAGACAAATAATCGTAATACAAAAACAATGAGGGGTTGTGTCAAAATAAATTTTTGATACAACCCCATTTTTGGTGCGTTATAATTGACAAAATGCAAAGCACTGAGAATAAGCCCGACAGGAATTTACTAATAGTAAATGCCCGAATCCGAATTTCGAAAGTAACGAAGCAGTTCGCAATTATGCCACACCTCCTTGCTAATATATTAGAAATGCAGTTGCAAGACACACAGGTTTAAATTGCTTTAATAACAAAAAGTTTAAATCAAGACAAACGTCCTTTGTGCTTAAATATATTATCCTTGCTTTATATGAATCTAAAACCTTGAATTACTAAAAACCAACTTTAATAATAGAATGATTATTAAAATATCTTGTTTATATTCAAATATATCTATATATTTGTACCATAAATAAATATGAAAAATATAATTTATATTTTTATGAGATTTTTGGGGATTATTCTAAGTTTAGTAACGACCTTACTAACATTTGCAGATTACACTAACATACAAGAACTAAAAGAACTCAACAGCCTAATTGAGAACAAGCAAAAAATAGATGCTGAGAAATTGAAAACCATCGAGGACTTAAAATACACACTATCTCAACAAAACGACTGGCAAAAAAAAGTTGAGTTTATGAATGCTATTGGTAGAGAATATACCATATTTATGTCAGACTCAGCCGTTTACTACTATAACAAATCTCTCACAATATGCCGAGAAAACGGCGACTCAACTGCCGCTTACAATGTTATACTTGAGAAAATCAGACCTGAAACCATCTCTGGATATTTTGCAGAGGCTCTCGCTGATTTCCACGCTATTGACACTCTGCTTCTGGATATTAAATTAAAACCAAAGTATTTTGAATGTGGATACAGACTCTATTCTTTCGCTCTAAATGCCACAGAAAACGGAAATCCATACTTCGAAAAATACAAAGCCAAAACCGACAAATACAGACGCTTATGGATTGACAGCCTGCCTATTGGCTCTATAACTCGCGATCTTTATGAGGCTGAAGAACTTTTCAAAAAAGGAAATAAGGATAAGGCTAAAATCATTCTTAGAGAACTGCTTACTAAACTTGACAAAAAAAGCAATGAATATGCCATTACTGCGGCAATAATTGCAAATATCTACCATTCTGAAGGTCATCTCGAAGAGTGCATAAGATATTATGCACAGTCGGCAATCGCTGATATACGCTGCTCTGTCAAGGAAAACCAATCAATCTACGAACTTGCAATACTATTATATAATTTGGGTGAAATAGACTCAGCATATAAATATATACTTGCCGCAATCGAAGATGCTGCTTTCTGCAACGCCCAGGTCAGAGTGTATAACGCATCTCGAATGCTCCCTGTTATAGAAGATGCTCACCAGAAGGAACTTAGGTCTCATGAAAGAATGCTTATTGGCTATATGCTTATGGTTTCTCTCCTCGTTTTAGGACTCGTTCTTGCTGTATTCTTCCTTATAAAACAAATGCACAAACTTTCGAATGCCCGCAAAAAATTGCACGACGCAAATGCAACCAAAGATGAATATATGGGACAATTTCTTGAATTATGCTCTGTATATATGAAAAGACTTGACTCTTTCAATAAGATGGTTAACAGAAAATTATCACTGGGGCAAGTCGATGACCTTATTAAAATGACTAAATCCTCTAGATTCTCCGATGAGCAGCATCGCGAATTTTACCAAGCATTCGACCTCGCTTTCTTAAAAATATACACAACTTTTATTGATGATGTCAACCAACTTCTTCGCCCTGAAGAAAGATACAACATTGAAACTCCTGGCTCTCTAAACACTGAATTAAGGATATACGCACTAATCAGGCTCGGTATTTATGATAGTACAAAAATTGCTGAATTTTTAAAATATTCAGTAAATACAATTTACACTTACAGAAATAAAATTAAAAATAAAGCTATTGACAGAGCCAATTTTGAAGAAAATATTATGAAAATTGGTGTTATTGAATAATATATTTGTTTATATTTCAAATTAACTCATATAACATTATCTTATTGATATTCAATATAATAACATTATACAATGCCAATAATAATTTATATATTTATTAATATAGGCATACAACCATGTTTTTTTCGTTATAACTTTGCAATGTCGAAAGCAAAGAGATGCTTTCAATGACAAAGAAATAATGGTTAAACACTACGATATATTATGGAGTATTAGATATTTTATAAATATTATCTCGTTGTGAAATGCGGTAATATTTCTTCTATAATGGTTTTATGTTAGGTTTGTAAACTGTTGCTTTTAATAGCAACAAAGAAACAAAGTTCGCAATAGCGAACTTTTTTCTTTTATACCTATTTGAAATCATATACCTGTAGAACCAGGCTGCTCCAAAAACAAATGGCTCAGTAGCAAAAAGGTGAGGGATTGACCTAAAAGCCATAAGTCTTTGAGGTAACTCTCTCCAAGCACAATCAATAAACCATTTGCTCCTGCAGAGCTCTTTTTTAGGTGTGTTGCAGACCTGGGGCATTGCCCCAGGCTGATGAACTGTAGGGCTTTTAGCCAGCAAATATCATGTTTTTTGATTTCACAATCGCGGACGCTTTTATTCAAATCGTCCCTACAGTGAATGTTACTCAATTGATTGAATATCTGTTATTTGTAGGGACA
>UQLZ01000065.1 GCA_900541935.1 uncultured Prevotellaceae bacterium | reverse complement strand
ATCTAAAGGTACTAAAACTTGCAGATTTATCAAAGGATTTTATAAACTAAACTACTGAATATCAACAAATATAGATATTTTTAAGGGACGACTAAATAGATAAATTAATAAATGTTCGTTCATTTAAAAGCTCAGTTCTGCGGGATTTTGAATTTCCATAGTATCTCGCAGAACATGTAGGGTGGCTTGTCATAATCTTACAGGTATTTTAATATGTTTTTAAAGGTGGGATGATTGCGTCTTCTATGTGCTCAGTTTCAAAATCATCGGCTTCGCCGATTTGTAATATGATGTCAAACTGTAATTCGTATGGGAGTTTGTTCATTGCTAAGTATGCTTTTCCTGCATTTATAATATTTGCAATTTTCTTTTTGGTAATAACTTTTGTAAGGTCATTGATAGGAGAGGTTCTTGTTTTTACTTCTACAACTATCAATCGGTTATCTTTTTCGGCAACAATGTCGATTTCGTATTTGTCACATCTCCAGTTAGTTTCACGAATGATATAACCATTGCGTAGCAGAACGTCTCGTGCTGCTTCTTCTCCCTTTTTCCCAAAGTCGTTATGCCTTGCCATATTATTACAATTTTCGTAAAATCATCTGACAGTTCTTGCAATCAAATTCAACACTCATTTTGATATCGTTGCTTTCCAAAACAAGGTGTTTGCCAATTTTGTTGTGTTCCTTTTCTTTTAGGCAAGCGTCTAATTGGCGTCGAATGCAGTATCTTGTTGTCATCAAGATCGGGTTTTTCAGATCTTTAGATACTTCCATTGCTGGTTCAATGGATTCTGCTCCGTGCTCAGTGTAAAATGCTCTTGACAATTTGTTTGCAACATTGTCAGAGAAGATAAGGTTTCCGTATGGACATTTGGCTTTTTTATCTTCTTCTTTACGATATGCAAACTTGTAGTTTGTTCTTTGAGACGATTCAAGAGACTCAATAATTATCCTTCTTATTTCGGTGAGAATAGATGCAGGGATAAACAGGCCAGAAACAGCATTGTTATCTAAGTTGTGCAATACATAGTTTGTATTACCAAGTTTGGAAATAATCCTTTTTTGGTAATCAGTCTGGTCATTTTTGGCCTTTTCTGCTTCAAAAGGGTAAAATGCAGAGCATGCATTTCCGATTTCATCAAAACCGTCAATTCTTAAACCTTTTTCAGTTTTTGCTAATGCTACGGAAATGCCTATTTTTCTTGTTGCAGAGTCTTTTGAAAGTAGGTCAGAGAACGATTTGTCAAGGTTTCTGTATATGGTAGTTCCTGGAGCAATTTGAATATTGTTAAGCAGTTGTATGCTGTTACCAGTAACTTTGTTTGCCCGGAATCCAAATAATTCATCATTTTTTATATACACGAGACCATCGCCGTTTGCTAAATTAGCATTACCTTTTATAGTAATCGTGTTTTTATAGCATTTTTGGACCGTGCCTATTTTTTCACCAATTGATTTTGGACTGTAAATAGATGCGAGTTTCTGTTTAGGGTTTCGTGTTTCATTAAAGTAATGAGTAAAGCCTCTATTGAAACTTTTCTCTGGATTAGGTTCAAAATAGTATTCGCAAGTTCCAAAAGAACTTCTTCTGTATTTGTCTGGATTCCTTTTACATATCTCGTTTAAGCGATTATTGTAAAGTGCAGTAATGTTTTTTACATACTGAACTTCTTTAAGTCTGCCTTCTATTTTGAAAGAAGAAACACCTGCTTCGAGAAGGTCTTCAAGTCTGTCGCTCAAGTTGAAATCCTTTAGCGAAAGAATATGCTTTTCTTTAAGAATTAGACCATCTTCATCATAAACGTTATATGGAAGACGGCAAATTTGTGAGCATTCACCACGGTTTGCACTTCGGTCCTTGAAGTAGCAACTGGCGTTGCATCTGCCACTATAACTAACGCACAAAGCGCCATGAACAAAATATTCTAACGGAACAGAAACAGCATTGCGTATTGCTTTAATCTCCTCAATTGTCAATTCTCTTGCCAAAACGAGTTGTGAAAAACCTACGTTTTCCAAAAATTTTGCTTTTTCAGGCGTTCTTATATCGCATTGAGTGCTGGCGTGAAGTTGGATCGGGGGAATGTCCATCCTAAGGATGCTCATATCCTGAACAATGATAGCGTCAACACCAATTCTGTATAGGTCGCGAATCATCTTTTCCGCTTCTTTCAATTCATTATCATAAAGAACAGTATTAACAGTAGAGTATATTTTTGAATTGAAATGATGTGCATAGTCAACCGCTTTGGCAATGTCCTCAAGACTATTGCCAACAGCAGCCCTTGCTCCGAATTTAGGAGCCCCAATATATACGGCGTCTGCTCCGTGTTGAACAGCCGCTATCGCAGTTTCAGCATTCTTTGCTGGTGAAAGAAGTTCTATATTAGTTAGTTTGTTCATTCTTTGATTTGTCTTATGTCGTAAGGCGTTTCTTGATAAACAAAATAGTTAAGCCAGTTTGTAAACAGTAGGTTTGCGTGGCTTCTCCATTTGACGATTGGTGCTTTATTCGGGTCATCATCTTCATAATAGTTTTTTGGAATTGACGGATTCATTCCTTTTTCCAAGTCACGATGATATTCAAAATCAAGTGTATAAGGCGAGTATTCAGAATGCCCTGTAATATAAATTTCTCTGCCGTTTCGGGCCATGATTATATAAACACCACTTTCGTCGCTTTCTGAAAGAATTTTTAGTTGAGGAATTTTGAGAATATCCTCTTTCCTCACTTCGCTGTGTCTGCTATGTGGAACGTAGAACTTGTCATCAAAGCCACGGAATAGGGGATTGCTTTTATCCAAAACCCTATGAGGAAAAATTCCTGAAATTTTCTTTGGCAATACGTGTTTTTGTATTCCGTAGTTGTGGTAAAGTCCAGCCAGGGCAGCCCAACATATATATATTGTTGATGTTACATGTTTTCTTGCCCAATCAAAGAATTGCTGCAGTTGGTCCCAGTAGTCAACATCCTCAAAGTTTACCATTTCGACTGGAGCACCAGTAATGATGAAGCCGTCATAGTTATTATCCTTAATATCGTTAAATGACTTGTAGAAAGTATCCAAGTGCTCTTTTGGAGTGTTGCTCCAGTTATGTCCATCAGGCAAAACGAGGTCAAGTTCAACCTGAAGAGGGGTATTTGAGATTAGTCTTAGCAAGTCTGTTTCAGTCATTAGTTTGAGGGGCATAAGGTTCAGAATAGCAATCTTTAAAGGACGTATATCCTGAGTTGATGCTCTCTTTTCATCAATGACGAATATATTTTCTTTTCTTAATTCTTCTACTGCTGGTAGTGTATCTGGAACTCTTACTGGCATGTCTTATTTTTTGTAAAATGTTTTAATAGCGTTCATTCTGTTCTCATTTATTTTGGCTGAATAATGTGAGTCAGAATTGAAAATTACAGGAATTTCGTATTTTTTTACTAATTCAAAATAGCGTTCATTAGGGAAAAAGCGATTGTGGTCGTTGTATGATTTTGTATTAATTTCAGCGACCAAACCAGTATCTTTTATTGCCTCTATGGTTGTGATAACAAGCCTGTTGTACCAATCTTCGGCTTCAATTCCTGGCTTGAAGTATGAAGCGTTCTGACCAATTTTGTCAAAGTGGCCGATAATATCAAAGCCTCCGTGTTCAATCATTTTTATTGTTTGATTATAGAAGGCCTTGACAACATATTCAATGTCGTTGTCAAAATATTTATCCATTTTCATCTTGAAATTGTCAAATCGGCCGTCGGTATCAACAAAAAAGTCATTGCATGGAACGAAATGTATTGAACTTAATTTGTAATCAAGGTTCAAATTTTCGATAATTTTGTTTGTTGCACTCCATTCATCATTAAGATAATCAATTTCTAATGACTTGTACAATTTGATTCTATCGCCAAACTCTTCTTTAATAGCATTGAAGTCTCTGATATAATTATCTAAATCTTCCACTTCAATATTACAGTGAGAATCGAACGGTACAGGAGAGTGTGGGGTGAAGCCATAATGGGTGAATCCGTTTGCAATAGCCTCAACAATATAGTCCCTCATTGGAGAATGTCCATCGCAATAGGGGGTGTGCGAGTGAAAATTATAAAGTAGAGAAACCTCGTTTATTGTTTTAAAATCAATCATTTCCTATTCTTTAATTTTGGTAATTCAGCCACTCTGATGGCCTTTTCAATTTTTTGCAGTTCTGCGGAATTTTTAATGATTGTACTCTCAAGAACTACAATTTCAGAAGAGTATTTATGCTTTTGTGCTGCATTTGCCTTATGGAATTTTATCCTCATTTCGTTTAGCTGTTTTTTTACATCATTTAGAAAGTTGATGTATTTTGTTCGTTCTTGCATAAGACTACGCGCTTCATTACTCTTGAAATCAGAATATTTAGTATATGTTATGTCGTTATTAAGATGGAAGATAAAGTCCACTTCTTCTTG
This sequence comes from uncultured Prevotellaceae bacterium, assembly GCA_900541935.1. Classification (GTDB taxonomy): domain Bacteria; phylum Bacteroidota; class Bacteroidia; order Bacteroidales; family Muribaculaceae; genus Limisoma. Next base: position 6,519 of record UQLZ01000065.1, on the reverse strand, counting down.
CTCTTTAACCATAGTATTCTCTTTAATGCTTTGAATAAAGTCGTCGTAATTATCTTCAGTCCAAGAATCCTTTATGCTTTTTATCGCCGCAAGGCTATAAACATCGTCTGTATCAGCGTCATAGTTACTACGGAAGTTGTTCGGCTGGAATACGTATATTGTTATTTTGTCTGGAAATTGATTCCTGTCAGTAGCCCACCAACCAGCACCTGTCATTTCGTCAATGGCAAGAAGATAATCATCGTATGGTGAATTATATGGGTATCCGATATTTTGAGGGTCAAGATAATTTCCTGTTATTGCGTCTTTTCTTGATTTGAATATATCGTAACCTCCAATAGTGTTGTCTCCATTGCAGGCATAGTAAAGCGTTATTCCGTCAGCCATAACAAAAGGATAGTTTACGTCTCCGTTTCCACTAAGGGTCTCAGAGGGAATTAGAGTGTATTTATCCCATTTTCCACCTAACAGTTTGTAAGTTTCTGCTATGTGAGTTTTACCAATGCTGTCTTCCATCGCCCAAATCATTCTTTGCCCTGATTCAGGAACGAAAACTGTAGTATTAATTCCCGGCTTTTCGTATGGAAGAATGTCTGTTGTATTAAGAGAGCCAGCCTCTGGTGCAAGTTTATAGTGTGTAAAGAAGTCTGCTTTATCCACGACAATGCTGTCAACGATAACAATTTTTTCAACATTATTGAGCATTGTAACACCTTTTTTGACGCGGTCTAAAGAAGGCATTTGAATATCTTTTTCTTTAAGTTCTTCAAACTTTGTAAGATAGTCTTCAGCCTCTTTGTAATTCATTTTGTCAAAATTGTATATTGCAAGGCATGCATTTGCTTCTGCTTCCTTTGCTGCTGCATTATTGAGATATTTTAATGATGCTTCAACACTGCCCATTTGGAAGAGGCATACTCCGACATAATTGTTTAAATCAGATCTTTTTGGTCTGCTTTTGAGTTGCTTTTGGAATACAGGCAAGGCCTTTTCGTAATTGCCGGCATTAAACCATTTTTTCGCTTGCGTAAGTGATTGTGCCTCGGCTGACATCAAACCGATAAGGGAGATTGACAGCATTATATATTTTAGACTTTTCATAACTATGAGAATTTTATGGTTTATAAAAAGAGTTTCGCTATTTCATCGTTTGAAATAGTAGAAATAATAATTTTTCCGTCAGGTGTGTAATTTTGTTCCTTACAGCTAAATAAATCTGAAGCGAGCATAGCCATTTCTTCATTAGTAAGAATCTTTCCATGCTGAATTGCCGTTGCTTTTGCAGATGAAAGGGCGATATGTTCCTTTATTTTTTGAGGTAATTCCTTTCCGCCGGTAATGGCTGAGTCTATAATGTCGGATATAAATTCTTTGGCATTTAATCCGTTTAGGATTGCTGGCACGCTGTTTATCGCCCAAGATGAATTGCCTAAGAAAGAAATGTCGAAACCCATACTTTCTAAAGTTTCAGACAGTTCTTCTACTATAGGGTCTTGTGCTGGAGACAGTTGCAAAACCTCAGGAAAAAGCACGCGCTGTGATTCAACTATACCAATAGTTGTTGCATCCATCATTTTGTCGAAAAGAATTCTAACATGAGCTCTATGCTGGTCAATTAACAAAATTCCAAACTGGTCGCAAGTGACAATATATTTGCTTTTAAGTTGCATATATTGTTTTCCAAAGTGGCTTTCAGAAAATTTGCTTGAGAATATGTTTGATTCTTTCTTATTTGTAGTTTCAAAACTAAATGAGCTTTCAACTGTTTGGGTTGCTTCTGCTGGTTTTTTGTTTTCAAAACTTTCGTAAAGTGCTTCCCAATTGTCTAAATTGTCATTATTGAAATTGCCAAACTTTGAATTATGTGTAGCAGGAGCAGATGTAGAAGCCCTGCGTTGATCCGTAAAGGGATTATAAGTTGGGTCAACTTGAATTTTCGGTTGTTCAGGGGTGTTGGTGTTAGTGTCCATCGAGATTTCGAAAATGCCTTCAGTATCAAAGTCAATTGATGGAATTGCACTGAACTTCCCTAATGCCTCTTTCACAGCTGCATAAATAATCTGCCATATAACTTGCTCGTTTTCAAACTTTATTTCACTTTTGGTAGGGTGGATGTTAACGTCGATAGTCGATGGGGCAACTTCGAAGTTTATAAAGTAGTTTGGTTGCTCGTTAGCAGGAATTAGTTGGTCATAGCAGTTCATTATCGCCTTGTGAAAATATGGATGACGCATATGTCGGCCGTTTACAAAGAAGAATTGCAAAGCATTTCTTTTCCTTGCATTTTCAGGTCGTCCAATAAAACCGCTTATTTTAATTAGCGTTGTCTCTGTTTCAATTGTAATTAGTTGTTGCTCAATAGATCGTGTAAACAGTGACGCTATGCGCTTCTTAAAAGAGTCGCCTGCCATTAGTTGGAATATTGTGCTGTCATCGTTTATAAGCATAAATTCCGTAGAGTGGTTTACTAATGCTAACTTTTCAAATTCTTTGACAATATTGCTGAGTTCAACTTTATTGCTTTTTAGAAATTTTCTTCTTGCTGGAACGTTGAAGAAAATGTTCTTAATCATAAAGTTAGAGCCTTCCTGACAGAAGTCTGGTTCTTGAGATTCGCATTTGGAAGCGGAAATGCATAGTTTAGTTCCCATTTCTGCTCCTTTTTTTCTTGTTCTAAGTTCAACTTGAGCAATAGCCGCTATGGAAGCAAGCGCCTCTCCGCGGAATCCCATTGTATGTAAAGAGAATAGATCGTTTGCATTTGTTATTTTTGATGTAGAATGCCTTTCAAAAGCAAGTCTTGCATCAGTATCAGACATGCCAGAACCATTGTCTATAACCTGAATCAAAGTTCTGCCTGCATCTTTAAGGACTATTTTAATAGATGAAGCACCAGCGTCTATGGCATTTTCTACCAACTCTTTTATGACTGATGCTGGCCGCTGGATAACCTCTCCTGCGGCTATTTGATTGGCTACTGAATCTGGTAATAGTTTTATAATATCTGACATAGTTGTTTTCTTTATTGTTCTTCTCTTATTCTTCGAACAGGTGCTATCGTTTCTGGAGAACTTAGAAGCGCTTTCATTGCTTCGGGGAATTCGAATATATCATACCTGTTTTTAGGTCTTATTTCTTCATACCAAGCAAAGCTTTTAAGGAAATGATCTGATTTTTTTGAAAGGTAAATAGGTATTACTTTGCCTGTAACGTCTGGCCATAGGCGAAGTTTTTCCATTTTTTGCTCCTTTAGATTAATGGTAAGGAAACTGCCTTCAGCACTGACAATCTTATTATATGTAGAATCGTTTTCCATTGGCAAAAGTATGGCTTGAACATTGCCGTTTACGTCAAGACGAGTCATTTCTTTGCCGTTGAAATACGCTATCATTTCCTTGCCATATAGTTGATTGTAGAATGTTTCATCTATATGCTCAGCAAGCATTCCATATTCAGGTAAATATGCTTTGTCGGCAGTACTGTCGTTGAAATGCACTTTTATTATATTCCCCGAAACTTGTCTTTTCTCATTCCATAAAACAGGATGACGGTGCATATATAGCACAGAATCTCTTGATGTGAATGCAAGGGAGTCACAAACTCCTTGAATGTCGATTCTGTAGAATCTGACATTAGGATACGCTGTCATTAGTCTTGTTGAATCGTTGTCAATGAGAAAACTTTTTATTGTATCTCCATGTAGAAATAGAGTGTCTTTCTGTGAATATTCCATTGCAAGCGCTTTTTTTGTTGCAAATGTACTGTCGCTTTTCTCATTATAGTATCCGTAATCACTAAGAATAGATGTTGATTTGACAGAATCAGTAAGAATCATATTGCCAAAAACTTCTCCATAACCTTCTGCTCTGTTGTAGAATATTGTATCTCCTGTGAGTTTTTGGTTGTCTTTTGTAATAATCAGTGATCTGTTGTAGAGGGTGGCTTGATCTGTGTTTGTATCGTACCATCCTTTGTCAGAGTATATTATACTGCTATCGGATACCATCGTTGTGTAGCCAACGATATCTGCGATTTTTGTAGTTGTGTTATAATAGAGAGTGTCTGTTATTAGTTTGAATTTCTCGTTTGTCATTTCAACGTCGAAAAGGAATTCGGTGTCTTTTGTGTCTGGAGCATATTGACCATAAACGGATATAAGTTCGTTTTTCTCATCAACAATCTTGCCACCTTCAAAATAGTAGCCGATATTTGCAATTAAGTCATAGTCAAGGCTGTCGGTAAACAGTGTGACGTTTCTGTTTTCCATTCTTACGTTGTTTCGCAATTTGGCAAGGTCTTCGTTGCCATCGTAATATAATTGGTCCGCATATACAAAAAGCGTGTCACCTTGCTCCATTCTTACATTTCCAAATGCGTATAAGGAGTTTTTTTTGTCATAGAAGTGTGCACTGTCACAAAACATATACATATCTCCTTTACGGAACTTAACGTTGCCATTAAGAACTTGATATTCAGGACTTATAACTTCATCCATTGAGAGTTTATCGGCGTATTCAAGGAAGACGCGTCCCTTTTGATAACGGTCCGCTGACGGAATCGTTGGTTTGAGTTTTGAGACCTTTTTGGCTGAGTCTTTTTTCTCTAATTTAGGAGTGGTTTTGCTTTGCTTTTTGGATTGGCCACGCACGTTGTCTCCATAAATAATATTTAGTGTACAAATTGCCAAAAGGCACAAGATTACGTTTTGAATCTTATGCCCTCCGGTGTCTTGTGTTTTATTTATTTTCGTCATATATTTTTATTTTATCCACCCTTTGTGCTTGAATTCGCAGTTTCGCCAACCTTCTTCAATGTATGTATAGGTGTTTTCTATCTTTTTGTCTATCCAGTCTGCAATGATTTTGTTTTTAGCAGAGGCTTCATACATTTTTTTGATAACTTCATAGTCATCACGCAGATTAGCTTTATGACCCTCGTGGCGCGCTTTTAGTTTGACGATTGCAACGATTTCTCTGTTTGTTGACGGGTCAATCATCGTGAATGCTTTTGATATTTCTCCAACTTTTAATTTGTCAACTTGTTTTGCAATATCTTGAGGAAGTTGTGACATTTGAAATTTTGCATTCAATGTTGACGGGTTAATCATTAAGCCTTGGTTGTTTCTTGTATCCTTGTCTTGAGAAACGTATGGTGCTGCATCTTCGAAAGTGAATTTCTTGTCAAGAATATCACTGCGGAGTGAGTCAAGGCGGTTAATACCGTCAACGAGTTCTTTGTCTGCAACTTTTGGCTTGAGAAGAATATGGCGTGTATTGATTTTATCTCCTCTCTTTTCAATTAGCTGAATGATATGGAACCCAGCCTCTGTTTCAACAATCTTTGAAGCCTTTTTAGGGTCTGTAAGGTTGAAAGCAACGCTTGCATATTCTGATAATAGTTCTGTCCTTCCTTTGAAACCGATTTCACCGCCTCTGGCAGATGAGCCGTCTTGTGAGTAAAGGATAGCAAGTGTTGAAAATTCAGTTTCGCCACTATTTACTCGTTTTGCAAAATCTCTAAGACGAGATTTTACCTCTTCAATTTCTTGTTGTGGTATAACCGGTTTAATACTTATAATTTGTGTTTCAACTTGCATTGGGATGAATGGAATGCTATCTTGCGAAAGACTTTCAAAATATTTTCTAACGTCAGCAGGAGTTGCCTTTACGTTTTTTGTCAATTCCTGTTGAACCTGTTGGATAGTATATTGGTTTTTCATCAATTCAGTCAATTGCTCGCGCATTTCTGGAATACTTTTACGGAAATATTCTTCTACCTTTTCTTTTGAACCAAGATTTTCAACAAATAAGTTGATACGTGCATTAACTTCAGATTGAACTTGTGCGTCTTCAACTTCGATAGTATCAATTTCTGCCTGATGCAAGAATAGTTTGTCTATTGCTAACTGCTCAGGAATGACGCAATAAGGCTTTCCGTCAATAGATATATTCTCATATTGGGCCTGGGCATAATTCTCTTCAATCTGAGATTTGTAGATAGGTTCATCGCCAACAACCCATGCAACCTCTTCTGCTATATTGTTTTGCGCAAATGCGTAATATCCAGCACCTACAAGTGCCAATAGTGATATAAATTTCAGTTTCACAATTCTAAATTTTTGATAAAAATGGTGCAGCTTCTTTGCTACACAAAAACTATGCAAAGATAGTGAAAGGAAAGAGCAGAAAAAAACAAAAACGAAGTTTTTAGATTTTTTATGCCGAACCGCATCCTATCTAATGCAAAGATGATAATTTTTTCTGAGTCTTACAATATTTCAACAAACTCTTACGAATCTTTAATAATTTAAAGTGTGTTTGAGAATGTTTTCAGATTGGCATTAATAAATAAGGTGTTTTAAAATTGAACTTGTTGCTCATCGCTCCTTGTGTTTATAAGTTTTTTTGTGTTAATGTTGCAAAATTGAAAAATTTGTTTTACCTTTGCAGTCGTTAAATAAAAACGAGGGCGTTTAGCTCAGCTGGTTCAGAGCATCTGCCTTACAAGCAGAGGGTCGGC
>UQLZ01000064.1 GCA_900541935.1 uncultured Prevotellaceae bacterium | reverse complement strand
CATTCAACAATGCTTTTGGTATCGGTTCTAACCTCCTGGTAATGGCTCACCAATCTCACTTGATGCATTGGATCAGATTTCTGTATCTTCATCTCCTTTTGATGTCCGTTTGAGTGGTTTCACTGGTGGTGCTATGATTGAATTTACCGCTCCTATTATCGGTATTGGTATCGACGCTTCTGCAATGTACGTTCGCAGAACTGCAAAATTTTTTGAAACCAACAATATTTCAGTAAGCGCTCACAGAGATTATATCGACGTGCCTGTTAACTTGAAATGGAAAATCAATCTTCCTGCCGTTAACCATATCATCAGACCATACCTTGCAACAGGTCCGGCTTTCGCGTTCCTTGTCGGCAAAAACGAAGCTGCTGAAGCATTCAAGAACCAGAAATGCGATATCTCTTGGAACTTCGGTTTCGGTGTTGAACTATTCAAGCACTTGCAAGTTGGTGCAAGTTACGGTATCGGTATGACTAAGACTTTGGAAACTCTTAAAGTTGTAGAGAATATGCCTTCAATCGAAGGGAAGAACAAATACTGGACTGTTACAGCCGCATACCTCTTCTAAAAAAATCATAAACAACCTTATATTATCGGCATTTTTGGTAATAATGTATAAGAAATTACCATTAATGCCGATTTTACATACTATATTATTGCTACGCCACCAAAAAATTTGTAGTTTTGCATAAATTTTGAAAAGAGTATGAGAAAACTATTTATATTCCTGACAGTAGCAATGGTGTCATTGGCAACATTCTACACTTCAGCACAAATGCGTTGGGGAGCAACTGCCGGTGCTATGATTTCTGACATCAAATGGAGCCAGAACGCGTTCCGCAACGAACCGCTCGTTACAGACCTTTCTGCCGGATATTATGCCGGAATTCTCGGTGAATACACTATTCCTGGCATCGGCTTCTGCATCGACCTCGGTTTGCAGTATGCACAAAGAGGTGCGACCGTTGACTTGAGCAAATTCAAAGTATGGGCTTCTGACGGATACGGTAGGGAGAGAATCTATTTGCACTATATCGATATTCCTATCCACTTGAGATTCAAATACACAAGGATGAACGGTTTTGAAAGAAAACTTGCTCCATTCGTTTATGGCGGTCCTTGCCTTTCTATCCTCGTTGCCGACAACAATGTTGACGCTTTCAAGAACAAAGGCGTTTCTTTCGGGTTGGAAGCAGGCGCTGGTGTGGAAATTTTCAGAAACACTCAACTGTCAGCAAGTTACACTTGGGACATGACAGGCTCTGTGAAAGCAGTCAAACTTGACAACTTCAACGGAAAAAGCGGTACATGGAAAGTTGGTTTGACTTACCTATTCTAATATTGCATATATTTATTATTTAAAGTATATTTGTAGGGTGTGTCGAAGGTATTTTGACACACCCTTTTAATATAACTACCTACCATAATGGAATTTGCAGAAATAATTATCCCTCTGCCGATATTCGGCACATTTACATACAGCATCCCCGAAGAGTTACGCCAAAAAATCGTTATTGGCGGAAGGGTGCTCGTTCAATTCGGCAGAAAGAAATTCTACACCGGGATAGTTGCCTCTGTTCACAATAACAAGCCAACAGACTTTGAAGTAAAGCCAATAATTTCCGTTATGGACAGTTTCCCTATAACACGCCACCCGCAACTTAAACTGTGGGAATGGATTGCAAACTATTACCTGTGCACCATAGGAGAGGTATATAAGGCTGCCCTTCCATCGGGTCTGAAAGTGGAAAGTGAAACCTACATCAAACTAAATGAGGAGTTTGTAGATGCCGACAACTCCATGACAGAGAGGGAAAAAACAGTATATGCCGCTCTTTACGCAAAGGACAAACTGACACCGGCAGAAATTTCTAAGGCTACGGGGCTGAAAAACGTTGAATTGACCATTTCTAAGATGCTTGAGCGTGACGCAGTTTTCATCTATGAAAAAATTGTTGAAAACTACCGTCCGAGAACCGAGATTTACGTTGAACTGAATGCCGAGCATAATGACAAGCAAAAAGTTGCAACATTCTTTGACATGATTTCACGTGCAAAGAAGAAGGAGGCGATGCTACTGGCTTATCTCGACCTCTCAAAATGGATGAATTTATCGGAACCTTATGAAGTTAAAAAGGAAGACCTTCTCAAAAAGGCAGATGCCGGCCAGCCTATGCTAAAGCAAATGGCAGATATGGGTATTTTCCGACTATATACAAAGGAAATCAACCGTTTTGCCTGCCTTAACGGAAAAGAACTACAAAAGCCTTTCGCTCTTTCAGAAATCCAGCAAAAAGCATATCACGAGATACACGCCTCTTTCAAAGAGAAAAGCGTTACTCTGCTTCACGGAGTTACCTCAAGCGGAAAGACGGAGATATACACCCACCTTATCCAGGATGCTTTAGATTCAAACCAGCAGGCTCTTTACCTCGTTCCTGAAATTGCACTGACAACGCAACTAACGCAACGACTGCAAAAAGTTTTTGGAGACAAACTGCTCATATATCACTCCAAATTCTCTGACAATGAGCGTGTTGACATTTGGAAGAAACTTCTCAGAAGTAACGAGCCATGCGTAGTTATCGGCGTTCGCTCATCCGTGTTCCTGCCTTTTGCAAAATTAAGGCTGGTCATCGTTGACGAGGAACACGAATCAAGTTACAAGCAGCAGGATCCGGCACCAAGGTATAATGCCAGAGACGCTGCTGTTGTTCTCGCCTCTATGCACGGAGCCAAAACCCTTTTGGGCTCGGCAACTCCTTCTATAGAAACATATTTTAAAGCAAAGGAAGGCAAATACGGACTTGTGGAACTGCTCACACGCCACGAAGGTATCGAACTGCCTAAAGTTAAGGTCATTGACTCTATCAGAGCAAGGAAACGTGGCGAAATGAAAGGGCTTTTCTCCAATGAACTGATTAGCGACTGCAAGAATGCCCTTGCTAATGGAGAGCAAGTTATCCTCTTCCAAAACCGCCGTGGCTTCTCGCCTATCATAAGATGCAAAGAATGCGCTTGGATACCGAAATGCGAGAACTGCGACGTAAGCCTGACTTACCACAAACATCAAAATGCCCTCGTTTGCCACTACTGCGGCTATACCATCCAACTGCCTAACTTCTGCCCGGTTTGCCGCCAGCCGTCAATAGAAATAGTTGGATATGGAACGGAACGCATTGAAGACGATATTGAAAGCATTTTCAAAGATTCGAAGATTGCACGTATGGACCTCGACACTACACGCTCAAAGACAAGTTACGAAACAATCATCGACAGTTTTTCAAATAGAAAAACGCAGATTCTTGTTGGTACGCAAATGGTTACAAAGGGGCTTGATTTCGACGGGGTCAGCATCGTAGGCATACTCAATGCCGACAATATGATAAATTTCCCTGACTTCAGGGCACACGAAAGGGCTTTCAATATGATGGAGCAGGTTTCTGGACGTGCGGGAAGAAAGCACAAGCAGGGAACTGTTTGCATACAGACATCTGAACCGGAGCACCCGGTTATCAAATTCGTTACCGAACACGACTATCAAGGATATTATGCTCACGAACAGGAAGAAAGAAAAGCATTTCTATACCCGCCTTTTACCCGTATTATCGACATTTACCTAAAGCACCGTAACGACGCATCACTAACGGAAATAACAACAATCTACTGCAACACGCTGAGAAAAATCTTTGGAGCACGTGTACTCGGTCCGCAAACCCCGCCTATTGCAAGAATACAGCAACAATATATACGTAAAATAACGCTGAAAATGGAAACTCAGGCTTCCATGCAGAAAGTAAAAGCAATCTTGCAACAGATTTACGAAAATTCCCTTTCCGACAACCGAATGAAATCAGCAACAATTTACTATGACGTTGACCCGTCATAGATATGAGGCTGATTCTACAACCGCAAACCGTTTAGAACGGTATAGTATATCTGCATTGCTTCGCGTATTTCAGACTGACATATATACTCATCGGCTGTATGCGAGCGTGATGAATCACCAGGACCTACTTTCAACGACGGAAACGGCATCAGTGCCTGGTCACTCAAAGTTGGCGAACCGAAAGGCTCTTTTCCTGAAAATACCAATCGTTGAACAATGGGATTATTCATTGGTATTGACGACGGACGCAAACGGGTGCTACGTGGAACCAAATCACAATCTTTCACAGACTTGCGTATTATTTCAAGTGTTTCCTCATTGCTGTAAGCATCTGTAGTTCGGACATCAACAACAATTTTACAAAGGTCGGGGACAACATTATGCTGAGTACCCGCCGAAATTTGGGTTACACTAATCTTTACCGGCCCCAGATATTCCGACTCCTTTTCAAATTTTAAATCTTTCAAAGTCTGAACAACCTCAACAGCCTTATATATGGCGTTAGTTCCCTCATTGCGTGCAGCATGACCACTAACGCCTCTGATTTCTCCGTCTAAAACCATCAGCCCTTTCTCAGCAACGGCAGGATTCATACCCGTAGGCTCTCCAACTATCGCCATGGCTATTGGCGGCAACTGAGGCAAAACACTCTCCACACCGGCCTTACCGCTTACCTCCTCTTCACACGAAGCCAGGAAAACAAGATTATACGACTGGCTACTGCTCCGCAATGCCAAAAATACCGACAACAGGCATACTAACGAAGCACCCGCGTCATTGCTGCCAAGACCATAAATTCTGTCATCCACCTCTGTTGCTTCAAACGGAGGATATGTCCAGCCGGCAACTGGCTTGACAGTATCGATATGAGAATTTAGCAATATGGTCGGCTTGTCGAATGAGAAATTATCTGAATAGCACCAAATATTATTGCCACTTCTATGAACGTGGCAACCGTAACTCTCAATAAACTCGGAAACCAAATCCGCTACCGCACTCTCCTCCCTACTGACCGACGGAACAGAAATCATCCGCTTCAGCAAATCAACAATATTATAGTACAACTCATCCATATCAATCCCAAAATTACACATTTTCGGCGGATAAACTACCGTTCATCACAAAATTATCATAACTTTGTAATAGTTTAAACCAAATGTAACAATGACAACAAGAAAACTATTACTATCACTTATGCTTTGCATTACATTTGTAAATGTTTGTAAAGCAGATTCTTTAAAAGACTTATTCGGAAAAATTTCTGGCGACGATATTTCCAACGTTCTCGGAAATATCATATCAAAAGACAGTCTGACAATCAAAGACTTGTCTGGAGAATGGGAAACAACAGGTCCCGCTGTAGTTTTCAAATCAGATGAAATACTCGGAAAGGCTGGCGGAGCTGCCGCTTCTGCAACCGCTGAAAAAAAATTGAAACCTTACTTCACAAAACTTGGTCTAGAAAATTCATCAATGACCATTGACAAAGAAGGAAATGTTGAATTTATCATCAGCGGGAAATCCATAAAAGGCAAACTCACTCCAAATAGTGATGAGTCCTTTAGTCTAAAGTTAGGTAGAAGCAAAATAACCTCTAAACTTGGAAAAGAAAGAGATATTACAGTATATTTCCGTAAATCCGGTAAAATACTGTCAATGGCAAGCGATGTCAAAAAAATGCTTGAAATAGTAAAGAAAGTAGGCTCTTTCTCTTCATCAGTAGAAAAACTTGCCAATATGCTTGACCAGTACGAACAAATTTGCATCGGCTTAAAATTCGAAAAACAAACTGGCTCTAAAGTAATTCCATAAGATTCCAAAAATTTTGCAAATTCAATATTTTTTGCGAATATTGCAGAAATTATAAATCTCTAAAACACTTATGAAAAATAGAATCTTCCTATCAGCATTAGCACTGCTCACAGTATTTGCGGGCTTTGCTTGGGGGCAAAAGGGACACGATGTTGTTGCCTATATTGCAGAAAATCATCTAACGCCAACAACAAAAGCAGCAGTAGAATCTGCACTTGACGGAAAATCAATGGTATATTATGCCAACTGGCTTGACGATGCGAGCAACACGCCACAATACTCATACTCTAAAACCTGGCACTATAAAAACATCGATGCCGGTATAAAATATGAAGACATGTCTCTTAACCCTAAAGGTGATGTTGTTACTGCCATTAATGAGCAGATAACCAAACTGAAAAGCAAAAAACTATCAAGCGAAGAAGAGGCTCTTGCTTTGAAAATGATTATACACCTTGCCGGTGACATTCACCAGCCAATGCACATGGGGCACCTCAGTGACCTTGGAGGCAACAAGGTATATGTCAAATATTTCGGACGCGACCGAAAACTCCACGGCATCTGGGATACAGACCTCGTTGAAAGCGTTCACAACTGGAGCTATACAGAATGGCAACAGCAAATTGACCGACTTAGTAAGGAAGCAGTAAAGGTTCTATGTGGAAAAACTCCTGATGACTGGGCTAAAGAAACTTTCCACTATGCAACAATGGTCTATGACCAGACTCCTGACGGAACAAAAGTCAGTTATGATTATCTGCGATTTGCTCGCCCTATAATTGAACAGCAACTACTTTACGGAGGTATTCGCCTCGCTGACGTTCTGAACTCAATCTACGACCCGGAATATAAATAAGCGAATTTATAGAGCATATAAGAAGCGGTGAATCAGAATCAGATTCTGACACACCGCTTTTTTCATTACGATACAAAAAAAAGAAAACAAAGAATAATATTTTGCCTATTTTTTAATTTTTCAATCAAATTGACTAATTCCACTAAAAATTTATAGCATTTTTCTTAGATTTTATTGCAAGATATGATTTTCTTGTTTAAATTTGCAAAGAAAATAATCTCACATATTAAGATTGTTAACAAATTTATTTAAAAAAATTATACTTTTCTTATGAAACAAACATTACTCATTTCAGCATTGGCTCTATCTGCTGGTCTTGCAAATGCACAGACGATGATGGAAATGCCAAAGGTACAGAATGCTGCAGTTAAGGCAAATGTTACAAATGTTAAGTTGAAAAACAACAACTTCGTTAAATTAGTTGGAGAAAACCAATTGGTTGCTGCTGGCAAAGCTCTTCCAGTTAAAAAAGAAGGTGCTAAAGTTAGTTATCTAAAGCCTGCTAACGTTTTCAATGTAGGTCTATCTCATGACTTCTATAATTTGAACACAAACTTAGGTCTTTACCCTGCTTACCAGAATATTACATGGAAAAATAATTCTGAAGGTGCTACAGGATACTCTTGGGAATACCAAGATCCGGAATCTCAAGATGGTACAGGAACACTTTTCTCTGAAGAAACAGACTTGGTTGCTCCTGAATACCCTATGACTATTATGAATGCTCCAACTTTGTCTGCAACTGTTGGCGGTCAATCTCAAACATACCAACAAAAATATAACAAATTGCTTGTTGGTGCCAATCAAGATGGTGAAGATCAAGGCACTATGAGATACTGGGGTGGCTGTACTTATGACATCGCTGGTGCTCTCTCCAATAAAAACAACTTCGCTGCAGAAGCAGCAATGGGTTTGGGTGCCACTTCTAAACAAGCATGGGTTTCTTTGGCTCCACTTTTGCAAGCAAAAGAGGTAAATCCTGTTGGTTTTGGTACAATCTACGCAAAACCGGAAGTTCCTTATATGCTTTCATACGTTTTCGTTAACACATTAGTTACTTCATTCGATCCAACAAGTGAATTTAACCTTGCTGTTTACTCTGTTTCTGATGACAATGTAATCAGTTCTGAACCTTTGGCTACAAGCACTGTAACTGGTTCTGACTTCTTTACAGTAGAAGGCAACTTGAAAACTGCAATGTTTGCTCTTGAAAGAAAAGAAGGCGAATTGACTGAAATGGTTGACTTATCAATCAATACTTCTATTTACGTAGAATTAACATTAGGCAAATCATCTGCACAAGACCAAATCAATGCATTCATGGTTTGGGGTACTGATGCAGACGGCTTTGACGAACCAGAACTTTCTGTTATGCACTTAATCATTGACGGTAAAGAATCATTCTTCAATGCTGGTGCTCTTCAAACTAAAACAGGTCAAAGAATGCGTGGATTCACTATGAGCCTTGGTGTTACTAACAACTGGCTATTTGAACGCAACGGCAAAAACACTTATGACGGCATCCCTGCAGAAGGTGGTTCTTGCACTTTCAACATGAACTCCCTCTACGACATGGAACAAATGGCAAATGTTGACGGCGAAGGCATGTACGACTGGTGGGATGTTTCATTTGGCGCATACGACCCTCAAACAGGTAATCAGGATATGACTTTCACATTCCAGGCTCTTCCTGAAGGTGTTGATGACCGTCGCTGCATGGCTCGCGTTTCTACTCCGGGTGTTGCTGAGGTTCAATATTACATGTCTCAACTTCGCAACGGTGGCGTTGAAAGCGTTGAAACTTCTGCAAGTTCTGCACAAGTTGTTGACGGTAACTTCGTAGTATCTTCAACTGCTGCTGACGCTGTTAAGGTGTACAACGTATCTGGTCAATTAGTTGCTTCTGCTAACCTTGACGGTACTGCGGTTATCCCTGCTGCAAACCTTGCTAAGGGTCTTTACGTTGTTCGCTTCAACGACAACACTGTTGTTAAAGTCATGAAGTAATTTAAAATTTCATATAACTGAAAAAAGGAACGCTATGCGTTCCTTTTTTTATATCTACAATGTCAAATAGGAATTGAAAACATCTATCTCTACTATTAATCAGACACCAACTACTTCTGATTCATTTCTAACAATTTACAATTACAACCCGAACTACAGTAAAAATTTATAAGATAACACCAAAATACCATTAATAATTTTCATTATTATCGCAATTTATAACATCTCTGAAGAAAAGCACACCATATTTTGAAAATTTTTAGCGAAAAAGCCGTTTAAAGTTGCAAATATTAAATAAAGAATATATATTTGCGAAAAAACAAGACTAAAAGTGTCTGTATTATAAAAATTTCAAACTTAACTTATTATATTTAGTTTATGAAAAGAACATTACTTATCTCAGCGTTGGCATTAACAGCCGGACTTGCAGGGGCACAGGCTCCAGCAAGAATGGAAATGCCTAAATTGGAAACTGCTCCTGTAAAGGCAGAACTCGCAAGAATGACAGTTAAAGCCAATAAGGCTATGCCTGTTAAAAAATTAGGTTCTTATAAAACTTCAAACGGACAAGAGGTTGAATTGTTTAAGATGAGCAACGGCCTCATTGCTAAAAGGCTCGCAGGAAAAAACTCAAAACTACCTGCTCGCGTTAAATCTTCAGGCAAACTATACGCATCTACAGATGCTGCCATAGATGAAGGTTTTGAAGGATATGACGGAACTGCATACGACTGGATTCCTGCAAACTGGCAAGACGTATCCAAAACAACTCCTGCTCATGTTGCTCCTGGTGCTGATTCTCAATTAATGAATCTTACTTGGGAAACAACTGGCGGTACTTTCACCGCTCCTAACTCAGGAAATTATATGGCAAGAGTGCAAGTTAGCATTGCTAATGCTGATCAAGGTATTGTTGAAGAAGCGCAAGACGAATGGTTGATAACTCCTGCTGTTACCGTTCCTGATGGCTCTTATTTGAACTTCTACTTGTCATATAGCCCGGCTTGGACTCGTATGAATATGACTTCTTTTGACTTCACTGGCAAAAACAACATCCTTGAAGTTCTTATTTCTTCCGACAACGGAGCAAACTGGACAAAGGTTTGGGACGTTATGGAAGACGCTATGAAATATACAGATGACGAATTGTGGAACGATGCCATGTCTATGAACCACCCATATATTCCTGTTCTTATCAATTTGAAGGACTATGTTGGCAAATCCGTTAAGGTTGCATTCCGCTATGTTGGCCAATCTGGTGAATCTATGTGCATTGACGACGTTCTTATCGGCAAAGTTTCACCTATAGCAAGTTTCGAAGATCCTGCAAACTTGATGCCAATCGGTTTGTCTAACGATGGATATAACCTGACAAACGTTATTGGCTTGTACCCTGCATTCAATGAAGTTACTTGGTACAACTCATCAAAGATGGCAAACGGTTACTCTTGGGAATATGCTGACCCTGAATCTGCTGACGGTGGAACTCTATTTGCCGAAACTGAAAACTTGGTCGCTCCAAAATACCCATTCGGAATTTTTACAACTCCGACTCTAACTGCTACTCTTGACGGAACACCTTCAACAACATTCAGTTCTACTACTAAATACCTAAGTGCCGGCGGCAACAATAACGAATACGACCAGTCAACAGGTGCTCTTGCTCGCCTCTGGGGTGCTGCATGCTATGACATTGACGGCCTTTTGAAGTATGCACCAACTAAAGAAACAGGTCTATACGGAACAGACGTTTTCGGATTCGGAAATACTATGAGCGAAACATGGCAAGGCATTATTCAAGCAAATAATATGGGACAAAGTTCAACTTTGGTAGGACAAGGTACAATAGTTCCTAAACCAGAAGTTCCATATATGCTATCTTACGTTTATGCCTTTGTTAATACATCTGGCAACTACAAGATGGATCCTGCAAGCAAGTTGAAAGTGACTATCTATCCAATGAATGACAATGGTCAAATTATCGCAGATAATATACTTGCAACAGGCACTTGCTCTGGCGAAGAAATCGCTGCTAACGATGATGTTGCAATTATGTTCTTACAAAGACAAGACGGGGAATTGGTAGAGGATGTTGACCTAACTGTAACTACTGCCCTTTACATTGAAATGTCTTTGGAAAGCAACGCCGCTACAGATAATGTTGCACTAAGCACAATCCTCGCTTCTGAGCAATTAGGAATGAAGGAATACGATACAATTGTTCACCTTATTGTTGACGGAGAAGACTCTTATCTAAATGGCAGTGGCTTAACATTTGGTGGTGGTTTATATGCTCACGGATACGCAATTAACCTTGGTGTTACTAACAACTGGTTATTTGAACGCAACGGCAAAAACACTTACGACGGCATCCCTGCAGAAGGTGGTTCTTGCACATTCAATATGAATTCATTCTATAGCATGGAGCAAATGACAAACGTTGATGGTGAAGGTATGTATGACTGGTGGGATGTTTCCTTTGGTGAATACGACCCTCAAACAGGTAATCAGGATATGACTTTCACATTCCAGGCTCTTCCT
>UQLZ01000063.1 GCA_900541935.1 uncultured Prevotellaceae bacterium | reverse complement strand
TAGTATAAACCTGTCCTACAACACAAGTGGGACGCTTAATATTTACGTATGAAAATTGGAGAAATAGATTTGGGAGAGCGTCCTGTTCTTCTCGCACCTATGGAAGACGTTACAGACGCATCATTCCGCCTTATCTGCAAAGAGCAAGGCGCGGATATGGTATATACTGAATTTGTGTCTTGCGACGCTCTTGTTAGGAATATAAACAGCACCGTTCGCAAACTGCAAATAAATGACGCTGAGCGACCGGTGGCCATTCAAATCTATGGGAAAGAGGTTGACCCGATGGTTCGTGCTGCTGAAATTGCTGCTGAAGCAGGACCGGATATAATCGACATAAACTTTGGATGTCCGGTAAAGAAAGTTGCATCAAAGGGGGCGGGTGCCGGTATGCTTCGTGATATCCCTAAAATGCTTCAGATAACAAGAGCGGTTGTTAATGCGGTAAAAATTCCTGTTACCGTAAAGACTCGCCTTGGTTGGGATTGCGAAAACAAAATCATCACTACCCTCGCCGAACAATTGCAAGATTGCGGAATAAAGGCTCTTACCATTCATGGCAGAACACGTAGCCAAATGTACACGGGAGAGGCTGACTGGACTCTTATCGGTGAGGTGAAGAACAATCCAAGAATAAGCATTCCTATTATCGGAAACGGCGATATCACAAACCCGCAAAAATTAGCGGAATACTATGATCGATATGGTGTTGACGGTATAATGGTTGGTAGAGCGGCTATCGGTGCGCCTTGGGTTTTCAAAGAAATGAAAGGCTTCTTGAAAAACGGAGAAATACCAGCAATCTCAAATGCAGAAAAAATGGCTCTACTAAGAAGACAAATAGCAGAAAGCATCGACAAAATCGATGAATATAGAGGTATCCTGCATATCAGGCGACATTTGGCGGCTTCGCCTCTTTTTAAAGGCATCCCAAATTTTAGAGATACAAGAATTGCTATGCTCCAAGCAAACTCTTTCGAGAGTTTAAATGTTATATTAGAAAAAGTTGAAAACAATTACTTATAAATTTTATACAAAATGAAAAAGTTTGGTTTAGTTCTTTGTTCTATCTTATTGGCTGGAACAGCGGCTTTTGCTGAAACATTTAGGATTCCAGTTGGGGAATTTAACGAATTGAAAGTTAACGACAATATAAACGTTGTTTATTCAAATAACCCTGATTCTGTTGGTTTTGTAGTTTTTGAAACAAAAAACGAATACGCTTCTTATGTCCTTACTGACATAAATAAGGGTAAGTTGAAAATAGAATTGGCACAAGAGGCTGCAAGCGTCAAAATGCCGACTATATATGTATATTCTTCTTTCCTTTCAACTGTTGAAAACTCCAAAGCGGGTGAAGTAACAGTAAAGGACGTTAAACCTACGGCTAAATTTACAGCAGAGCAGCAGGGTAATGGTGCCATTATTATTGAAAATGTTGATGCTACTACAATTGATTTGAAAATAATTACCGGAAAAGGTAAAATTATAGCAAAGGGCAAATGTACAAACCTAAACATCAAGAATATCGGCACTGGTGA
This sequence comes from uncultured Prevotellaceae bacterium, assembly GCA_900541935.1. Lineage (GTDB taxonomy): Bacteria > Bacteroidota > Bacteroidia > Bacteroidales > Muribaculaceae > Limisoma. The sequence continues at coordinate 9,758 of UQLZ01000063.1, read as the reverse complement.
CATTGATGCAATGGAATTGGTTGCTCCAAATGTAAAGACAAACATAATGGGTACTGGTTCTATATATTGCAATGCTACTAAAACTTTAAATATTAGCGGTCTTGGCTCCGGAAAGGTTTATTACCACGGCAATCCGATTATTTCTAAGTCAAAATTAGGAAATATAAAGCCTGTTCCTGTCGTTGACGAGAAGATAACAGTTACTGAAGAGGTTACCGAGGAAGAAGTCAAGGCTACTCCTCTAAAGGAGGTTACACCTGATGAAAACGAAGCAGTGGAGCAGGACAATGAAGAAGATGATGACAATTCACGCATCAAAGTAACAACTGCATAATGCTTAATAAAAAGCAGTCCATATAATGGCGGAAGCAAATTTGAAACAGAAAACAGCACGGACCTTGAAATGGAACACCATTGACAAGTTCGCCGTGCAGTTTTTGTATGCCGTAACAGGCGTTATACTTGCCAATATCCTGTCGAAAAGCGACTATGGGCTTGTGGGCGTTATGGCTGTTTTTCAAGCGTTTGCTTCGCTATTTGTTGATAGCGGTTTCTCAGCCGCCTTGATTCAGAAAAAAACACCAACCGAGAGGGATTACTGCTCGGTTTTCTACTTTAACCTATGGACTTCCGTTGTCATTTACGTGATACTATGGTTTGCCGCTCCTCTAATTGCTGACGCCTTTGGAGATGAGCGACTTATACCTATGTCGCGAGTGATGTTTCTTTCTTTTATCATCAACGCCACAGCACTTGTTCAGACAAACAGGTTGATGAAGCAAATGACCGTTGCCAAGATTGCCGCATCAAACTCTTTGGGACTGGTAATTTCCGGTGCAATTGGTATTATTCTGGCGTTTAAGGGTTTCGGTGCATGGGCTATCGTTTGGCAAACCATTTCCCTTGCGGCTGCCAAATCGGCTTTTCTGTGGATTGCAACACGCTGGGTACCGCGGTTCGGATTCAGTTGGAAATCACTGAAATCTGTGCTATCGGTTGGCATGAGCGTGATGGCAACATCTTTCTTGAATACCGTTTCGCTAAATATATATTCCTTCATCATAGGCAAATGCTATAATCTGTCGCATTTGGGGGTATATACCCAAGCCGACAAATGGAGCAAAATGGGCGTAACATCTATTACACAGATACTTACAAACTCTTTCCTGCCAATACTAAGCGGTTTGCAGGAAGAAAAGGAGCGTTTCGAAAGGGTTGCCCGCAAGATGAACCGATTTTCGGCATATCTTGTGTTCCCGGTTATGCTGTTTCTTGTTGCTGCTGCTGAACCAATTTTTCACATATTATTCGGAACTAAATGGGACGAGGCTATTTTGCTGTTCCAAATACTGATTGTCAGAGGAATCTTTGTTGTCCTGACATCTCTGTACAACCAATATATCCTATCTCTGGGCAAAGGAAAGGCTTTAGTGTGGTACGAAATAGTTAAAGACGCCATAATGATAGGCTTGATATTCATTACATTACCATACGGCGTTGAAATAATTGTCTGGGGACAGTTAATTGCTTCTGCACTATTCTATATCTTCTCGCTATTCTTCACCGCACACCACACCGGATATAAGGTTAGAAACCTAATTGGCGACATTATACCATACGCAGTTACTTCATTTGCATTAGGTATTGGAGCAATTGCAATTGTGCCGCTATTCAACCCGTGGATAGCAATAACAGTTCAAGCAACGGCATTTATTGCAATATATATCATAATAAATAGATTGCTTGGTTCAAAAGTTCAGAAAGAAGTTCTCTCATTTGTCAAAACACGCAAAATCTAATTCTGCAAATAGTCTATTTTCAACACATTAACAGAATTGCCACCATGTCCGCTTCTGCCTTGAGAGGTTACATATACTCTCTTTGCATTCGGTGAAATATCAAGACCAACAGGATAGGAATCCATTGGTATTGAAGCAATTTTCTTCATTGTTGATACGCGGAAAACATCTAACTGACTGGAAAAATTACAAGCAACAAAGATAAAAGTTCCAGAAGGGGAAACGCTTAGCGTTCTTGCTCCTGAACCTGTCTTGTATGACTTCCAGCCCTTAACAGTTATGCGCTTGTTTTTCATATTTGGTATTGAATCTATCAAGGTTTGAAGAGGCAATCTCTGAATGTAGCCGGCATTATTGATACTGAGATTAACTATACCATCCTTAATCTGTATATGCCTCATATTTGGCATCATACCATATATCTGCCCCTTATATTCAATATCCTTCATATCAATAACGGCAAGACCGCCACCTCCGCCCATACAGCCAACGAACAGGTAACGGGAATCAGGTGTAAATGTCGTTCCTCGCAAGCAGTAACCGCTGTGAACATCACGGTCAACCTTTTCATTCTCAGAGAAATTCAATTTCAACCGATAACCAACAACAACGCATTTAACGTATTTCCAATCCTCTGGATTAGCAGAAGAAACATCTATAATGCCGACAGTATTATCACCCCAATGAGAAACGGCAACGTACTTATTATCAGGCGAGGTGGCTACCATCTTCGGCAAAACGCCCGTTTCCATCATTTTGATAATGCTATCTGTCTGCGTATCGATAATCGCTATTGCCGATGGCTCCTGCGCATTTTGGTCATAACTCCTTCTATAATACGGCACCCACAGATATTTGCCACCATGCGAGAAGGTGCTTTCAACAGGCTTGCCCATAAAAATATTGGGGGACTTTCTTTTCGGATTGAAAGTATATAGTCCAGACGGTTTAGCCCATAAAGCAGCATCCTTGCTCCCGAACTTATGGTTAATGACCTTGATTTTCTCATCTGTTTTAGAATCATAAACTACTGTTTTGCACCCCTCCAAACTGTTCACATAATACTTCAGACCGTTAGGGTGAACGTTGACTGACTTAGGCGACAGAATGTCTGAATCAAGCGTTGAACGGTCATTCCAATTATGGTTCTGATGCTTAGTCAAAACTGTAATTTTAAGAGAATTATCGTTAGAAATAAATTCCTGACCCACTTTAGAATGCACGACAGGAGGAATTTTCTTTGACTTGTCTTGACCAACTACCCCGAAAGCCAAAACTACAGATAAAAGAAGAAAGACAATACTTTTCATTATTAGGATTTTAAATTTTTGCAAATTTAATACAAACCGATAGGATAAAAAACAAGTTTACTTGTTTTTTACAATCAGTAGTAGAAATGTACATTTTTTGTAGTTACAATTTTTGTAATTACATTTTATGTATTATATTTGTCATCTATCAAAAAAAACGCTATGGAAACTCCGTTTATATTTGGAAAAATTGCTACTGAGAAGAATTTTACTGACCGTGAGAAAGAAACAGCCGACTTGGTTCAGAACTTTACGTCGTTAATCAACACGATTATTATCTCTCCTCGTCGTTGGGGTAAAAGTTCGCTTGTAAATAAAGCCGCAAAGTTAGCGATGGCGCAGGACAGTAACCTCCGAATCTGTCATATCGACCTTTTCAATGTACGTAGCGAGGAGCATTTCTATTCGCTACTTGCCCAAAAGGTTATTGCTGCCACTTCCTCAAAATGGGAGGAGGCTGTCGAGAGTGCGAAAAGTTTCTTTTCGCATCTTGTTCCTAAGATATCAATCGGGACTGACCCTATCAATGAGATTTCTATCGACTTTGATTGGGAAGAGGTAAAGCGCAACCCAGATGAAGTGCTTGATCTTGCCGAAAAGATTGCCATTAAAAAAGGGTTGAAAATCGTCATTTGTGTTGATGAGTTCCAAAATATTGCGGAATTTACTGACCCAGACTATTTTCAGAAAAAATTGCGTTCACATTGGCAATTGCACCAAAAAGTGTCCTATTGTCTCTATGGTAGCAAGCGCCACATGATGATGGAAGTGTTTACCAACTCATCAAAGCCATTCTATAAGTTTGGCAATCTTATGTTTCTCAACAAGATTGAAACACCTTGCCTGGTGGAATTTTTCAAGAGACGCTTTGCTGAGACTAACAAGGGAATCGACGATGAAGCAAGCCTTATGATTGCAGAACTTGCAGACAACCACCCATACTACGCACAGCAGTTGGCACAACTATCATGGCTAAGAACAATGGATATGTGTACAGTTGAGATAGTGCGTGAGGCACATACTGCATTGGTGGAACAGCTAAGCCTACTATTTGTTACAATCACAGAAACCTTGACCACACAGCAATTGAACTATCTAAAAGCCCTTATTGCTGGAGAAAAAGCCATCAGTTCTACTGAGGTAATGCATCGATATAAAATTTCGTCAACAACCTCAATACATCGTTCAAAATCTGCTCTTATTAAGAATGATATATTAGACAATATGGCTGGTGAAATCTCTTTTCAAGACCCAATTTATGCCTATTGGTTGAAGACATGCTACTTTGCAAAATAATAGGAATATGAATAAGTGTAACCGTACTTGGATTGCTTTCGCCAATAAGAAAAGATGTAGGCATGCTGATGCTATAAATTCCTTAGGATTTATTTCTTGGAGAATGGGGCGAACTCGTTTCGCCATAGGCGATATAGTATATTGATATTACGGCATTTTTGAGATAAAAGGACTCATTTATTTTATAATTTTGTAAATTATAGTAATTTTATAGCGTTATGCAGGAAAGAGACAAAGACATAAAGATAAGCGTTATTATTCCGTTCAGAAATTCGGGACGGTTTATCGGACAGTGTTGCAAATCTCTTTTCGGTCAGACGATGAAAGAGGTTGAATATATCTTTGTTGATGATGGCTCCACCGATTCTTCCCTTTCTACGGTCAAGACAGTATTGGAATCATACCCTTCAAGGAAAGGAAGCGTTAAAATCATAAGTCACCCAACCAGTCAAGGTGTTGCAAACAGCCGTCAGGAAGCACTTGATATTGCTAAAGGCGAATATATTATCCACTGCGATTCTGACGATTATCTTGATTTGAACGCTTTCTATACTATGTATAATGCAGCAATAAACAATAAAGCAGACATAGTTGCAATATCTTTTATATATGAAAGTCGGGACTCTAAAAAAACCGTAACCTTTAGAAGCAATATTTTTCCGTCATTAAACGAAACGCCTTTCGACACATTGCATTTTTCCCTATGCAACAAGATAATACGTAGAGACCTTATTGAAAGATGCTGTGCAAGATTTTTTGAAGGAATAGACTGTTGGGAAGATTTGGGCTTTGTGACTCAATTACTTGTTTATAAACCCAAAATCACCATACTTCCCGAAGCGATGTACCACTATCGCAGAGGTCAATCAGCAACCCTTACAACAGGCAATATGGAGCGAGTCCTAAATGACCATATAAAAATGGCAATAGCGTTAGAGAAATGGTTTACAGACGATATGAAGGAAGAATTTTCGCAATTCCTCAACTTACTGAAATTCTCGGCAAAGATAAAATACGCGCGGAAGGGTACTTTTGACTTGGTGAAGTGGAAAACAACATTTCCGGAAGTAAACAATCGGATATTGTCATTAAAAACCGTTCCAATCCTTTACAGATTCCTGTTTGTTACAGTCAACATCCTACCCCTGCCAATATGCAGAATGTTTAACAAGATGCAAAAACAATAGAAAAAAACACAAAACTTCTTATTAGTATTTGATTAGAATAAAAGCACTAAATTTGCATTATGAGACAAGATATAATAAAGACAAGCAATACAGGGGATATTTATAAAGATGCTCAAAATATCATCGAGCAAACACGCAACTATGCATACCAGGCGATTAACACTGCTCTGGTACAGCGTAATTGGCAGCTTGGAAAGCGAATTGCCGAAGAAGAAATGCAAGGGGAAAATAGAGCCGAATATGGTAAAGAAGTTATCAAACAACTCTCCGATTATCTGTCAAAAATGTATGGTAAAGGGTTTACAAAGAGCAATCTTTATCAGTTTGTACAATTCTATAAGTCCTTTCCTGAGATTTTCCACTCAGTGAGCGGAAAATCTACTATTCTTTCCTGGACTCATTACAGAACTTTGCTTAGAGTTACTGATAAATCTGCTCGAGAATGGTATATGCAAGAGGCTATTAACGAGATGTGGAGTGTTAGAACTCTCGATAGGAATATTGCTTCTCAATATTATTTTCGCCTACTTCAGTCACAAAACAAAGAACTATTAAAAAGCGAAATGCAACAAATCACAGCGCCTTATCAGCAAGACAAATTGGAATTTATCAAGAATCCTGTTGTGGCAGAATTCCTAGGATTATCCCCTAATTCTGATTTTTCTGAAACAAAACTTGAATCTTCTATAATCACACACATTCAAAAGTTTGTTATGGAGTTGGGCAAAGGATATGCCTTTGTTGCACGCCAACAACACATTAAAACAGATATGGGTGATTTCTTTATCGACCTGGTATTCTATAACTATATTCTTAAATGCTTTCTTCTTATTGACCTCAAGACTTCTAGAATAACGCATCAAGATGTTGGACAGATGGATATGTATGTAAGAATGTATGACAATCTTAAATTAACAGAAGGCGATAATCCCACCATTGGACTTATCCTATGTTCAGAAACAAGTAAAGATATGGCGCGTTACTCCGTTTTGCACGACAACGAACGTCTATATCAAGCGCAATATTTAACATTCCTTCCTTCAATAGACCAATTAAGTAAAGAGATTGAATTACAGAAAGAAATATTTAAACTGCAACAAGATAAAGAATCCAATAGTTAACAAATAAAAGATGCAAAAATAATTGACCAATCACTTAATAAAATCCAATTAAAATGAAGCAGTATCTACTCACACTTGCAGCGTTAGCATTGTCAGTAATGTCATACGCACAGCCGAAACTCGTTGGACACCGAGGCAGTCTTTGGGGCGTTGAAAACACTAAAGAGGCATTTGAAAACGGAGCAAAAAAGGGTTATGACTATCTTGAATGCGACGTAAAAGTTGCTGGCGACGGAACATACATTATCAGCCACGACGATGAGACAAAGCGTCTGGGCGGTAACCTGACTATTGCGAAAGCAACTATTGAGCAGTTGAAAGCAGAAACTTACACGCAAACCAGAGGTGGCGTTACCTATACGGGAAAAATATGCACCGTTGCTGAATATCTCGACATCTGCAAGCAGTTCAACGTTCTGCCTGTTATCGAACTCAAATGGGCGACTGGTATCAATAACAATGACCAGTCAAATCTTCCAGGACTTGTTAAACTCATTGAGGAAAAAGGCTTCCGAAAAACAGCCATTATCCTGACTTCCATGAAGCCTTGTCTGGAATATTTGCACAGAAACTATCCAGATATCAGCCTTCAATTTCTTACTGGCGAATACTGGGCAAACCATTTCGACTGGTGCGTTGCAAACGGTATTGACGCTGACATTCAGAAAGGCTATTTCGACAAGTCAACTGTAGATAAATTTCATGAGGCAGGGCTGAAAGTGAATATGTGGACAACGAACGACATTTCCGGATACAAGACTTTCGGTAATTATGGTTGCGATTTCATCACTACTGACTCTCTTGATCCGTCAACGCTTCCGGAATTGTCGCCTGACGCTACTTTGCCTCCCAACACTATTGACTACCCTGAAAATACTGCAATCGTAAAATCATCATATACTCCGGAGATAGTTTCAAAGAACTCTCTACCGGAGTTTTTTGTTGATAGCAAGATAATAAAAGCCATTGCTAAAGGCGGAAACTGGTATATTCTTGCCAATGGCAAGACGGGCAAGCCGTTTATAACAGTTATCGACGGAGAAACAGGCAAGGAAGTGCAACGCATAGATATAGGCAACTCAACCATAAGCGATATTGCAGTAACGGCAGACGGCATTCTGCTTGGCTGTAATACCGCAGGTGCCCAAGAATCCTGGAGCATATTTAAATGGGCAACTCCTTCATCAAAGCCTGAATCATTCTATTCCACAAAAGTTACAAGCACCTCTTTGGGTGATAAAATGGCAGCAAGCGGAACACTTGATGACCTGCACATCTTTACAACATCCAAGACTGGTTCTGATGATTACAGCATTGTAGGGCTTCGCTTCAAATCTGGTCAAATGACGAATACCACCTTTGCAAGTGACCCTAACTACACGACGGCAAACTGGGGCGAATTTTCAATGCTTGTAACGCCATTCTGCAGAAGAAATATCCTAATCGACAGCCCGACAATGGTAGCGGCTGAATATACATTTGACTGGGTTGCAGAAGGCGTTCCGATGAAAGAATACGGCACTCTAAGCAGCGATATCGCTAAAGATGCTTCAGCAATCAGTTTCACCCGCTATGGCAGCAAGACTTACGCCTTTATCTGCAATCCAACAGAAGACGGATACTCTGCAAGACTTTACGACGCAACAAAGGGTATAGGCAATATCAAAGCGGTTACAGCAACAGTTGCAGAAGCGGCATCTGCTGAAGGTTTCACCGCAACAGGCATAGAAACTGTTGGCGAAAATATGTATTTGTACATCTTCTCTGAAGTATTTGGAATACAAAAATACATCATCTCTGAGCCAAAAGAAGAAGGAAATACCGGTGCTGTTGACTTCCAATTGGAACTACTGTGGCAAAACAGTAACGTTACCGGCAATGCCCCACAAAACATTGACGGCACTAATGCCCAGCAGGGTGCTGCGCACAAGGGACTTTTCTATGTGAATAACTGTGAGGAAAAGAAACTATACATATTCGACAAGACAGGTTGCATAGGAAGCGTTGCTGGCGGTTCAGGATGGGGGACTGCTTGCGATGATGCAGGAAATGTTATCGTCCGCGACGACAAGCAGACAGGCACAAGCCATGCGTTCCTAATCTATCCGGCAAGACTAAGCCCAACAGCCGCTACTGAGCCAATAAGGTTAGAGGCTACCGTTACACTTACAGGGCAAACAAACTTTATTTCTGCTTCTGGTGACATCCTTGGAAAAGGCGGATATATCTATATGTTCCCCAACAAGCAAAGGGCCGTAAATATCATAGAAATGGCAAACGGAAAACTTGTAAAAACCTATAATTCGGAAGAGATTTCTTTAACCGGTTCAACCGCAGGCTACGTTATTCCGCAACACAACAACGCAGAAAACTGGTTATATCAAGTTAGGGCAAACGGTTACTACACTTATAACGGAGGTGCAAGCGAGGCTCTCCTTGCCGGCAGAAGTTCCACAACTCCACCATCTCGCAACAACACTGGTGGCGGTGACTATTTCACCCTCTCAGGACACAAGATTTTGGCATATAACAGTGGAGCAAACTATAAAGGCGGTTTCACGGTTAAGGATATGACGGATAATAAGGTTGTAAAAACAATCGAACCAATCGGTAACCTTGGATACGAAACAGGTGGTAACTACTCAACATTCAACTGGCTGTTTGCAGAAAAAATAGATGCCGGAAGTTATTATATTTACCAATACTGCCCCGCTAACGGTATGGCAGTGTACAAACTGTACGATAATAATTACAAATCTGGCAAGGTGGAAGAAATAGCAGATGAAGAACTTAGCATTTATCCTAATCCTGCTTGCAATGAATTGATAATAACTGGTGAAACAAAAATTAGTGATGTATCTGTCTATACCATTAGTGGACGAGCAATGACTGTTATTTCTACTCCAACTCCAAATGGAATACTTTTGAATGTAGAATCCTATTCTCCAGGTATCTATATCATCAAAACCCCAACCAAAATAGTAAAATTCATGACTAGTCCTAAATAAGCGTTACAAAAATTACTACTTATTATAAGGACAAAAT
>UQLZ01000062.1 GCA_900541935.1 uncultured Prevotellaceae bacterium | reverse complement strand
AGTTCGAAAACTTCGTTTTCACTTGTCTCTGCACTCACCTTTCACTATATTTGCATAGTATTGACCACCAGACAAGGCGAATTGGTTGCATCACAATCAAGCAAGGAAGAATAAAGGATAAAATTAAACTGACTAAAAAAGAAAAAGAAGTATTGCGTTTGCTTGCTTATGGTATCGAAAATACCGACTGCTACCCTTTACATACATTGAATTCTTGTGTTGACAGCCTGGAGCGAAAAGGTCTTGCAAAAGGGGCTTGGGCTTCTGGTCACGAAGTTATACCTGCGAGAATAACCGATAAAGGCAAAATGTATATCGCACTCAATCCGAAACTAAAAACCCAACCGATACAAAATGGGTAATAACAACTGTTATATCCGCTATCGGTGTCACAATCGCATTTATCGCCCTGCTAGTTGCGTGCAAAGCGTAAAACAGCACATCAACAATTTTCACATAAGCAAAAAGAGAAAATTTATGAAAGAATTAAATAATAAAAAAATAGAAACAGTATTTGACCATAATATTACAGAAGAAGAATGGGAAAATATGTACGGCTCGTGTACGCAGAATAAATACACATCATTCATTGGACAGGAAACAGCTTTTTACGACATTGCAACTCTATTTTATCTAAGAGGAAATAAAGAGAAAGCGACCGAATACGCAAATAAATTATCACCCGACAGACGAAATGATTTATGGAGGATACTTACGCATTCATAGATTTATAAAACAACTTAAATTCTTTGTGGAGATAGCCAAACCTATCAACTAATCCATAGACTTCTTCTTTTCTTATTTTTCCTTTTTCTGAAATAAATTTAATTAACTCGCCGTGTATATTTTCGTATGGTTTGTTAATTATAATATCCTTAAAATGTGTGTATGCACTTTTTTGAGACACATTAATTTCCTTTAGTAGGAAACAAAAATTTTGGATACTATTATTATACCCATATCCTTTCTCCATTATCTTCTTTTCGTGGGCAGTCTTTCCTCCTAAACTTTGAACCAATTTCTTGTAAGATTTTCGAGCACAGAATTGATTTATTAACTCCATTGTATTTGTTAATTCGGCTGTTTTGTTTGATATATCTTTCCAACCGAGAGCGGAAGCGTGCCTAATCTCGTGCCATAAACATTCAAGAGCATACTCTTGATTAAAGGATAATATGGCTTTCTTCTTGCGTGTAGCAATTTTGGCAAATGCACCTTTCAATTCTTTCAATGGTGCAAATTCGCCATCATTAAGAGTTGTAAAAGCATTATCAGAAATATTCAAAACGCCACTTGTCCTATCAAAAGCCATAAAGCCTTTCTTTGTATTAATAATCTTAACTTCCTTTAATCTGCCTTTGAATAATTCTGGATTTGTTTTATCAATTTCATTTATTATTCCAATTACTTCTTGATTTGAAATAGAAGATTTATTACCTAATTCTAAGTTGATGATTTTCAAATCAGACGCACGATTATAGTCAAGGCTGTTTGAACTGCTGTTAAGAAGTTTAACCTGCATTCTATTCTTTGAATCTATAATCTCCTCTATCACCTTTTTGTTATCCTTAATGAAATACGGCTCTTTGCCTTGCTTGATTGACTTTTCTATTTGCTTCTTGCGGTCTTTTACCCAATTCTGAAAGCCTTTCGGATATTCTTCCAACTGCTCAAACTGCGGTTCGTATTCCTCGCCATTGACAAACGCATCGGTAATCTTCGCAATTTCATCTTCATCTCCGAGTATGGGCGTAACGTAGCAGAAGCATTGCGGATGCCAACCAGTGAAGACAAACGACTTCGGATATTCGCCAGCCAAATCATCACAAATATCCTCACAAGGGTGCTTCTTTGATAATTTGCTTATTATTACAACGTTCTATCAATTACAGACAAAAGAGAGTGCTTTCTTTGACTGTCTGTTTTTAAGCACCTAATTTTTAAATCAGAATAAAATTAACTTAATTTTTAAATTATATAACCTCAATTTAACCTATTGGGCTGTAATTATCCGAATTGTTGTGGTATATTTGCAATGGACAAAATTATAGGAATATGAACAGCATGTACGATATATTATTGGGGTTACCTCTTTTTCAGGGCGTCAGTCATTCCAAAATTTCGGAATTAATAGAAAAAATTAAATTCCACTTTTTGAAATACCTCAATAATGAGCAAATCATAGAATGCAACGATTCTTGCAACAATCTGAAATTCCTTATTTCAGGCAGTGCAAAGATTGAAATATACAATCAAAACAAGCGCATTAAATTGTCGCAGACAATCACCGCACCAAATGTTATCGGCGCAGAATATCTTTTTGGGAAGACCACCGCTTATCCTTTTGCAGTATATGCTTCTCCAGAAGCAGGCATCCTGCAAATTGAAAAGGCGGACTATCTGAAAATTCTCAAGTCTGACATAGTCTTTCTTTTTAATATGCTTAACTACTTGTCAAGAAACTCTCAGACACCAACCGAAGCAGTTCTATCGCTGACATCGGGAAGCATCGCCGAAAGATTCGCTTTCTGGGTATCTTCACTTACATACAAGGGAAGCACCGACATCGTTATAGAAAGCAAGCAAAAAGACATGTACACCATGCTCGGCGTTCAAAGGTCTTCATTTATAAATACTCTTGATGATTTGAAAGAAAAAGGAATCCTTGACTACACAACAAATTCCATAAAAATCAACGACCGGGATGCACTTCTGGCTTTCTTGGACCACGATTAACAATTTTCCGACATAACAATTTGATAAAACTTATGGCACTAAGCGCCATAAGTTTTTATTTATTTTAGCAGGTCACGAATTTTTTGTAATTTTGCAGAACATTGGCACACTTTTTGCAATAAAACACAAGTGGTGGACTTCATAACAACCCACCGAGTAATCAACAAGATAAGATGAAGGATATATTTAACAACATATTCGAGGAAGAAGAAGCGCCACAGGTATGCTCTGTATTTGCAGATATGGGCGAAGAAGATAATGATTTTGAAGAGATTAAAGAACTAAACGAAAGCACTCTCCCTATTCTGGCTTTGAGAAATATGGTTCTTTTCCCTGGCGTTGCAATTCCTGTTGCTGTTGGCCGCAAGAAATCATTATCGCTTGTCAAAGCAGCACAACGCAAGAACCTCTCAATTGGCGTCATCTGTCAACGAAATGAAGAAGACGACGACCCAGGCTTTAACGAACTTTATAGCGTTGGAGTTATTGCCAAGGTTATCAAAGTGCTTGAATTTCCTGACAACACTACTAACGTTATCTTGCAAGGCAGATATGCGTTTAACCTGGACAGCATTGTCAAAGAAACACCTTATCTTCAAGGCAAAGTGACTATTGTCAACGACATCATGCCTGAAAAGAAGGACTCTGAATTCGACATCCTTGTTTCAAGCATCAAGGATTTGACAATCAGAATGCTTTCAAGATTGGGCAACAAGGCTAACGAACTTGTTTTCGCAATAAAGAATATCGAGCAACCTGTACAACTTATAAATTTCCTTTGCGTAAACACACCTCTCGAACCGCACGTTAAACAGAAACTTCTTACAGAACGCTCTGTCAAGCAACGTGCTTACGAATTATTTGCCCACCTAAACAGAGAGGCAAAACTCGTTGAAATTCGTGCTGATATAGAGTCAAAGACTCAAAAGGACATATCAGAACAACAGAGGGCACACTTCCTGCAGCAACAAATCCGCACAATTCAAGACGAATTGGGTGACACTGAGGAACATGAAATAAACGAACTATACAAAAGAGCAGCAGAGAAAAAATGGAGCGAGAAGATGCAGGCGCAATTTGAAAAGGAAATGCGCAAACTGGAAAGACTGCAACCTCAATCCCCAGACTTCTCAGTTCAAATCACTTATATAGAAACACTTCTCGACCTACCATGGGGAGAATGCTCCGTTGACAATTTCAACCTAAGCAACGCTGAAAAGCAATTAGACAAAGATCACTATGGCCTTGACAAAGTTAAGGACAGAATATTGGAACAACTTGCCGTGCTTAAACTACGCGGAGATATGAAGGCTCCAATCCTATGCCTTTATGGCCCTCCTGGTGTTGGTAAAACCTCCCTTGGAAAATCAATTGCCGACGCTCTGCATAGAAAATACGTCAGAATGTCATTAGGAGGCCTTCATGATGAAGCAGAGATCAGAGGTCATCGCAAAACTTATATCGGAGCAATGCCTGGTAGAATCATACAAGGCTTGATAAAATGTGGCACATCAAACCCGGTTTTCGTTCTCGACGAAATTGACAAACTTGGACAGGACTTTAAGGGAGACCCATCATCTGCGCTACTCGAAGTTCTTGATCCTGAGCAAAACAGCCATTTCCACGACAACTATATTGACCAGGATTATGACCTTTCAAACATCCTATTCATAGCAACGGCAAATACCCTATCCACATTGTCTCAACCGCTCTTGGACAGAATGGAATTAATAGAGATCTCTGGCTATATTGAACAGGAAAAAATTGAAATAGCAAAGCGACACCTTATACCTAAGCAATTGGAAGAGAATGGTTTCGAAACTAAGGAAGTTGAATTTCCAAAAGCAACAATTGCCAAACTTATCAATTCTTACACTCGCGAATCAGGCGTCCGTCAGTTAGAGAAGAAGATTGCAAAAGTATTACGCGGAATCGCACGCTTGAAAGCGTCAAACAAACCATTCCCAAAAAGTTTGAAGGCTACTCAATTAAAAGATTTTCTGGGAATGGAGGAATACACATCCGAAATATATGAAGGAAACGAATTTATCGGTGTTGTTACCGGGCTTGCATGGACAGCAGTAGGCGGAGAAATTCTATTCATTGAGTCATCGTTATCAAAAGGAAAGGGAGAAAAACTAACCCTTACAGGTAACCTTGGTGACGTTATGAAAGAATCTGCCGTAATTGCACTACAATACCTCAAGGCGAATGGTGAAAAATACGGTATTGACCCAGAGGTGTTTGAAACAACAAGCGTTCATATCCACGTTCCTGAAGGGGCTATTCCAAAGGACGGTCCATCGGCTGGTATAACAATGGTCACCTCACTTGCTTCGTCATTTACCAAGCGAAAAGTCAAAGACCATCTTGCAATGACCGGCGAAATTACCCTACGCGGAAAAGTGCTTCCTGTTGGTGGTATAAAGGAGAAAATCCTTGCTGCAAAACGCGCTGGAATAACAGATATAATCCTTTCTAAGGATAATCAGAAGGATATCGAAGACATCAAGCCTATCTATCTGAACGGTGTTACATTCCACTATGTCAAAACCATTGACGATGTTTTAAAACTGGCTTTGATTTAAATTTCAAGTATAAAAAATGCTGTTTCTAACCGAAACAGCATTTTTTATACCTATATATTAATACTTTAAAAAAACAACATAACGAATCTAATCGTTAGGTACAAGCATACCGCCATCTTCAACAAAAATCCGAAAAGAAAACCAATAAAAGCCCCAAAACCAGCCTTTAAAGCATCTTTAAACTCCTTTTTGCCAATCAATTCACCAATAACAGCACCTAAAAAAGGACCTAAAATAATTCCGAATGGAGGGAAAAACAAGCCAACAATAGTTCCTATCGCACAACCCCAATTACCATACTTCGTCCCACCAAACTTCTTTGCCCCAATTATAGGGGTAATGTAATCAATAATAACAACAATTGCTACAACCAAACCTGTAATTACCAATTCCCAAGTACCAATGTCATCGCCCAAGGGGGTAAACTTCAGCAGAATCAAGCCAATATATGACAACGGCGGACCAGGAAGAGCCGGAACGATACATCCAACCAAACCTACCAGCATCAACAGCCCTGTTACAATATAAATCGCTATATCCATAATTCAAATTTATTACTTCTTAAATGTCAACATCTTATTCATTATAAAGTTTGTTGCCCCAAAAATAAACAAGCCCAAGAACTGTGCCAAATATTCATTAAAACCAACCAACTCTACCATTGAAAACGAGAAACCCAATTGCAACAAATATGCCGTACCGTAAGCAATAAGGTTCAACGCAATCTCCTTGATTAAATTTCCTCCTTTAGCCTTAAAGACCCATACCTTATTCCATATAAAATTATTCACTAAGGCTACAGAATAAGCAATAACGTTTGCAATAACCATATCACGATGGAAAACCTCCATCATAAGCCACACAAAAAAAGATATTATAAGGAAATTACTGAATCCAACAACTGCGAATCGGAAAATTCGCATTAATTCCTCTCTATTTTTCATTACAAAACATACTCTTAAAAACAGAATGCCAAAACCCCACAACTGCCATCAGACATCCGTTGGGCATCATTCCTAAAATAGCAATTACAAAGTTAATACCTTTAAACTAAACCACCAAAAAATACAAACATGCCACACAGATATGTTGTTAAACATATACTGAAAAACTATTATTAAAAATGATTAAAACGAATAATAAAAGGCAAAAAATATTTGCAAAATAGCATTTCCAGTACCTAACTTTGAATAGATAAAATATAATGTTTACAAACTTATTTAAAAACTTAATCCAAATCATTATGAAGAAATTACTCATTTCTGTAATGCTTCTATGTGGAAGTACACTCGGATTTGCCCAACTTTTGGACGTTTCATCCGTTCAGAAAGTCAACCTACCGAAAGGTACACTTGTTGACAAGGCAACAATCAGTCCGAAGGGCGACTTCATCGTCGTTTCTGACATCCGTAAAGAAGGCTTGCAAAAGTATGATCTTGCAACTGGCAAGATGCAAACCATTACAACCGCTTCTGGCATTGGCTCAGACGTTCAGATTTCAGCAGACGGCACAACTATCGTTTACCGCGAAAGCAAGGTTGGAAGTGACAGACTAAGAAGAACTGCTGTTAAGACAACAAACATCGCTACAGGTACGAGCAAAACTATCGTTAAAGCAACTCGCAACCTTCAAGGAGTTGCTCTAAAGGGCAACTCTGTTGTTTCTATCGATAACGGTAAGGTTCAAGCCGCATCTCTCAATGCTGAGGCTGCAAACAAATCAATTCCTGTTGCATCAATCAAATACGGACAATTGATGCTTACTGTTAACGGCAAGACATCTGTTCTTTCTCCTAACGGAACAAATGGTCAAAGTTACCTATGGCCTTCTGTTTCTCCAGACGGAACAAAAGTTCTATACTACCTTGCTACAAAAGGCACATTCGTATGTGATATAGATGGTTCTAATCCACGTCACATCGGATACCTACGCGCTCCGAAATGGTACAACAACGACATCGTTATCGGTATGAACGATAAGGATAACGGCGAATTCGTTACTGCTTCTACAGTATACGCAACTTCTATCGTAACAAGCGAAAAGCAAGCAATATCTATGGCTGGAACAATCGCAATGTACCCAACAGTTAACGCTAACGGCAGCAAAATCGTTTATTCAACGCCTGCCGGCGAAGCATTCATTATCAACGTTAATGCAAAATAACTATGAAAAAGATATTTTTGTCAACAGCTGCTGCAGTACTTGCATGCGGTAGCGCATTTGCAGCAACAACATTTCCTGTTGACCAGGTAAGAATATATTTGAACCCGGGTCATGGTAGTTGGGGTCCTAATGACCGTCCAATGGGCATCATTGGTCACCCTGCTTATTCAACAGAAAACACTGACACAACTTCTTTCTTCGAATCAAACACCAATCTGCACAAGGCATTCGCATTGCTTGATCACCTTGTAGAAGCAGGCGTTCCATTCGATAGAAACAAAAACCAAACTAATGAGAATCCTACTCGTATCGGTGCCGCTCTCGATATGTCACAAAATATCGTTATGTCTCACGTCAAAGTAGGTCCATACCCTTATGTTAAAGGCGCACCTGACAGCGAAGCATACAACAGATCTCTTTCTGAAATTTCTGCTGAGGTAGAAGCAAATAACTTTGATATCTTCATCTCAATCCACTCAAATGCGGCTTCTGAAGGTACATCAACAAACTACCCACTATTCCTCTATCGTGGTTCTGATGCAAAGGACGAAGTTCCTGGAAGTAAAGAATTGGCTACTCATATCTGGCCATACACATTCTCTAACGAACACCAAACTTGGTCATACTATTCAATGACTCAACCAAACGTTAGAGGCGACTGGGACTTCTACGGAAGCCACTCTCCTAACGCCGCCGGTTTTGACGGTTATCTTGGAGCATTGAAACACGGAGCAATGGGATTCCTTGTAGAAGGCTACTTCCACACATACCAACCAGCACGCCACCGTGCTCAAAACGATGATGTTTGTCGCCATGAGGGTCACCTTTATGCTCGCGGTCTTATTGACTATATGGGCTGGAAGACAGAAACAACTGGTGAAATTTATGGTATTGTTCGTGACCTTCACGAAAAATTCTCTGATCCTTTGTACACTCCTGCTGCAAGAACTAATGACGTTTACAAACCTCTTAATGGTGTAACTGTCAAATTGCTCCAAAACGGCAAAGAAGTCAAGACATATAAAACAGACAATGAATACAACGGTGCTTTTGTTTTCACAAACCTTGAGCCAGGTACTTATACTCTAACTTATTCTGCAGAAGGCTATAAACCTGCTTTCGACGAATACCTTGGAGAAGTTAAGGTAGAAGCAAACAAAACTACTTACCTTAATACATTCCTTGAAGCAGAAGGTTGGGTTCCACCTGCAATCGTTTATGAAAACTATCCAGACGCTCTTGCCGGAAACAAAGCATACGGCGTTGGTAGCCAATATAACCTAAATGCAAGTGCTGAAGTAACAATCTTCTCTAACGAATTGAAAGACAAAACAGTTCGCCGTCAACTCGTTCGCGATGGAAGAATCTACGTCCTCGCCCTTGATGCTCAAAACGAACCGTTTATCTACATGGGCAACATTGCCGACAATTCTGTTAAGCAAATCAGCACAGAAGGTCTTGAATTGAAAGAAAACCGCACATTGAAGATTGCTGACATTGCATTTACTGCCGATAACTTCCTTATCGCTTCTACATACGGTAAGAACCAATTCGGTGACGCTCAAGTTGAAGATGGTGACGTTCGCGGTTCTGTTGCATTCTATAAATGGACTAAAGAAGAAGAAACAGGTCTTCCTACTGGCAACCCTGTAGAATGGTTTACTTCTCAAAATGCAGGTAACTACTACCGTGCATATACAGGTGCAACAATCGCATACTCTGGTACAACAGAAGAAGGTGCATTGGTTACAACAGCACAAACAACAGGTTCTTCTACATCAATGAGATGGGTTGAATTTGGTATCTCTAACAACAGTTTGGTTTCTACAACATTCATTAATAAGGATGTTAGTGCAGAATCAAACTGGACAGGTACAAAACTTGGCGACGACTATAAACTAATCGTTTCTCCTCGTGCTAAGAATCAATATATTGTTGACGGTTCTGCAACAACACCAAAAGAATGGCAAACTGCAGCACAAAACGTTGACGCTCCATTGCTTGGAACAATCTCTGAAAAGGCATTGACTACAGAAGCAAACGGCATTAACTGCTTCAAGTATGCAGACCGCAGCCTATTGGTTGCTCCAACAATGCAAGACGGCAAATCAACAGGTTTGAAACTATTTGATATCACTGACGGTCTCAACGAAGCAAGAGAAATTACTTTGAACGTTAATCCGGCAATCGAGGCTGTTGCTGCTAAAGATGTTATCGCTACTGGTAACGTTGTTGCAACAACTAACGACGAAGGTCAAGTAACTGATGCTTACATTGAATTGCTTCTTATCCGCGACGGTAAAGTTACAAAGATGACTACTAACGGTGTTGAGCAACCAATGGTAAGAGGTCACTACGCATACAACCTTAAGGCTGAAGTTGGTGGCAATTTGACAGCATTCTCATTCAACGCTACTGGCGATGCTAAGAACGGTTCTATCAACCTTACTAATGCAGACAACACTGTAAACGTTTCAATCCCAACTGGAGCAATCGTTGAAGGTGAAAATAAAGTTGTTCTTAACAACAGAGACCTTCCTGACGGAATTCTTTCATGGGAAGTTGAATTGGAAGGTGAAACAGTTGCTACTCCTACAAAATTCTTCGCTGATAACGAATTCAGCAATGCAAGAGGCGTCATTATCGACAATAATCCAGAAAGTTCTTACCTTGGTACTGTTTACGTATCAAATACTGTTGACGGAACAAAGGCTAAAGGTTTATGGAAATATGACCAAAACTTGACTGCAGCAGAATCTGCTATCGGTACTGAAGAATTTAGTCAAGGTAACACAGCATCACCATTCCGTCTCGGCATGCTTAACGACGGTACTGTTATCGCATCAGACTGGAGCGACAAACACTCAGGTCTATGGTTAGTTGATCCAGCAAACCTTTCAGTATCCCAAATGTTTGCAGGCGACCGCGACGCAACAGGTGCATTCACTAATAACGGTGCTATCATCGGTGGTGGTTCAACAGGCGTAAGCGTTATTGGCGAAGGCGAAAACACTGTTCTTTACACATTCCTTGAAGACTATCCTAAGGGTAATGGCGGTAACAAACTTGTTCGCTACAACATCGGTACAAACAAGACTATCTCTGCTGCTCCTGATGCTGTATTCGAAGAGGCTTCTGGCAAACTTGTGAATACAAACGTTGAAGTTAGAGCAACAGCAAACGGTGTTTGGGCAAGCCAAACTCGTAGCGCAGGAAACAATACTGCTGACGTTCCTTCTCTTATCTACTGTGATAATGAAGGTAATATTGTTTACAACTCTGGCGCTTCAAACAACCTTGACCTTAACGGTTCTAACGGTTCTGGTTTCGCTATCAACACAACTAACGACAAGTTGGCTATCTGCAATGGCGACTCTAACGTAAACATCTACGACTTGACTTGGAATGAAAACGTTCCTACACTTACATTCCTTTACACTATTCCAGTTGGACAAGGTGCCGTAAACGAGTTGGCATTCGACATGGCTAACAACCTATACATCGCTGCAAAATCAGAATTCAGCGTTTGGTCATTGCCTTACGTTACTACAAATGGTGTAACAAAAGCATACGGAACTATCGAAATCAAGAACGGCGGTATCGTTGAAAACGTTGCAGAAAAGGTTGCAACTGTTTACCCGAACCCTGCTGTTGACGTTTTGAACGTTAATGCTACTGCTGAAATCGAAAACATCGCTGTATTTGCTCTTAACGGTGCAACAGTTGCTTCTCAAGCAAATATTGACGGCAACCAAGCAACTATCGATGTTAGCGGTTTGGCTCCTGGTATCTACGTTGTTAAGGTTAACAACACTGCTATCAGATTCATTAAGAAATAACATTTATTTCTGAATAACATGTAAGGTGTGCCAAATAAAAGGTTGGCACACCTTCTTTGTTTTTGTTACAGTTCTTTATTTTGAAAATCTGTCTAGTCCTGCCATAGCGTTACACTAAAAAGTAACAGAAAATGAAAGAGA
>UQLZ01000061.1 GCA_900541935.1 uncultured Prevotellaceae bacterium | reverse complement strand
ATCGTTCTCATTGACAATAGGCAGCACTCCATTTTCAAGCATCACCTCCATGCAATGCTTTTGGTTTAGATAATGAAGCCTTGTGGAGAAATTTTCCTTCATAGTAAGCACCTGCCCGCAAACTATACCATGGTCACGGAAAAATTCATAATAGCGATTAATCAACTTAGCCTGACCAATAGCCGAGAACAGTTGTCGAGCAGAAACAGTATCCAATTTTGGACAACCCTTCATCTCACTCTCTCCTGACGCCACAGCTCCAGAAGTTACCAAAACGACCTCAACACCATGCTTGCGAAGCACCGCTATCTGGTCAACTATCGACGACATTCGCGTTATATCCAACGTTCCGTCCGCCCGTGTCAGCACATTACTGCCAACTTTTACTGCTATCCGCCTATATTGGTTCATTATCTTCAAATATTTATTGATAGATTCTATACATCTGCAAATTTAATGCAATCAGAGAAATTTGTCGTAACTTTGCAGTATAATTTTGATATATGGTGGAAGATGTATTGAAAAAAGATACGGACTTTGATCCGTACACAGTTGACGACGGCAGCAACAAACTTTGGAACCGTAACTACATTCTGGTAATGCTTGCCAATTTCCTGCTTTTCTTTTCCTTTAACAACCTTATGCCAATCCTTCCTCTATACCTCGCCGAGCATTGCAGCGCCGACAAGGGCCTTATTGGAGAAGTAATGGGTGCTTTTATTATTGCAGCATTATTCATACGACCTTTCAGCGGATATCTTGTTGACAGTTTCCCAAGAAAGAAAGTATTGCTTATATGCTACTCCGCATACGCACTGATGAATATTGGTTACATTATGTTTGCAACAATTCTTGCAATCGCATTAGTTCGTATCCTGCAAGGCCTTGCTTTTGGTGCAACGTCGGTATCCAACAGTACCGTTGCAATCGACGTCTTACCCTCCAGCAGAAGAAGCGAAGGCATTGGATATTATGGTATTAGCAACAATCTGGCAATGGCGATAGGACCTTCAGTAGCACTCGCATTATACGGAAATATCGATGACATCAGAATTGTTTTTTCCGTACCATTGATTTCAACAATTCTCGGTTTAATTTGCCTGTCTAAAGTAAAAAACAAGCCACGGGCAATAGAGAAGACCAACGAGCCTATCTCTCTTGATAGATTCTTCCTTAAAAACAGCCTTCCTGAAGGCTTGACGCTAACAACTTTCGCTTTTGCAAGTGCAACAATGACCACATATCTCGCAATCTACGGAAAGCAGGAACTTGGTATTTATGCCGGAACTGGCGCTTTCTTCCTCATCCTTGCTGCGGGGCTAATTGTGTCACGTATATTGACCAACAAATGGGTAAGGGCTGGAAGAATCGTATTCTGCGTCAAACTCGGAATGGTATTGGTAACAATTGGCTTCCTGATATTCATCACATCAGGTGGAAGTTGGATTTTCTATGCCTCAGCAATAGTAATTGGCCTTGGTTATGGAACAATGTGCCCTTCATATCAGACAATGTTTATCAACCTTGCAGCCAACAACCGCCGTGGCACGGCAAACTCAACATTCTTGACATCCTGGGACGTTGGTGCTACTCTCGGTATATTCTCTGCCGGATATATAGCAGACCTGACGAGTTACCACACCGTTTACATTATCTGCTTTAGCCTCTGCATCATCGGCATGTCTGCATATTTCCTATTCACAGCAAAGCATTTCGACCGCCTGAAAGTGAGATAAACGCATGTCAAACTGGAATAAGTGTAATTTTTACTTGTTTTCAAAGTGGAATAAGTGTATATTTTTAACTACTACAAACTGGAATAAGTGTAGTTTTTACTTGTTTTCCAAGTGGAATAAGTGTATATTTGCATACGTATTTAAAACATAAGACACTATGCTTCAACGGAAAATCCAAAAAGAAATACAGGAATACTATAAATCCGACTCAAACAAGGTTCTTCTTCTTGAGGGTGCAAGACAGATAGGCAAGTCATATATCATCCGTTATGAAGGTAAAAAATTCTTCAAAAACTATATCGAAATAAATTTTTTGGAGGACAAAAACGGTGCAAAACTTTTTGAAAGCACAAACACACCTCAAGAATTTTACCTAAAATTAAGTGTCTACGCAGGCAAAAAAATGGGAAGTAAAAAAGATACGCTAATCTTTCTTGATGAGATACAAGCCTATCCTGAAATGCTCACCCTATTGAAATTTCTTAAGGATGACGACCGCTTTACTTACATTGCCAGTGGCTCACTTCTTGGCGTCACTCTTAACAAAACACTATCAAAACCAGGCGGTCGAATTATTAAAAAGAAGATGTATCCACTTGATTTTGAAGAGTTTCTATGGGCTAATGGCGTTGGAGAAGAGGTTATTTCGCATATAAAAGAGCAATTCTCAAAAGAAGAAGATATAAGCGAAAGCCTTCATAATACATTTATTGACCTATTCAAAAAGTATCTTCTTATTGGAGGGCTTCCAGATGCTGTAAATACATTTATCGAGACAAGTAATATTGTTGCTGTTCGAGCTATTCACGATGAAATATTTGAATTATACAAAGAAGATGCCGCTCAGTATGGAAATCAAAATTCTCTGAAAATAAAGAGAATTTACGAAATGATTCCATCAAATATGGAGAACAAGAAAAAGCGACTGAACTACAAGGATATAGAAAATAAAAAAGGCAAACGCAGCTCTGATTACGAAGAAGAGCTTGAATACCTAATCAGCTCAGGCATTTCACTAGAAGTTCTTGCTATTTCCAATCCTAAATTTCCTCTAAAAGAATCAGAACAGAAAAGGCTAATAAAACTGTACCTAAACGATGTTGGGCTACTAACAAACCTTCTATACCGATATAATATAGATGCCGTTATCTCTTCTAATAACAGCATTAACCTCGGTGCTGTTTACGAAACTGTTGTTGCACAAGAATTATGCGCACACGGATTTGCTCTAAAATATTACGACAACAAAGTAAAAGGCGAAGTTGATTTCTTGGTAGATGATTATAACAGTCTTTCTGCCTTACCTATTGAAGTCAAATCAGGGCAAGACTTCAGACGTCATAGAGCGCTTGACAAATTCATTGATAATAAAGACTATAACATTAAGAACGCCATACTGTTTTCCAACGACAGAACCGTTACAAGACACGGCAAATTGGTCTATATGCCAATCTATTATGCAATGTTTCTAAAACCAAGCACTCCAAAATCAATTCTTATTAAATAGCAAAGGGGTTGTGTCAAAATGATTTTTTTGATGCAACCCCTAAATTGTTATAATCTTAATTTTCCTTACTTTTTCAGTCCAGTTAGTTTGCGGAATTTGCAAGGTATTTCCTGGTTGTTGTTCAAATCCTTGAACATTTCAGAACCTGCACCAACAGCAAATACAGGGACAAGGTTACCAGTATGACTGTATGTTGTGAAACCAAAACCGTTCTTATGGTTAAGCAAATCAAAAACAGCCTCAGCAAAAGCGTTAAACTCCTTATAAAGCGTTGCTGTGCTCTTTGCTATATTTGCCTTCATCCTACCATAGCAATCCATTAACTTCGCTTCCTCAACATAATCAACAGGAATCTCGTCAAACAAGCCAAGTTTATCGGCAATAAGTTCCTTCATATCTTCCCAATCTCTGCCTTTCTCGTCAGCAACTAAATCGCTAAATCTCTCTTTAGATATTCTTTGATAATCAAGATATTTTAAAGTAATTGGCCAAGGACCGCCCTTGACACCTACCGACATACCTCCTGTATCATGATCTGCTGTAACGACAATCAGAGTTTCTTTAGGATGCTGCAAATAGAAATCGTATGCAACCTGAATTGCTTCCTGGAAGTTAATGATTTCCTTAACAACAGTACCACCATCGTTGCCGTGTGCTGCATGGTCGATATTTCCAGCCTCTACCATCATATAGAACCCTTTAGGGGACACCTTTTGCAAATGGTCAAGGCACGCAACAGTCAATTCTTTCAAAGAAGTAGCCCCTTCAATACTGTCAATTGCATAGCCAATCTCATTATTGTTAACAGGTTTTTCAACAGTCAAAAGAACCTTACCTTTAGGATTTTCCTTTTTAAGGGCATTTATACCCTTAATCACAGAATAACCGTTGTTCCTGAAATCTTCAAAAGCCGCGTCAATCTTCACCCTTGTTTCTTTTTTATCGCCAAGGTGAGTTCCTGCACCTGCAATAAAGTCAAAACCGCTTCTCGCACCGTCGCGGTTAATCTGCTCGTACATGCCACGCTTTGGCTGATGAGCATAGTGAGTGGCAGGCGTGGCATCATCGTATGCAACTGAAGTTACAATACCCACACCATATCCGTACTTGGCCTTCAATTCCGAAGCAACAGAGGTTACGGCAACAGTGTCGGCATTCATACCAACCATTCCGTTATTTGTCTTAGTTCCGCAAGCAAGAGCCGTTCCAGCAGCGGCAGAGTCTGTTACCGGTGAATTTGTTGAATATGTCATTGCAAACGATGCAACCGGGAATTGCATCATAAGGATATTGTCCTGACTACCACGAACAAGACGGTTATAGTTTTCAGCAGCCATAACGTGTCCCATTCCCATACCATCTCCTATAAAAAGGAAGATATACTTCGGCTTGGCAGCAACTGCGGCTACCGAAACCGACACTATCAAAAGCAACGTCAAAAGAAGTTTTCTCATATCTTTGGTTTTAATCATTATAATTCAACATACTGTCAATAATTTCCCGAGTGTTATATAGTCTTGGGATTTTACGCTGTCCGCCCAATTTACCGCTTTTGTCAAGCAGCCAATCATCGAAAAGGCCTTTTCTCGCCTCAACAATGGTAAGCCTTTCTATAAATAGGTTACCAGTTCGCTTTGCCTCGTAGTCGGAATTTTCTTTTTGCAAAGCCTTGTCAAGAACGTTGGCAAACTGCTCCATATCGGCAGGCCTTTTTGCAAATTCAATAAGCCACTCATGGCGACCCTTTGTTGCTGCAGTTGCAAAAACAGGAGCAACCGTATAGTTCAGCACCTCCGCACCACACTCCTTCGAAGCCTTAGCAAGGGCCTCATCTGCATTATATACCATCAGTTCCTCGCCAAAGGCATTGATGAAATGCTTCGTTCTGCCCGCAATAGAAATCTTTACAGGCGATGTCTGCTCTATCTTGACGGTATCACCTATACGATATCGCCACAAACCGTTGCACGACGTTATCACCAACTCGTATGTAGAACCAGACTTAACATCATCAATCATTAAAGTTTGCGGATGCTCTTTATCTACCTCATCAAGAGGGATAAACTCATAGAATGTACCCAAATCGAGCAATAGCAACATCGCCTTGCTATCCCACGACGATTGTGCGGCAAAAAATCCCTCTGAAGCGTTATACGTTTCAAGGAAGTGCATCTTTGTCGGGTCTGTGATAGCCTCATACTGTTCACGATACGGCTTAAAACTGATACCACCGTGGAAAAACACTTCGAGGTTTGGCCAAACCTGATGGATATTGCTTGCGCCCGTCTTTTTTAGGGTTTCCTTTATGACGGAAAGGAACCACGACGGAACACCGGAAATATTCGTTACATTCTGACCGCAACTGGCATTGACAAGTGCCGGCAACTTCTCACTCCAATTTTCCATCAAGGCAACTTTCTTTGAGGGAACCCTAACAAGATTTGCAAGAGGATTTATGTTACTGATGAGATTTGCCGACAAATCGCCTACTATTGCATTGCTATGCAATTCATTGGCAAAACTGCCGCCAAGAATAAAAGCCTTTCCGTCAAAGATACGGCTTTTCGGATTCAGGTTAAGATAAAGAGTAACACAGTCGGATCCTCCACGATAATGGCATTTCTCAAAAGAATCCTTACTGATTGGAATATATTTGCTCTTACCGTCTGACGTACCCGAAGACTGGGCAAAATTACGAACCTTGCCTTTCCAAAGTATATCACTCTCTCCTTCAACCATACGCATAACATACTGACGAATATCTTCATACTTAACAAGCGGCACTCGCTTGCAATATTCTTCATAATCAGATATTCCAGAAAACCCGTACTTTTTGCCATACTCAGTCTGCGACGCTTCTTTAAGTAGCCATCGCAACTGCGTCATCTGGATAGAACCGGCATGCTCAGCATATCGGTTCAGTTCCTTCATCCTACGCAAAAAGAGCGGACGTATGATTGATGTTAGACTCATTTCATTACAAAATTAAAAGAAATAGCATATCAATGTTTGAGTAACCTGCAAACTTAACCTAATTGTTACTACTTCAGCAAGCCAAGGAAACGAGTCGGAACAGGTGTTTCAAATGTCATTTCCTTTTTCGTTATCGGGTGGACGAAATGAAGAGTTCTTGCGTGCAATGCCAAGCGATGAATAGGACTTGACTTAGCACCATACTTCCTATCACCAACAATCGGATGACCCATATCCTTCATGTGAACGCGAATCTGGTTCTTTCTGCCAGTATCCAACTCCAATTCCATAAGGGAATAGCCGTTCTTTGTCTTGATTGTTGTAAAACGTGTAACAGCCAACTGACCGTTTTCCTTATCATCAGTAGAATAGACCTCAAACTGAGAATTTTCCATAAGGTAACTTTGCATAACTCCCTGCTTCTCCTCTACCTTGCCTTCAACAACGGCAACGTACTTGCGGTTAAGCACCATATTGTTCCAGTTATGCTGCATAGCCTCCTTCGCCTCAATACTCTTGGCAAAAAGCATCAAGCCGGAAGTATCGCGGTCAAGACGGTGAACGATAAACAGTTTAAGCCCCGGATCCTTCTCCTTGAGATAGTTTCTCAAAGCACTGTAGGCAGTACCATCCTTAACGTTATCTGTAGAAACAGAGAGAATACCGTTACCCTTGTTGATAACGATAATATCATTATCCTCATAAACCATCTTTATGCGCGGATGGCGAAATATCACGAATGAACGAGTGAAATTAACAGAAATAGTATCACCCTCTTCCAATGCATAATCAAACTGAGAAACAGGAAAACCGTTAACGGCAATCTGCCCATACTTCATCATCGACTTGATAGAGCCGCGCTTATGGTCTTTCAACTTAGCCTCTACGGCTACCATCAACGGCGACGCCTCCGTAACTTTCCACGAATATATACTGTCAGGCTTCTGCCTTCTAAAATTATTTTCTTGTGCCATCATTAAAATTTTCTACAAAGTTACTACCTAAAAGGTAAATAGTTAGCAATAATAGCAAAAACTTTGTATTGACACATTATAAAAAAACTGAAAACTTATTATTTCTCTTTTTTCTGACAGCCGTTTATAGTATTTTTGTATTTTAGAAAATTATACGAATATGGAAAATAATGGAACAATCCTTTGGGCAGATGATGAAATAGACATGCTTAAGCCTCACATCATGTTTCTAAAGGCAAAAGGCTATCAGGTTACTACTGTCAGCAACGGAAGCGACGCACTTGACGACGTTGCCAGCAACCATTATGACCTTATCATCCTCGACGAAAATATGCCTGGGCTGAGCGGTCTGGAAACACTATCGCAAATAAAGCAGATGCAGCCAGACGTTCCGGTAATAATGATAACCAAGAGCGAAGAGGAAAACATTATGAACCAAGCAATTGGCAACAAAATTGCCGACTACCTGATTAAGCCGGTAAACCCAAACCAGATTTTGATGTCGCTGAAGAAAAACCTTCACTCCAGTTCGCTTGTTTCTCAAAAAGCAACCGTTGACTACCAAAAGGAATTCAGCCAGATATCATCGCTTATCAACAACGCTGAAAGCATTGATGACTGGTATGACCTATACCGCAAAATCGTTTTCTGGGAACTGGAACTCGCCCAAACTGAAACGAATATGGATGAACTGCTCGCAATGCAGAAAACCGAGGCAAACAATTCGTTCTGCAAATTCATAAAGCGCAACTATGAGGACTGGATGGGAGCAGAGAGCCGACCCGTGATGAGCAACGACGTTTTCAAGAGAAAAGTATTCCCGCTCCTTGACAAAGGGGAAAAGGTTTTCTTTATCCTTATCGACAACTTCCGACTTGACCAGTGGAGATTTATCAAACCGCTACTGTCGGAATACTTCAACTTTGAAGAAGACCTCTATTGCAGCATTCTGCCAACGGCAACACAATATGCACGTAACGCAATCTTCTCTGGACTTATGCCGTCGAAGATTGAGAAAATGTTCCCTGAACTATGGGTTGACGAAGATTCAGAAGAAGGCAAGAACCTCAACGAATCGCCACTGATACAAACCCAACTCGACAGACACAGAAAAAAGTACAAATTCTCTTACAACAAGATATATGAAAGTTCATTCGGCGAGAAACTGCTGAACAATTTCAAGAATTTTGAAAACTATGACCTGAACGTCATAGTATTCAACTTTATCGACATGCTGTCGCACGCCAGAACAGAGTCAAAGATGATCCGCGAACTTGCAATAAACGATGCAGCATACCGCTCTCTTACAGAATCTTGGTTCAAGCACTCCTCTGCAAGCGAGTTGATGAAGAGAATTGCCGCAAGCGGATACAAAGTTGTGCTGACAACCGACCACGGAACAATCCGCGCCGACAACCCTATTAAAGTTGTTGGCGACAAAAACACAAACACCAATCTTCGCTACAAATTAGGCAAAAACCTTACGTATAACCCTAAACAGGTTTATGAGATAAAAAAACCGGAGAAATTCGGCTTGCCTTCGCCAAATATATCAACAACTTACATTTTTTCAATGAATAAGGATTTCTTTGCATACCCCAATAATTATAATTATTATGTTCAGTACTACAAAGAAACATTCCAGCACGGCGGAATTTCAATGGAAGAAATGATGATTCCCATAATAACTCTGCAACCAAAATAGTTTATTTAAAATATATTGAATAAATTTGTAGGACAAACGTAACAACAATGAAGATATTCACCTCAACAGACATACACGAACTCGACAGGCTAACCATTGAGCGCAAGGGGATAACCTCTTGGGAACTAATGGAAAAAGCAGCCTCTCTTATCACCGACGAAATCACCAAACGCTGGCTACCGTCGCAAAGAATCATTATCTTTGCCGGTCCTGGCAACAATGGAGGTGACGCTCTTGCTATAGCGCGCATGCTTATCAACCAAGGCTACAGTCCTGAAGTGCTTCTATTCAACACTAAGGGACGACTGTCAAACGACTGCCAGAAAAACCGCGACCTGCTTATGGAAACAGGCTACGAAAAAATTACAGAAATCATCGACAATATGACTTTCCCAGACATTAAGGAAAGTGACGTTATTATCGACGGTCTCTTTGGCAGCGGACTTTCAAGCAAGTTGAACGGAGGCTACAAGATGGTTATCAGGAATATCAACGAATCACAGGCATTCGTTGTTTCTATCGACATTCCTTCCGGTCTCTTTGGAGAGTACAACGCCGACAATTCACGTCGCGACGTTATTCACGCCGACCTTACTTTCACCTTCCAGTTTCCGCGACTTTCATTCTTCTTTAACGAAAATACGGAATGCCTCGGAGAGTGGGAAGTACTCGATATCGGCCTTGACAGAGACGCAATCAAATCAATCCCATCAAATATTTTTCTCATTGACGCAACGGGAGTTAAAGATGCACTAAAGACACGAAACCTATTCTCTGATAAAAACGACTACGGCCGCATTTTCATCGCTGCAGGAAGCATTGGAATGGTTGGAGCCGCAATTCTCACATCTCGCGCTGCTATGAGGACTGGTTCAGGCGTTGTTACAGTGCATACGCCGTACTGCGGATATATCGCCTTGCAGACTGCCGTCCCTGAGGCAATCGTTGAATGCGACGACGACAACTGCAATATCACAGCAATAACCCCACACCCAAAATCAGCGGCGATAGCAATCGGGCCAGGACTTGGCAGAGATGAAAAAACAGTTATTGCCCTCGAGAAATTCCTGCAAAGGACGAGAAAACCAGTCGTTCTTGATGCCGATGCCCTCAACTGCATCTGCGAAAAGCCGATTATCCTCAACGACATTCCGGAACAATCCGTTATAACGCCGAACAGCATTGAATTTGACAGACTCTTCGGAGACTGTTACAGCGATGAAGAGCGCCTGAAAAAGGCTCTTGATATCTCGGCTAAGAAGAAAATCATAGTTGTCATAAAGGGGAATTATACAAAAGTTATAAGACCCGACGGAAAAATATTTATCAACAGCACAGGAAATCCCGGCATGGCAACGGCTGGAAGTGGCGATGTTCTGACTGGAATAATCACTTCTCTTATTGGACAAGGCTTCTCGTCAAGCACCGCGGCTTCAATGGGAGTGTTTATCCACGGTCTCGCTGGAGATATGGCAAGAAAACGCCACGGCGAATACGGAATGATCGCTTCCGACATCGTTGACAATATTGGCAAAGCAATAAAACTGATTATGGAATCTTAGAATTATATTTACCAAAATGAAGAAGACAGGTTGTATAATAGCAATTACTGCTGCATTAATGGCATTAAACGGCTCAGCCCAAGAAAGCCAAAAATTTACAGCAAACAAAATGAATGAATACGGGCTGGTTTATTCCCTACCCCAAACACATCTAAACATTGAAATTGAAGCAGTTAAGACTGTTAAAAAGGCTGGCCCTTACTACAAATATGCAAAAAAATACCTTGGCGTAAATAATGTTATATCTAAGGACTCTCAAACCTGGGACATCAAATCAGTCGAAATTACGCCTTTTGGCGTCCCAGACAAGAGTGAGGAATATCTTATGGAATTCAAGGGTGGCAACCAAACTTTCCTAATTCTTGACAGTACCGGGTTGCCTCTCGCCATCAATAAGGAGGTTAGCGAAAACGTTATCAAACGCAAACGCAACAAACTTGCCGACCCAACCCCTCTTGACGGTAATATAGCAAGCGTATTCACCGAAGAAATGATAGCCAGCGAGTCAACAATGAAAAAAGCAGAAGCGGCAGCCGCAAAAATTCTGGAACTCCGCGAAACACGCAACGACCTCGTTTCTGGAAATGCTGACCAGATGCCACCAGACGGCGCTTCTCTGAAACTGATGCTCGACGAACTATCTCGACAGGAAGAAATCCTTACAGCAATGTTCGTTGGAACAACACAGGTGGAAACAAAAGTCGTCAGACTTGACTACGTTCCGGCTAATGAAACACAAAATGAGGTACTTTTCCGCATTTCCAACTACAACGGCATCGTTGACAAAAACGATTTGAGTGGCGACCCGGCATATCTCAACTTGAAAATAACTTCCCGCGGAGAACTTCCAACCAACGAAAAGGGAGAAGTTAAAGAAGCTCCGAAGGGGGCAGTTATGTACTGCATTCCTGGCAAAGCGGAGATCGAAATCTCTTATGACGGAAAAAAACTCGCCAGAGAAACGGTTGACATAGCACAATTCGGTGTAAAATACGGATTAAACCCTAAGACTTTTACAAATAAGAAAACTCCAGCATTCGTCGTTTTCAACCCAGAAACAGGTGGAATAAAGGAAACAGGAATTCTTGAAGTAACTCAAGAATAAAATTACGGATAGCACTATATCACTGACCTGCATAACATTAAGTACAATAAAAGTAATTTTTCAGAGAAAAATTCACAAAAACTCTTGTAGTTTAGGAAAAAGTTTGTACCTTTGCAGTCGGGTAAGTCCTATACGACCAGCTCCCGGTGAATTCCCCCAGGTCTTGACCGAAGCAAGGGTAGCAGGTTGTAGCGGTGCGATATAGTAAGCTTGCCCGCTTGCCTCTTTAGCTCAGTTGGCCAGAGCACGTGATTTGTAATCTCGGGGTCGTTG
>UQLZ01000060.1 GCA_900541935.1 uncultured Prevotellaceae bacterium | reverse complement strand
CAAAGGTAAGGCGACTTTTTCATTCTACCAAATCTTTTTGCAAAAAAATTATGCTATAAAACATATTTTTTCAAGAAATTTTCTATCTCCCTAATTTTCAGCAACTTCTGAAAAGAGAAATTTTCCATTATTTTTCCATCATTTTTGTTCGTTTGTTTCGAGGATGATGATTTAGTATTTCATTTTTCAAAAATGAGCGATCAATATGTACATAAATTTCCGTCGTAGTTATACTCTCATGACCCAACATTTGCTGAATTGCGCGCAAATTTGCTCCTCCTTCGAGCAAGTGCGTCGCAAAAGAATGCCTCAAAGTATGCGGACTGATATTTTTATTTATGCCACATTTGTCGCACAAATCCTTTATAATATAAAAAATCATCACCCTCGACATCTTAGAACCACGACGATTTACGAACAAAACATCTTCGCTTTCTTTCTTTATAACCCTATCCGCTCGCAAAAGCATATATCTCTTAATTAATAAAACAGCCATTTCCGACATCGGAATCATTCTCTGCTTAGACCCCTTTCCTTCAACAATCAGATATTCCTCATCAAGATATATGTTTGAAATTTTCAATTCAACCAGTTCAGAAACACGCAAACCACAACTGTAAGCAACTTCAACTATGGTGCGATTTCTAAATCCCTCAAATGTATTTTCATCACATTCACTTTCCATCGCATCAATTTCCTCAACAGTCAGCACGTCTGGCAACCGCCTGCCCACTTTAGGCAAATCGAGTAGCACTGCCGGATTCTCGTCAATATATCCTTCAATTTTCAGAAAATGAAAAAAAGCCCTTATGCCTGAAACAATTCTTGCCTGAGAACGTGGAGAAATCCCCACGTCGTGCAAACCAGCAAGAAATTCATGCAAATCTTCAAGTTTAACAGAGTTCAAGTCAAGTTTTTTATCATCAACAAAACTTAAAACCTTAGCGACATCATCTCCATAACCAACGACAGTATTGCCCGACAAGCCCCTCTCGAACCTGATATATGCTTCGAATTGCTCAATAATTTTCTCTATACTAACGATTTGCCTCATTAAGTTTACGCTTTTCCGATGATTTTTTTATAAATTTGCAGACAAACTTAAGAAAAAAAACAACAAACCAAGTGCCAGATATGAAATTTTTGATTCTCAACGGTCCAAATTTAAACCTCTTGGGCAAACGCGAACCTGGTATCTATGGCAGCAGTTCCTTTGAAGATTATTTTAAAGAACTCCGCCAGCAATACCCTCTGCACGAAATCGAATATTACCAAAGCAACCACGAGGGCGATATTATAGACAAACTGCACGAAGTTGGCTTCTGCATCGATGGCATAATCCTAAACGCAGGGGCATATACACACACATCAATAGCAATCGCCGACGCAATCAGAGCAATAAAAAGCCCGGTAGTTGAAGTTCATATAAGTAATGTACACGCGCGCGAAGAATACAGACATAAATCTATGCTCTCCGCCGCTTGCAAAGGAATAATCATCGGCTTCGGTCTTGACGTTTACCGTCTGGGTATTGAAGCACTATCAAAATAACTCATGACAGAAGAATTAGAAGACTATATCCTCGCACATATCGACGAGGAAGGAGACACTCTTGAGTCTCTAAACCGCGACACCCACCTCTACCACCTCCGACCAAGGATGTGCTCGGGTCACTTGCAGGGCAAAATCCTGAAGATGCTCGTAAGAATGATTAACCCAAAAACAATCCTCGAATTGGGAACATTCACCGGCTACTCCGCACTCGCCATGGCTGACGGACTAACCGACGGCGAACTGCATACAATAGAAATCGATGACGAACTTGAGGAATTCATCATAAACCATTTCGAATCCGCACCCAACGGAGACAAGATTCATCTGCACATAGGCGACGCAAGAGAAATTATTCCGCAACTCAACAAACAATTCGACATGGTTTTTATCGATGCTAACAAACGTCAATACGTTGAATACTACAATCTCGTTTTCGACTATGTCAGACCCGGAGGCTTCATCATTGCCGACAATACACTATGGGACGGGAAGGTCGTTGACTGGGGAAAGAAACTGGATGCACAAACTGAAGGCATTCTGAATTTCAACGACTTCATTGCTGCTGACAAACGCGTGGAAAAGGTTATCCTGCCTATCCGCGACGGGCTGACATTGATACACAAACTATAACAAAACAAAACCTATGATATGAAAAGACTTTTTTTACCATTAATGCTAACTGCATGCAGCCTGTTTAGCAATGCTGCAACCACAATTGACGATTTGGGGATAACAACCTCCAAGCAAAGGGAATACTCTTTCAGCGACAAAAATGCGGGCTTCTTCTACGGAATGACAAATACCGACAATTTCAAGGAATTTTATGCCGGATGGAATATCGAAGCACATCGCATATTCTCTGACTACACCATTACCGTTAACGGCAAACCACTTTCCAAAGAAACAGCCAAAACTACAGTATATCCAAACCGATTGGAACGGATTTATGCTGACGGAACAACTGAAACCCTATACCTCGTTGACGGAAAGAAGATTATCTTTATCGACATTAACAATACCAACGGTGCTTTGGGCTTAAAACTCAAAGGCGAAAACCTCCCTGAACCAATAATCAGCGGGGGAAACGCAAACTACCAATTCAAAGACCTCCAGAACAGGGTCCTTGCCGTATGCACTCCCGACGCTCCTTGCCAAATCAAGGACGGAATTATCGAAACTGACTCTAAGAAAGGCTTTATCATCACATTCGGCACTCAAGAGATTAACGACATACTAATAAGCGAAGCCAAAAAGGACAAAGAGCAACTCCTCAACAGCCGAAAAGAGCGTATGCAGCAACTCGTTGACAATAACCGCACAGACTGCAACAGCGAAGACGCAAGCAAAGCACTACACTGGCTAAGACTAACCGCAGACGAACTTGTTACCAACCAGCACGGCGGATGGGGTATTTACGCCGGCTTCCCCTGGTTTACCGACTTCTGGGGTCGTGACATGTTTATTGCAATGCCAGGCACATCATTATGCTCCGGTCAATTCGACATTGCAAAAGACATCCTACAATCGTTTGCAAAATACATGGACACCGACCCAAAATCAGAAACCTACGGCCGCGTTCCTAACCGCTTGAACCTTGAAGGCATTCTTTACAACACAACAGACGGAACCCCGCGCTTCGTCATCCAAGTATATGATTACCTGAAATATACAGGTGACAAGGAATTCATCAAATCCATATATAAGAATATCAAAATGGCAACCGATGCTTCAATCGACAAATACGCCGACGAGAACGGTTACCTAACCCATGCTGATGCCGACACATGGATGGATGCCAAACGCCAAGGCAAGAAGCCATGCTCTCCCCGCGGCAACAGAGCCGTTGACATTCAGGCATTATGGTATGAGCAACTCGAAGCAGCAGCAAAACTCGCCGACTACATGGGCAAGAAAAAAGATGCTGAAAAATGGAGAGGTGTTGCACAAAAACTACACAGCAATTTTGAAAAGGACTTTATCAGCAACGGAATTATTGCAGATCACCTCAACGAAGACAATAGCCGCGACACACAACTACGTCCAAACACTATGTACGCTTATAACCTCGTCAGCAACGACAGCGTAAAGATGGCAGACATTAGGACAACTTGGAGTCACCTTGTATATCCTTGGGGCGTTTCATCACTCGACCAAATGGACGACCAGTTCCACCCATACCACGAACAGTGGCACAGATACCACAAGGACGACGCTTACCATAACGGAACCGTATGGCTATGGCAAAACGGCATGGCTATGCAGCGAATGATTGAATACGGTCAAAAAGACAAGGCATACCAACTATTCCGCAACATGAACCTGCAAGCACTGCACATAGGTGCTGTCGGCAGCCTGTCAGAATGCGCAGACCCATGGTGCAGGCCAGGCAAAACAATAGCAAAACTTTCTGGCACATTCCTCCAGTCATGGAGCAACTCCGAGCAACTTCGCGTATGGAGCCAGTACTTCCTCGGCGTTAAACCAAATATGCTTGAAAAGGAAATAACCATTGCTCCTCGCCTTCCGAAGGACCTTCAAAAAATATCCGCAACAGTGAATATCGCAGACGGAAAAATCATTTACACCGCAACAGCCGAACAGGCTTACAACATCGAATGGACGGGCACGGCTACTACCGAATTCAAATTCGACCTTGAAGGAGTGAAAAATTTCTCCATAGAAATGAACAAGGGCGACAAAATCAGCATTGAAGGGCTAAGCACACTGACTCCAACTGCAACCGTATTCAATAAAGACGGCAAGCAAATAAAGTCAATAAACCTCGAAGCAGATGCCGAAAAGATAAAATTTGCAGAAAAATGCGCAGAATTTTTCAAAAATACAGACTTTGCAAAACCTTGCTACCGCGAGAATTTGAAGTCAATGTCACGCTATTTTGATCCTCCATTAGACTATTACAGCATCGAATAGCACAAAAAACAAAGAAAAATGCTCTTTTTTGAAAAATTTTCCAAAAAACGCTTGCAAGTTTCAAAAAAAGCCTCTATCTTTGCATCGCTTTTCAGACGAAGAGTCTAGAAGTTAGGATTGTCTTATGGTGTAATGGTAGCACTGCAGTTTTTGGTTCTGCCTGTCTAGGTTCGAATCCTGGTAAGACAACACAAAGCAGGTGTATCAAATGATTCACCTGCTTTTTTTAACTAAAAAGCCAAACAGAAACACATACAACTGTCAGCGGCTTTTTTAGAAAAAACTTGTGGAATAGGAGCAAAGTGATTACCTTTGCTTGACTTTACACAAATGGCTCTGTAGTTCAACGGATAGAATAGAAGTTTCCTAAACTTTAGATAGGGGTTCGATTCCCCTCGGAGCTACAAATTTTTGCTTTACAGCAAAACATCTTGATTTGTTTGAACAATTTAGGCAGAAATAAAACAGATTCAAGAAATACATTCAGCAAAGTTTTCCAAATTCACCGCCACCAGGCGGTATTTTTTTGCCCAAAAATTCCCGAAGCAACAAATTGTAAACCCTAACCAGAGCTTAGTAGAAAATAAGTAGGAGGCTGACCTAAAAGCCATAAGACTTTGAGGCAACCCTCACCACGCACAACCAATAAAACCCTTTGCTCCTACTGAGCACTTTTGGTTGAATGATGCTTTCCTGTGGCGCTGCCCCAGGCTGGTGAACCGTTGGGCTAAAAGCCCGTAAACGGCAAAAATGTTTCAACGGCACTTATCGCGGACATTTTTTCAAAATGTCCCTACATAATAAGTTGTAAATCAGACGAATTATAGGAACACATAGCAAATGCGTCCACCACGCGGAAACAACGCAATTTGATTCTTCAACCCTGGTCGATGGGTCGTCGACTACTACAGATACCATTCTAATATTCAACCCATTACACATAAAAACCGCCTATATTTTGTAGGGACGATTCTCGCAATCGTCCGCCACGCACAATCAGAATGGATTTTAAAAGGAAACCCAAACCAGAACATTAGCCGATTTGGGTCTTAGCGGTGCATAAGAAATAATATTTTCCACGCAACCCATGCAAAAACAATAAACAATTAACTTCATCACTTCTTGGCTTTCTTATGCCCAGTGACTGCGATATATACGACGAGTAAAATAAATGCACCAAGGATTGTCCACATCTGCACGGCATACTTCTGCGGCTCTACCCAAATCTCATGGAAGAAGTCAAGGCGCCCAAGCACCTCAACAGGCGTCCAAAACACAATTACCGAAGCAATCGACATTCTTATATTTGCTCCCCATGACGACAATTTCAACTGCCTCTTGAAAATAAATATTGAACCTATAAAACAAGCAACGGCAACAATCGACGTTATCGGATGGGTATCGCCTATGAAATTCTTGTCGTAGCAGAACATCAGCAGCAAATAACTTGACCACAATATCATCATCAACTCCATAAAAGTCACAATACTTGCATGACGTGTCATCGGGCGTGCAGCGATCTCTGGTTTACGGCCTCTGAAGAGAATTTTCTGCCACCAGTTGATAAAGTTGCAACCGTTTCTTGTTGAGAAAATATATAGCGTCATTACCATCATCCAAAGTCCGAAAGTAGCAGGAAGTATCAGATACTCAGGACGGGTAACTATCTCCCCGTTTTCCATTTCAGGCTGAGTTCCCCACCGAACCGCATAATACTGGAAAAGGAATTCCACCCAACCAGTCCAAAAAAGCGACAATTCTCTTTGTAAAAGTTTTCATATCTATATCTGTTTTTTATTAATATTCCGCTCTGAAATTACAAATGCAAAGGTATAGACATCAGAAAACCCCCTCAATACCCAGAAATCAGCAATTTTAAGCACCAGAGTACCTACAAATAACTATCGTTTACCATTACCTGCCACCAAACCGACCAATGAGAATACCATTAGACCCACTACGGCAATCTCGAAAACAATTTTATTCGATATGTGCTGTTTTCAGTTGATTATTACAGCGATTTACATTAACTTTGCCTTGATAAAAACCCCTAACAAAAACCTAACATAATGAAAAATTTCAAAATCATTATGCCACTACTTATGGCATTAATAGCAACATTCGCAAGTGCTCAGATTCGCGTTGGCGCTGAAATGACTGATGAATACATTCCTCTGCTTAAAGGCAAGAAGGTTGCTTTGCTCAGCAATCACACCGGCATGGTCGGAAACGAACACACTCTTGACGTTATGCTCAAGAAAGGCGTTAATGTAACAACAATCTTCTCTCCGGAACACGGTTTCAGAGGAAAGGCTGACGCTGGCGAACATGTTTCAAGCGGTGTTGACTCTAAAACTGGTATTCCTATCGCTTCTCTTTACGACGGCAAAACTCGCAGCCCGAAAAAAAGCGTCATGGACAATATCGACATTATCGTTGTTGATATTCAAGACGTTGGCTTGCGTTTCTATACATACTATTGCACTATGGTTGACCTTATGAACGCTGCCGCTAAATTCGGCAAGAGTTTTATGGTGC
The DNA here is from genome assembly GCA_900541935.1 of uncultured Prevotellaceae bacterium. Lineage (GTDB taxonomy): Bacteria > Bacteroidota > Bacteroidia > Bacteroidales > Muribaculaceae > Limisoma. The sequence continues at coordinate 6,605 of UQLZ01000060.1, read as the reverse complement.
TCGACCGCCCAAACCCTAACGGCATGTACGTTGACGGTCCTATACTTGATATGAAATATGAGTCTGGCGTAGGTCGCCTGCCAATTCCCGTCGTTCACGGCCTAACCATGGGCGAAATTGCAGTGATGACAAACGGCGAAGGCTGGTTGAAAGGTGGCAAGAAGGTGCCTTTGACGGTTATCAAATGCCGCAACTACACTCACCAGAGCAGATACGAACTACCTATCGCTCCGTCGCCAAATCTTCCAAATATGAAGTCTATATACCTATACCCTTCTACTTGCTACTTTGAGGCTACTCCCGTCAGCCTTGGACGAGGCACCGACAAACCGTTCCAAATCTACGGTCACCCGAATATGAAGGGATATTCTTTCTCTTTCACTCCGAGAAGCGTTGACGGTGCAAAGAACCCGCCACAACTTAACAGACTTTGCTACGGCGTTGACCTTACAAACCTAAGTAACGAGGAGATTATCGCTAAGGGTATTAACCTTGAATACGTTATCGATGCTTACAATAACCTTAATATGGATGACTATTTCTTCCGCTCTTTCTTTGAAAAACTTATCGGCGACGGAAATATCCGCAAGATGATCAAAGCAGGAAAGTCGGCTGACGAAATCAAAGCAACTTGGGCTGATGACGTGGAGAAATTCAAGAAGCAAAGAAAACCATATCTACTATACGCAGAATAAACGAATAAAAATATAAAATCATGACAAAAGCCTTGATCGTTCTTGCTACTATAGCATTCTACTTTTTACTACTGTTTCTGATTTCATGGATAACCGGACGAAAAACTGATAATGCCGGGTTCTTCACAGGCAACCGAAAATCACCATGGTATATGGTTGCCATTGCCATGATTGGTGCAAGTATTTCGGGAGTAACATTCATTTCTGTTCCGGGTGCCGTCTATGCCGGCGGATACTCATATATGCAGATGGTGCTGGGCTTCTTTGTTGGCTCTCTAATTGTTGCCCTCGTGCTTATCCCTATGTTCTATAAGATGAACCTTGTAAGTATCTACGGATACCTCGAAAACCGCTTCGGTATGAAATCATACAAAACGGGAGCATGGTTCTTCTTCGTTTCTAAGATGCTCGGCGCGTCGGTTCGCTTCTTTGTTGTTTGCGTAGTTCTGCAAACTCTTGTATTCGACCCGCTACATATCCACTTTATAATCAACGTTATTCTTACCGTTGCTTTAATTTGGCTTTACTCTAAGCAAGGTGGCGTGAAATCCCTTATCTGGACTGACTCGCTAAAGACATTCTGCCTTGTCCTTTCTGTTGTATGCTGTATCGTTTACATCGCGAAGAGCCTAAACCTCGGAATCTTCGACTTGCCGGAAGCGGTTTCTGCTCACGAAACAAGCAAGATTTTCTTCTTCGACGACCCTAACGACGGAAAATATTTCTGGAAGCAGTTTATTGCCGGTGTATTTATGGTTATCGCAACAACTGGCCTTGACCAAGACTTGATGCAGAGAACTATGAGTTGCAAGAACCACCGCGAATCTCAAAAGAATATGATTGTCAGTTCTTTCGTGCAGATCTTCGTTATCGGACTCTTCCTCGTTCTCGGTACTCTCCTTTATATGTACTCAGGCGACAACTTGCCAATGAAGGACGGTAAAGTTGTTGGTGACGCCGTTTTCGGTAATGTTGCATGGAGCGACGGCTTCCCCGTATTCATCGGAATCGTATTTATTATCGGTTTGATTGCTGCTGCATACTCTGCCGCTGGCAGTGCCTTAACTGCTCTGACAACGTCATTCACAGTTGACATTCTCCAGGCTGACAAGAAAAAGGATGATGCCGGTTTGACTAAGACAAGAAAACTCGTTCTCTTGGCAATGTCGGCTATGATGGTTGCCGTTATCATCGTTTTCTACTACCTGAATAACGACAGTGCTATCAATGCCGTTTACAGCCTCGCTGCTTATACTTACGGCCCTATCCTCGGTATGTTCATATTCGGATTGGCTTGCAAAAAGCAGGTTCGCGACAAATGGGTGCCTGCTGTTTGCATCATCTCCCCGATTATATGCCTTATCCTCCAAAAAAATAGCGAGCAATGGTTCAACGGATACCAAATCAGTTTTGAACTGCTGATTATCAACGCTGTTGTTACTGCTTTGGGTATGGCTCTATTAATCAAAAAACAATAATCTAATCATGGCTCGGAACCTCCTCGGAAAATACCTTTGGGTGCTGGAAACAATCCAGCGTTACGGAAAAATCACTCGACGACAACTCGACGAGTGCTGGAAAAAATCGGAATATTCCGAGGGGGAAGCCCTTGCCCGCCGAACGTTCTACAACTACAGAAACGCCATTGAGGAACTTTTCGGCATCTCTATACAATATGACCCTGCCACTTTTGAATACTTCCTCGGAACGGAAACGGAAGGCGAGGATATGAACAGGTGGCTCGTTAACTCAATGGCTATCAATAACACCCTTTCAACCGCTACGGACATAGCAAGCAGGATTATGCTTGAAGACATTCCCTCGGCAAAAGGGCACCTGTCAATTATTATCGATGCCATAAAAACATCAAACAAGATAAACATCTCTTACGCGGCTTTCGACAGGCAGACTGTTTCTAAAAACATAATAATCGAACCATACTTCCTGCGCATCTTCAAGCAGAGGTGGTACGTTATCGGCTACAACTGCAAAGATAAGAAGATTAAGACCTATTCACTCGACAGAATAACGACTGTAGCAGTTTCTCAAGAGAAATTCGAGATGCCTGACATCAGCGTTTCCCAATATTTCGACGGGTTCTTTGGCATAACAACCGACCACGGAGAATGCAAAAGGGTGATCATTAAAGCAGAATCCAAGCAGGCAAAATATTTGCGGGCATTACCTCTTCACAAATCACAAACGGAGCAAATATGCGACGGATATTCCATATTCACATATAATCTGCATATCACCTACGACCTTATCCAAGAACTGCTCTCTTTCGGTAGCAAGGTAACAGTCATTGCCCCTCCTGAATTGAAATCACAAATAAAGGAATCCCTCAAAAAATCACTCGAAAACTATAAATAACAAAACTAATGAAAAAATTATCTGCTCTGCTCTTTTCATTAATGAGCGTCATAATTGCATTCGGTTCTGACTACAAAACCATAAGCAATATATCGTACATCAATGAAAACGACAGCAACAAATACAAACAAGAGCGTTGTAAGTTAGACATTTACCACCCTATTGAAAGTGGCTACCCAACTCTTATCTGGTTTCATGGTGGTGGGCTGACTGGTGGAAACAAGCATTTCCCAGCGGAAATAATGAACCAAGGAATTGCAATCGTAGCAGTTAACTACCGTCTTAGCCCTAAAGCACAAAACCCGGACTATATCAACGATGCCGCAGAAGCAGTTGCTTGGGTATATAACAACATTGAAAAATATGGTGGGGATAAGTCTAAAATATTCGTATCTGGGCACTCTGCCGGCGGATATCTTTCTCTGATGCTTGCTACAGATAAAAAATACCTTAGTCAATTTGGAGTTGACGCTGACAGTATTGCCGCATACCTGCCTGTCAGCGGGCAAACTGTAACTCATTTCACTATACGAAAAGAAAGAAACTTGCCTGACGGTTTGCCTATAATTGATGAATTTGCTCCTGTAAACAAGACCCGCAAAGACACTCCTCCAATAATTCTATATACTGGAGATAGGTATAAGGAAATCGCTAACAGATGGGAAGAAAATGCTCTTTTTGAATCAGTTTCAAGAAATATCGGAAACAAGAACGTAAAACTATACGAACTGCAAGGCTGCGACCACGGAACTGTACTCGAACCTGCATATACAATGATACGAAGGTACATTATTGAACGCAACAAAAAGAAATAGGCACATATTTCGTCCCAACAGATCCCGGAAATGTGCCGTTAATATCGTTTTGTCAGGAGAGGCAAAACGGGCTGAAAGCCCATCGAATCAACAGCCTATGGCAGCGCCATAGGTGGGAGCACAGTAATTTCGAGCGCTCTGAAAGAGCAGCGTTTTTCATGGCAATGGGGATACTCTGTTTTTTCCGTTAGCCAGTCTTCTTTTTTACCAACATTGAATTACATAAAGAATCAAAAAGAACACCACAGAAAAAGAAGTTTTCGGGAAGAGTATCTGGCTTTTTTGGCTTTGTATAAAGTCGATTACAACAAGGACTATTTATTTACAGATTAGCAGTCGCTGCTCCTACAGAGCGCGTTTTCTTAGGATACCGCATACCTATGGCGTTGCCATAGGCTGGTTAGGGCATGGGCTTTCAGCCCGAAATTGAACGATACGGTTCTTCACGGAAAAGGCCTTGCCATAGGTGTTAAGGTCATAGGCTTTCTGCCAGAAATGCTGTTTGATTAAGAGAGGCTTACGCAAATTACGTCCCTACAGTAGCGTTTGCGGGCTGAAAGCCCAACGATTCATCAGCCTATGGCAGCGCCCCAGGCTGGAAATCAATTTCCCCTTCAGGGAAAAATTTGTTTTTATTCGTGCGTGGCGGATGAAATGCATTTCATCCCTACAAATAATTGACACACAACAAAATATACACAACCTGTAGGGACACTCTGCAGAGTGTCCGTAACCGTGCCGTTCATTCACACAGCGGACGAAATACATTTCGTCCCTACAGTACATTTCCCTCATACCGGACTAAATAAAAAAAGCCACGGTTTTGCATCGCGCAAACCGTGGCTTTATATATCAAATTGTCGTTATGTTCTTATTACTTCACTAATACTTTTGTCGCTGTCTTTGGTGTGCGAACGATGTAAAGACCGTTTGCCAATTCAATTGTTGCTTCACCATTAACCGCCACTGACTTAACGAGACGACCGTCAACGGCATAAACATTCACGCTACCGTTAACGCCACATACCTCAATTGAACCAGCCTTTGCTACTACCTTCTCGCTCAAGCCTTCAACACTCTCTACGCCTGACAATGCTCTATTGTTTGTGAAAGTAAGGATTCTTGTTTCGCCGTTGAGAGTAACGCTGTATGAATAAAGGAAATCATTTTCGTTTGCAATACCTTGAATTGCTACTGTAGCCTTGCCTCCAGCCAACTCAACTTCGAAAGTCTGCTTGCTAAAGTTCTTGCCATCTTCGCTGACAACGCCGCCAACTGTGATTGTACCGTATTTTGATGTATTAGGGATAATTACAGTATATTTGCCGTCTGCATTCTTCTTAAAGAAGAGTTTCATGTCTTGTTGCTGTACTTCAACGCTAAGACTGCCGTTTGGATTTTGTGTATTAACAGTGAAGATACCGTCAAGTTCTTCGTTCATATAACTAAGAGTATATGTATGCGTGTTCTTACCGTCGAAGTCATTAGCACCTGCTTGGTTAGCAACAGTTACAAGGATATCGCTACCGTTAGCAGCAAGTTCTGTGCTTACAGTCTTAGGTGCGTTACCCATTTTAGTAGCAGAAACACTGCTCAATGCAGGAACCTTTTCAAGGAAGTTGTATTCGAATTTCTTGCTATCGAATCCCGCAACAGTTGCACCGTTAACCTTCAAGTCAGAAAGACGTGAATAATAAAGCAATGTTACGTCATCAACTTTCAACTGTGTATTACCCTGAATATTTGGACGAGTCCAGTAGTCAGCTGCAGAAAGAATAATATTCATTTTTTCAGGAACTAAGTTGCCATTAGTTTCATCATAATTTAATTCAGCAACTAACTCTGTCCAATCAGTAGTGTTTTCTGTTAACTCATAATCAACTGAAGCAATTAATTTTCCTTTCTGGGTTATATTCTCAGTTTGCTTACCCAATACGGCTCTATCCAAATCTTCAAGTTCCCGACCATATACGTAAGTGAAATTTGGTTCTTTCCCAGAAACAGAAGTTGCAACCTTTGCTTTAAATGTTCCTGACCATAAATAGGCAATAACGTGAGATTTTTCAGTTGTATTTAATTTTTGATATCTTAATGAAACAGCATCCGGGCGATAAGTAAAACTAACTCCACCATAAGAGCCTCCATCTCCAGCAGCAGCATAGCTTAGAGCGTCAAACATACTTTTGCCACCTACAAATACCCAAGGTGTTCCTACTGTCATATAAGCAGGAACTTTTTGTCCAAACAACTCCTTATTTGTCAAAACAGGAAAGCCCTGAGAATCTTTCGTAACTAATTCAAATGTAACACCAAATGAAGAAACACTTGAACCATTCCAATTCTTAGGTTCAATTCCTGGTCGAACAAAATCAGAACCAGACATTGTAGATGTAGATGTAGTTTTATCGCATGCCGTTTTCCATTCTTCAAAACTGCTGTTAGGTAATTGTTGTGCGTTAGAAGTAATTGCTGCTGAAGCAATAAGCATAAACGACAACGCTAATTTTTTTGTTTTCATAATCTTAATAATTATTACTGAGATTTTTAAATAAATTACGCGTGCAAAATTACTCATTTTTCTTGAATTGTGCAATTTTCGAATTCCGAACATTTATTCACCATGCCGGACGAAACACATTTCGTCCCTACATTTAACTGATTATCAAGATATTACAATTACGCTGCCGTAGGGACACTCTGCAGAGTGTCCGCGATTCGTGAT
>UQLZ01000059.1 GCA_900541935.1 uncultured Prevotellaceae bacterium | reverse complement strand
CCCGTTCTGATAGTGCAGTTCAAGGTCGCGAACCAATTCGTACGGCGTGTCGGCAAAGAAACTTTGCAGACGGGTCATAAAGGAATCGACTTTGCCCGCCCTTACTTCCTGGACCAGGCGGATAATTTCCGACGGAGAGTCCGCTTTCTGCACTGATGCGTAGTAAGGCAACAGGAATCGGGTAAAGCCGTCTTCAACTTCCCTGTTCGGAAATCCTAATACAAAGGTCTTAAATTCCGAATAATAGCCTTTTATTGTCAGGTAACCGCTCTGATAGAGAACGGGTAGCGGATTCTCATCGGCAGAGTCTGTTCCGCCCAAAATATCGGATGTTGCCATCGAACCGACAAGGTTTTCAAGAGGATACCTGTTCTTTTTGAGGCTTTCCACCAGAAAAGTAGGCGTGCCGGTCTCGAACCAGTATGTACCAAACTTCATTTCAGCAAAAGTACTGAGTATGCTGAACGGATTATAGATATCTACACAACTTTCGTTGAAGTGGTAACCGTCGTACCATTCTTTCAACTCACTTTTAGCCTCTTCTTCAGTCATGCCGTTAGCATCAGCAAGTTCTTTAATTTCCTCAGAAAGATTGCTGTAAAGTTCATCCTTTGTAATGCCGCAGATACTCTCGAAAATTGACGAAAGCGATACGTCTCTTAGATTATTCAAATCGCTGAAAACGCTGACCTTGCTGAATTTTGTCACGCCAGTAAGCAGAGCGAAGCGGATATACCTGTCACTGCTTTTCATCACCCCATAGAATGCTTTCAACGTGCCTCGAAAATCATCCTGAAGTTCCTCGTTGCCAATTGTTTGCAGCAATGGCTTGTCATACTCGTCAATCAGGATAACAACCTGTTTGCCAGTCTTTTCTGCAGCACGGCGGATAATACCATAAAAGCGGTCTGATAATGTCTGCTCCCTTTCATCAGCACCCCAAATATCCTCCCACGCATTTAAGTGGCGCAATAGTATGGTGTTTAAGTGTTGTCGTGTGTCGAATTTTTCCGCATTCAAATCAAGGTGCAATACAGGATACTCAATCCATTCCTTTTCAAGACTTTCCATTGCCAGTCCTCTGAAAAGTTCCTTCTTGCCCTTAAAGTACGATTCAAGAGTAGATATGAGCAGACTCTTTCCGAATCGTCGCGGACGGCTCAGAAAGTAATACTTTCCAGTCTGGACCAACTTGTAAATAAGGTCAGTCTTATCAATGTAAAAATAGCCACCCTTGCGAATGTCGCTAAAACTTTGGATTCCTACCGGATATTTCTTGTTGCTCATAATTAATGGATCTGATAAATTACTGCTTCATACGCAAAATTAGATAAAAAATGCGATATTAATAAAATAAACCCCAAAAGTTTTCATCTAACTTTTGGGGTTTACTTCAACGTATGATTTGTTTTTTATTTTTAATCGGAATACTATCCGTTCATTGTCAAAAGCAATTCCTCATTCGACTTAGTTCTAAGCATTCTATCCTTAATCAACTCCATAGCCTCTATTGAAGTATAGTCAGCCATGTGATTACGAAGAATCCACATTCTGTTGATTGTGTCTGGACTAAGAAGCAAGTCATCACGACGAGTACTTGAAGCCACAATATCCACAGCAGGGAATATTCTCTTGTTCGACAACTTACGGTCAAGTTGCAATTCCATGTTACCAGTACCCTTAAATTCCTCAAAGATAACCTCATCCATCTTTGACCCTGTTTCAGTAAGAGCTGTTGCAATAATCGTCAAACTACCGCCATTTTCAATATTACGGGCAGCTCCGAAAAAGCGTTTAGGCTTTTGCAATGCGTTAGCGTCAACACCACCAGTCAGAATCTTACCGGAAGCCGGAGCAACTGTATTATAAGCACGGGCAAGACGAGTAATTGAATCCAATAGGATAACAACATCATGACCACACTCAACCATTCTCTTTGCCTTCTCCAGGACAAGTCCTGCTATCTTAACGTGACGCTCAGCAGGCTCATCAAATGTTGAAGCAATAACCTCTGCGTTAACGTTTCTTGCCATATCAGTAACCTCTTCCGGTCGCTCATCAATAAGCAAAATCAAAAGATATGTATTTGGATGATTTTCTGCAATTGCGTTTGCTATATCCTTCAAAAGCATAGTCTTACCAGTCTTTGGAGGGGCAACTATCAATCCACGCTGTCCCTTACCAATTGGCGAGAACATATCAACAACTCGTGTTGATAAATTGCAAGTTGTTGCACCACCAGTCAAATTAAACTTTTCATCTGGGAACAGCGGCACGAGGTGCTCAAAAGAGACCCTGTCTCTTACAAATTCTGGCGTTCTGCCGTTTATGCTTTCAACGGAACAAAGCGGAAAGAATTTTTCTCCTTCTTTCGGAGGACGAATCGGACCCTCAACAACGTCACCTGTTTTCAAACCGTTTTGCTTAATTTGAGCCTGAGAAACGTAAATATCATCAGGAGAAGGAAGATAATTATAGTCAGACGAACGCAAAAAACCGTAACCGTCAGGCATAACTTCCAAAACGCCAGAACCTTTTACTATACCTTCAAAATCATATATAGGTTGCTGTGGTTGCTGCGGTTGCTGCTGGCCACGTTGCTTTCCATTACGCTGCTTGCCTGCTTTTTGATTTTTCTGATTCTGAACAGGTTGTAACTGTGGCATTGGTTGTGGTTGCATAGGCTCTTGGACGGGAGACTCAGGAACCTGTTCTTGTGTTTGCTGCGATATTACTGATTCCGCTTCTTTCTGTTGCTGTGAACGAGGAACAAATTTTCGTCCAGTATTAAAGAATAGGCTAAACGACTCATCATTTCTCCTAACAACAGGCTTTTCCTCCTGGCGAGGTGCTTCATCAACAGGTTTCTCTTCTTCCACCTTTGGTTCTTCAAGAACTGGCTCTGAAATGGCTTTATCTTCCGGAATTGTTGCTGATTCCAATTGTTGTGAAACTGTAGCATCTACACTCTCCTCAACTTCTTTATTATCTTCATCTGCAACCTTCTTTGCAGTTCTTTTGCGAGTAGTCTTTTTTTCTGGCTTGGCAGGTGCTTCTTCTACTTCTTTTGGCGCCTCATTATTTTCTTCTGCAACCTCAACAACAGTTAAAGGCTCTGTTACTTCAGTAACAGGCTCTGCGTCCTTTTTTGCCTTTTTGGTTGTCTTAGTTGCTTTTTCTTTTTTAGGCTTGTCAGTAGCATTTTTCTTGACCTTTTCACTTTTCATCTTAGCGGCCTTAGCCTTTGTCTGATCAGCTTCAAAGTCAATAATTCCATAAATAAGGTTCTCGGCATCAACTTTGTCGATATCCTTATTATCAACCTTCTTCAAACCCAAAGATTTAGCAATCTCCTGCAATTCCGGGAGTTGCATCTCTTTCAAATCTAATAATTTGTACATATAATAATGTTATTCTTTTGCGATATCAAGCCTCGCACAACGCGAAACTGAATTATAATGAAAATACGGGGAGTTTTGATTGGCTTAACAAAATAAGTTGCTGCAAGTCTCTAAGGCGAGGGGCTTGAAATGCTCTAAAGAACAAGAGATATCCCAAATCCACATAGCAACATATCAGATTGCTTATATTGATAAGCCGTCTTGACATTGCAAAGGTAACTCAATTTTTTTTATTATCAAGAATTTTCAAGCCTTTTTTATGCTTTTAAAGAATTATGCGGAACCAAAAAGTAAATTATATACAATTATATGCAAACGGCCACTACTTTTGGATATTACAAGAAAAATTAGTATGTTTGCACTTGCATCACACATGCGGAAGCCCCAAAAGGGATTGCGGGTGGGTGCGACTTTACATAAGAGCGTTTACTTGACGCTTGTCTTTGACACACCGTAACTTCGCAACTTACAAAAACAGTCAAAGGACAAGACAACGGTAGATGCTCACGGTAGGTATATTATACCCTGCCGTGATTTGTCGTATATATCCATATGTTTTCGACATGTTCACGCACGGGATTAAGATATGCCATGCGTGGGCTTTCTGCGTTGTCCGTTCCGACTGTTGGGCAATGCGAAGGCCAGGTGTGTGGGATGGGCGACAGGCAAGATTCCCACGCTTTTTGTATTGTCCAAACAGAAATAATCAACATGTTATGGTGTCGGGAACTCTGCCATAGGATATCGGGATATTTATGGGTAAAATATTAGAATTCATTCAGCAAAACAGTTATGGCAAATACTTTTGCTATGGTTCTAAGAAGATTTCGTTAGACGACAACTTAAATGATGTTTTGTCATTTGATGACAAATCTATATCGGAAGCAAGGAAAAGTGTATTTGCTGAAACCGATCCCACACGCATACATACGGTTAATATTAGTCCTTCCTTCATACACGGTTGTACTCCCATATTCCGATTCTTTTTAGACGGTTCTCGTCGAACATACAAAGTCGATGACATTGCCATTGGCAAAAAGATATTTCCTATAGTTGCAGGCCAAATTATTGTTGGATGTTGTGAAAGAAAGGATCGAGAAACATTTAAACCTTATTTACTGCATCATCGCATAGTATTATCAATGCCTACCGATTTTGATATTGATGACGAAAACAACAACAATAATTTTTGTAAGTTGTATTGTGAAAATGTAAATCATCATTTGTCGTCAATTCCTTTTATTGCAGAGCATAATATACAACTACATGATTTGTTTTTGTATGAAACCGATGGCTTTACAGAAGAATTGGGCAAGAATAAATATCTGAGTAGAGCTGTCGCAAAAATCCAAAATGAGATGACAGATGAGGAACAAATAATAGTAAACAATCTTTGTGAAAATAATCTTTTAGACGATGATAATTTCTTGCTTAAGGATGGTTCCATAGAATATAATCCACGATTTTCTAATATGGATATGAGCAAGTGGAACATATTACGTTCTAATTATAAGTATGTTGTAGGTGTATCTAAATCTTTTGATCCAGAACTAATTCCGGACTTTGAAGGGCACAAGCTGTCAAAAACCATAGCGGGACTTAAACCTTTTCAACGGACAAAAGTTTACCGTTATGAGTCGCAGCATTCTGGAAGTTTCTTTGCTGTTTGGTATTTACGTTTGCGCAACAGCGATTTTAGAGAAACTAATTTCTCAGACATTGTAAAATGCGAAATGGTTCTCAATAACGAAAATGACCAAATTCGAACAGCTCTGATTGACCTGATAAGTGCAAATATAATTGGAGAAGCATACCCAGTATGTTTCGGTAATGATTCGCGATGGGCAAACCACCTTTATCCCGTATATCTCACTGAAATATTCTGTAAATCACACTATGCTAATAACGAAATAATTTATAAACTCTTTTGATATGAGTACAAAAATAATCGGGAAGGTGTCAGCTACAGAGAAGTGCCCTTCCACAATAGACGATTTCTATTTTTGGACTGACAAAAAAGAAATATTAAGTCCATTCGACATCGTTAAAGTTGAACATGAACAAGGTTCAATAACATACGGTGTAGTTGAAGAAATTAATCATGTTACTGATGCACCGAGTCATTTCACAAGTTATATTTCCAGTGATTTTGGAAACATTGAAACCACCCCAATCGGAAATATGATGCGGCTTGGAATGAACTATGTAAAAGCACGCGTAGTTTGTAATACAGAAAACATATATACTCCTGTATTGGATAGCAGACGTGTTTCTCTTTGCGATGAAAACGATGTAAAGAGAGCCTTAGGACTAAGCGATGATGAAGTTAAAAATCCCTTGGTTTGTGGCTACCTTCAGATGTACCAAGGAGATGCTGCTATAAAAGTCAAGGTTGTTCTCAACTCCCATTTCCTTATTGGTCCCGATGGTGCACATATCAATATCTCAGGCATTTCAGGACTTGCTGCAAAAACGTCTTACTCAATGTTTTTACTTAAAGCTATTCAGGAAAAGTTTAGGACAGAAAAAGGAGAAACTGCTGCGTTTGTCTTCTTTAATGTGAAAGGTCGCGACCTTATGGCAATAGATGAACCGAACATAGAACTGCCACAAGCTGATATAGATATATATCGCGATACCCTACAATTATCTGCACGTCCATTTGACAATGTTACATATTATTATCCGTATAGCAAGGATAAAATGACAGAAAATGTACAGTCTTATGCCCAGCCATCAGACATTCGTTCTCAGATAGATGTAGGAAAGGCTTCTATCTACAAATTCACATTTGAAAAATGCCAAGACAAACTTGACTTATTGCTTGCCAATGAAGATGATTCCACTGGCACTCTCGAAAGTTGTGTTAATTTTATCATAAATAAAGAGGGGAGCTTTAAGGGTGTTGAAAAATGGTCAACATTTAACGAAAAACTTTCAGAATACACGCAAACTGCATCGTCAACGGGGGCAAAGAAAACAGATAAAGGCGAAATACTCGTAACTAGTTGGCGAAAATTCAAGCGTTGTATAAGCAAAGCTATTCAAAATGATGTTTTTGCCAAAAGTATCGTGTATGGAGAAGTTGACCTAACAGAAGAAATCTCAAACAACCTTCGAGATGGAAGGGTAATGGTTATAGACATTGCCCGTTTGGATGAAAATACGCAAAGCTTTGTATTTGGTAGTGTTGCAAGAGCAATTTACGACTTAAAACTAGGAGCTGACCGAACAGATATACCTGACAAGGTTATCCTTTTTGTTGATGAACTTAACAAATATGCATCGAACGATGTTCCCAAAAACTCTCCAATTTTACGTCAACTCCTGGACATCGCAGAAAGAGGCCGCTCTTTGGGTATTATCTTATTTTCTGTTGAACAGTTCAGAAGTGCAATTCATGACCGTGTAAAAGGTAATTGCGCTACACATGCATATGGTCGAACTAATGCCATAGAGGTATCAAAATCTGATTACCGGTATATCCCGAAAGTATACCAAAACATGATGACCCGTTTAACTCCTGGAGAATATATTATTTCAAATCCTGCATTGCGCTCGCTAGTAAACATTAAATTTCCTCGAAATGCCTACAAACAATTCCCCAATGGATAATATTAACAATACATACCAACCCATAGTTGGAAAGAATCTCATTGATATACTTATGTTTTCAATGTATTCTGATTCGCTCATCATCTTTAGAGAATATGTCCAAAATGCTTTTGATGCCATTGTTGAAGCAAAAAGGCATGGCGTTTTGTCAAATATAAAAGAAGGTCAGGTATCAATTACGATAGATCCTATTTCTCGAAAAATAAAGATTCTTGACAATGGCGTCGGAATCAATGTTTCACAAGCACAACCGATTCTTTTGAATATTGCAGACTCTCATAAAGACGGCATTGGTTTGGCGGGACAATATGGCATAGGTCGTTTGGTTGGGGCAAAATATTGTAAACGCCTTATATTCAAGACAAGTGCGAAAGGAGAAAATCGGTATACGGAAATTACTTTTGATAATGAATTAGCACAAAAAATAATATCAAGCAAAGAAGACAAAAGCACTGCTACCCAAGTAATAGACAGAATTACATCTGTGGTCGTTGGCGAAGAAGCTCCTGACAAACATTACTTTGAAGTTAGAATGGAAGAAGTTTCTGAACATCATAGAAACCTCTTGAATGTAGGTAAAGTTTCTGAATATCTTAAAGAAGTTGCACCTATTGACTATATGTTAGAATTCAAAAACATGCTCTATAATCAGTGTCTTCCTATTCAATATAAGGATTTTAATGAAGAATTAGGTCATATTCGTTTAACAGTAAATGATGAAATAGACATAAGAAAACGATATGGTTTGATGATTGACGGCACAGGTGATGAGATTTCATATCTTCAGTTTTTCAAGTTCGAAGATAGCGAGTTTGGTCTTTTGGGCTGGGGATGGTATGCAATCACACCCTTTACAAAAGCCATTCCTGCCTCAGATGTCAACAAAGGTATTCGTTTGAGAAAAAGAAACATTCAAATTGGCTCAAAAGATTTGCTCAATCAATACTTTAAAGAAGCGAGAGGTAATAATTATTTCTATGGTGAAATACATGCCGTACACCCCAACCTAAGGCCTAACAGTTCACGAGACGGCTTAACTCACACTCCAGAAGCTATTAAATTATATGAGTGCATTAAAGAGTATTTCTCGGATTTGCAAAAGTTATACCATTTAGCTAATGATGTTAAGAATCTAAATAGGGATATTCATTTGTCAGGGAAATCCACGCCTCAATCCGATGAAGAAAAGGCTAATATTCAAAATAAAATTTCTACTACAGTTAAGCAATTTGATAAAATAAAGACAAAATATAAGCATGATGACAATATAGGAGAAGCATCAGATAAAGTACTGGCTATTTATGGTGAAACAATAAAGAAAACCCTTGAAAGTCTGCCAGTAGATATACTACCATCTAATGTTACTTCGTTGACAGATAGAGGCGATAAAACCACGGGAAAAGACATTACCATTGTGACGTCAACTCCCAATCAGGAAAAACCCACACCTTCTGCTGTTACAGATATTTTTGCACCCCTAAATAAAAAATGTACTCCAGAAGAAATCAAAATTATTAGAAAAGTTTTTGCCATTCTTTCTCAGAATTGTCCCATTAGCCAGCGTACAATGTTTGAAACGATGAAAGAAAAAGCAATTAAACAACTCTGCAAATAATGACACGTCTAAAGAAAAGAAGAAAGGTACTACTATTAGAACCAAATTATGCAAACAAATTTCCTCCCATTGGGCTTATGAAAATCGCGACATATTACCGCAATTTAGGCAATTGGGACATTGTGTTCTATAAGGGCGACCTAAAAAGATTTATAATTGAACAAATTAGCGAGCATTGCATTAATGAGCTAACTGAATTTTTATCATATATAGATTGGCATCTCAAAAAAGATGTCATTGTTGAATATATTCGAACTAGAAAAAAAGAGCACCTTGATGCATTGGTAAACAGTAATTCTGAATTAAAAGATACAATATTTCCTATATTGACCTTTTATAAGGACTATTATTGGAAAAACACCTGGAAAGACAACCCAGAGTGGGATAGGATTTGTGTAACTACATTGTTCACTTTCTATTGGGATATTACTATTGAAACCATTAATTTCGCTAAACTTTTAGTAAAGAAAAAATCGGATTTAATGGTTGGCGGTGTCCTTGCCTCCATTCAGCCAAATGAAATATATCAAGCAACAGGAATCAAACCATATGTAGGAGTCCTTCAAACACCTGGTCAACTCGACAAAGGCGATACGCAAATAATAGACCAGTTACCTCTTGACTATTCCATTCTTGACGAGATTGATTATAAATATTCAATGTCAAATGCTTTTTATAGTTATACAACTCGTGGCTGTATTAGGCATTGCCCATTTTGTGCGGTTCCTACTTTAGAACCGTATTATCAATCCTACATCCCTCTAAAGGAAAGGATTAATCTTATCCGTGAACATTATGGAGACCAAAAAGATCTCTTGCTCATGGATAATAATGTGTTGGCTTCTGAACAATTTCCACAAATTATTCAAGACATTATAGATTGTGGATTTGGCAAAGGGGCATTGTTTACGCAGCCGAACAAACTTGAAATAGCCATTAGAAATCTCAAGGCTGGTATTAACGACCGTGCATATATTCGCAAAAGCCAATCTTTGATAATGGAGTTTTACGGAACCCTTAAAGGTGATGAATCATTTGAAGTTTATAAAATAATTTCCCAATATCATATTGCAAAACTATTAACTTCAAAAAAAGAGAATATCTTATTGGCCAATCAACAATTAAAACCGTATTACGATAGGCATTTCAAATCAAGTACACGGTTAAGATTCGTTGACTTCAATCAAGGAGTGGACGCTCGCCTTTTCAATGAGAATAATGTCAAATTATTATCCCAAATAGCTATACGACCTCTACGCATAGCTTTTGACAATATCAAGACATTGCCGTTTTACGAAAAGGCCATAAGGCTAAGCGTCAATGCTGGACTTAAAGATTTTTCCAACTATCTACTCTATAACTTTGACGATAAGCCGGTAGACTTATATCGCCGTTTAAAAATTAATGTGGAACTTTGCGAAGAACTAGAAGTCAGCATATACTCATTTCCAATGAAATACCATCCCATTAGGCATGACAACAAAGGGGATGTTGACTACTCGCATAACAGGGATTTTATTGGAAAATATTGGAATAGGAAATACATTCGCGCAGTACAAGCCATACTGAACAGCACAAAAGGTAAAATCGGTAAGGGCAAGTCTTTTTTTTACAAAGCCTTTGGAAATGATGAAGTCCAATTTTTAGAACTTTTAGAAATGCCAGAGACATTCATTTTGTATCGATATTTCTTTGAATGGTTAGATAACAAACCAGGGGGATACGGAACTGCACACTGGCGAAAATGCTGGAACAGATGTATGTCAGAATTATCAGACAATGAAAAGTCCAAGCTATTAGATGTTATACATAATAACAAATTTGATTCAGTTTCCGAATTTGAAGGGCTGTCGCAACAAGGGCTGGAATTATTAACATATTATACAAACTACCGCAAAGATATAATTACGCCGGGAACTGAATTATATCGTTTGAAAACTGAATATGACCTCAACCCTACAATAAGGTTAAAACGAAAGTCTTAAATATGGATATATCAAAATCATCTAATAGGTTCATCGATCCTATTAAAGAAAGAAAGTTATCTATACGTGCACTTAACTGTTGCAAAAAGATTGGAGTTGAAAATCTCTTTCAGCTGTTAGAATATGCGAAGTCGAATGATTTGCATCATATCCAAGGTTGTGGACCTAAAACAATTTTAGAGTTACAAGACGCTATAAAAAGTTCTAATTTTCTGACAAATTCAAGTAACCCTGAAGAAGCATTATTTAAATATTTGCCTTCTTCAATTGAAAGCATATTTGATGACTTTGTATTAAGTTGCGAGGAAGATATACAAGATAATTTTCTCAATGTGTTTCCAAATGCAAAGGATTTATGCTCACAATGTTTATCCAATTATTCGTCTATCTTTGTTGCTTTGCCGAATACTGTTTCAATAGAGACGGTATTCGAGTGTTGGCAATTAGGCTATGATATTCTTAACAAAATATTACCAATTATAGCACAAAATTCCACCAACGAAACTAACTCATTTAAATTATCGAACTGCCTTGACTTAGTAAATAAACATTTTATAGAAGCTAAGGTTGAGTATATACTATCTCGTTTGCCTGACATTCTTATTGAAATATTGAATAACGAGTTTGAGCGTATAAAAGAACAACTTTCAACGAGAGCACAAAATGTATTAGAAAGAGAACAAATAAATGCCAAAACTATAATACAGTTTTGTAATACACTTGTGAATTATCATAAGATTCGTTTCTGCGGTAAACAAACAGCGTCTGATATTATCGTTGCATACAGTTCTTTTTATGAATTCCTTACGCAATTAGCATACTCCTCACCTAAAGAATGCAACGAAATAATCATACGAATAAAATATCAATTCCTTAATGAGGAAGAAGTTAAAGAAACAATTCATTTTTATGAGGAAAATGGTCATCTGCCTGTTTTTAAATTAGTCTACTTGTATTTTATAAAATCAAATAACAGACAAGATGCTATTTATAATAGGGCAAACGGTATCACTAAACCCTTGCAAACATTAACTGATATTGCTAATGAATTTAGTTTGTCAAGAGAACGGATTCGTCAAATAGTTAGTAACTATTCGCCTTCTTCAAAACTATATGCTATTACTACCTTACTCGATAGTCAATACTATCCGTTCCTAAATAAAGATTTTATTGACCCGACGGAAATATGTCCTATGATTTCAAATGCGGAATTTGCATATTCTAATGAATTATCCGAAGATGCCTTTGTTGGCATATTATCTCTTTCAAAAGGATTTAAGCCTTTAATATGTGGCGAGAAAACACTTATTATAAATACAACGACTTTTCAATCATTCGATTTCGAGGCATCTATCAAAGATATGTCTAATACGTTTTTATCAAAAACGACAGAAGACGTAACATTGCCAATAAGCATTTTTATTAACAATTATATCCTCAATCATTATTTTGATTACCAAAAGATAGAAAGCATCATGGTTTATATAGTAAGACATATGTTTGAAATTGATATTGATCAAAATAAAAATATTCTGCTAAAACGAAATGCTGTTGATGTTGAAGATGAATTCTACAAAATCTTAGAAAGTATTGGCACTCCATTATCTTTTGACGAATTATGTTCGAGGTTATCAGACTTGCATCCTGCAATATCTTATGCACCCGGAACATTGAGAAGTTTCTTGTTCAATTCGGATAGAATCACAGCAATTGGTAAAACTTCTACCTATACACTTAAAAAATGGAATATTAGCCATTTAACTATAAGAGGGTTAATTCATCAAATTCTTGAAGAAAGTGACACACCTCTTTCTCTTGACGATATTGTTGACTTTTTGGCTATCAAAGGACGTAATACAAATAAAAATAGTGTAAATAGTAATATTTTGCTGGATGATAAATATCATTTTGTGAAATTTGAGGGTGGGTTGATAGGTATTAAGTCTAAAGAATATGCAGCATCATATATTCAGATTGATGGTTCATCTATATATCGTAAATCATTTGACGAAAGAATTATTGACTTCCTAGACTATATCGATACTAATCAACATATTCCTTTCGCATCTTCTGATGGTGTAGAAGCTTCGCTGAATCGCTGGTATAATAATGTAATCAAAGGTGTTCTTGATGTTACAAAAGAACAAAAGAAACGTTTAGAAGCAGAGCTTTCTAAACGAGAAGAGTATATTATGACTTCAAGCGAGTTTTCTTTTATTGAGAAATGCAAAGACTTAAAATATTTTGTAAGTTCCAAATATGAGTTACCAACCAACAAAACAGATGCTTTACTTTATAACTGGTTTTCAAAAATAAGGAAAAGAGCATTTAAGTTTACTCCCAAAAAGGAGAGAGCGTATAATGACTTATTGAAGTTCCTACACGACTACGGTTTTTGCATCGAAAAATAATATCAGAATCTGCTGTGCAGAATCAAACGCTCTGACTGTCGGATAATTTTCATTCCAAAGCAAAGTAAAAATGCCATTTACGGGCCGTTAAAGTTAAACTATGTTAACCATAAGCATTTTTCTTGTCAAAAAGTTATGTTATTAAACATAAATGCTTACCTTTGTATCAGTTTTTCATGGTATTGGATTTTAAGGTAATTGAGATTATTTGTCGGGAGATAAGTAATCTTTTCTTTTTTATATACAAAAGATGTTGATTTCCAACAATATACCCCATTTGCTCTTCAATTATGTTTCATAACATACCAAATGATTGCATCAAATGCAAAAAAGGCGTTACCTTTGCAATGTTGATATACTTGTTTAGTAGTGTTTTCCATTATTGTCGGATTCCTTAGCCGATAATAATGTGATAATTAAGAATCGTTTAGTTGTTGTTACAATCGTAATGGTGAATTGGTATGCACGGAATTGGCTCTCGCCACTTCCGTGCTTTTTTTCATTTCACATCCGATGCTTTCGCTCTGCGCAAGAAAGAAAGGGCTCAGTAGCAAAAAGGTGTGGGATTGACCCAAAAGCCATAACTCTATAAGGCTGCTCTCGTCAAACACAATCA